>JAUSHW010000028.1 GCA_030648395.1 Nitrospirales bacterium | reverse complement strand
CCACGGCCGCGTTAGAGTCAGACCCCGCTTCGGCCCTTGCCTGGTTCGGCCCACCCGCAAAAGGAATTGTATGGCTCTAACTGAATCAACGATGGTGGCGCTGGGGACGGCAGCGCCGGATTTTCAGTTGCCGGACGTGGTCTCCGTGAAGACCATTTCACTGAAGACCTTTGCGGGGAAGAAAGCCCTGCTGGTCATGTTCATCTGCCGGCACTGTCCGTATGTGCAGCACGTGCAGGAGGGGCTGGCGCGTCTTGGCCGGGACTATGCCGCCAAGGATATCGGGATCGTGGCGATCAGTGCGAACGATGCGAAGAACTATTCGGAGGACGCGCCCGCGTCACTCAAGGCGATGGCGGAGGAGCTGAAGTTCACCTTTCCGTACTGCCATGACGAGTCGCAGGCGGTCGCGAAGGTGTATGGCGCGGTCTGCACGCCGGACTTCTTCGTGTTCGACCAGGCGCGGCGGCTGGTCTATCGTGGCCAACTGGATGACAGCCGGCCCGGCAATGGCAAGCCGGTGACGGGGCGCGATCTGCGCGCGGCCCTCGACGCCACCCTCGACGGCCGCCCCGTGGACTCTACCCAACGCCCCAGCATCGGCTGCAACATCAAATGGAAACGTGCCTGATGACTTGTATAGGCGTACCTGAAAAATATTTACTTGTTCCGTTAGTCGTCCTGGCAGTTATTGGATTAGGAATGGGCTACAGGTTTCTGGCTTACCTCAAAAATAACCATCGCGAAGCATGGGAAGGATTGGGTTCGCCTAGTCTGATTCTAAATAATTCTATTCAGAACTCGCTCGCCACGTGGTCATTCCTGAGGCATAAGAAGTATCTCCAACTTGGAGATGACAAACTGAATCAAATGGCACGATTCAATGTGTGGTTCAGTTACTCTTATCTTGCGTTCTTCGTTACTCTCCTATTTTACTTATTTATTTTCGAATGGTGTCCTAGCGCAAAGGGCTAGAGGTTCAACGATGGAGCCGAAGGACGAAGGTGCAAAACGGTGACTGACCCCTTATTCGCATCATGAGACGGTTTGTTATTTGGTGGGGAATAGCCGGTTTCCTGGTGCCTGCCTTGATCCTCATCATCGGGAGGCTTCAAGGAGGTGTCTTTCGATGGCCATACCTGGCTGTGACCCTCTGGCCAAGCTGGATTATGGCTGGGGCGCTTGATGCTTTTGAGAATCCTCCGCTCAGTTCAATTATTATCATCTTGACGATCTCAATCGGTCTCAATGTGCTTTTGTACTCGGTGGTTGGGACATTAGTCTGGTGGTGTATTCGATTATTACCGATAGACCGGTCCCCTTTTTGATTCAGTAGTCCACCTTCACTAAATACAGCCCGTGCGCCGGCGCGGTGGGGCCGGCTTTGGTGCGGTCACGCGCCGCGAGAATCCCCGCTATCTCTCCCGCCTGCACCTTCCCCCTCCCAACTTCCAGCAGCGTCCCCACGATATTCCTCACCATCTGCTTCAGGAAACGGTTCCCTTCCACCTCGAAGATCACTTCATCCCCGAACCGATCCACTGTCAGCTTGGAAACCGCGCAGACGGTGTTCTCCGTGTCCGTCGGCGAGCCCTGGAAGGAGGAGAAGTCGTGCGTCCCGATGAGCGGGCGACAGGCCACCTCCATGGCGTCCAGGTCCAGCGGGTAGGGATAGTGCAGGATTTTGCTCCGGCTGAGCGCGGAGCGGTTCACGCGCGCGAAGATCCGGTACCGGTAGAGTTTGGACTTCGCCGTAAAACGCGCGTGGAAGGAATCCGGAACGTCCTCCACTGCCTGTACGGCGATGTCCGGCGGCAGGAGCCCGTTCAGCGCGCGCTGCCATTCCTCGGCCGTCAGCTTGGCGGTGGTGGAGAAGTGCGCCACTTGCGCGAGCGCGTGGACGCCGGCATCGGTCCGTCCAGCTGCGGTCACGTTCGCCTTGTGCTGGGCGACCCGGCTGATGACGGCTTCGAGCGTGCCCTGGATGGTCGGAAGATTCGGCTGGACTTGCCAACCGTGATAATTCGTCCCGTCGTATTCTAGCGTCAGTTTAAAAGTGGGCAAATGCGGTGTTACCGCAGGAGGGCGACTTGCGCGGAGTTCAGGTAGTTGCGGATGCCTTCGAACAGGCCCTCGGCGGCCTTCTGCCGGAAGGCGGGCTGTCGGAGGTGCCGCTCTTCCACCGGGTTGCTGATGAAGGCCAGTTCGGCCAGGATGCTGGGCATGGCCGTGTAGCGGAGCACATAGAACGGCGCGGTCTTCACGCCGTGGTCTTCTGTCACGTAGTGCGAGCCCACATTGTTCACGACGGCGATTTTTGTCTCCCACGCCAGGTTCTGCGACTCCTCGATGCGCTTGCTCAGCGCGAGGTCCGCCTTGATCAGGTCCACGAAGTCCTGGGCGTGGTCGATGGTGTCGCCGTTCTCGCGCGCGGCCACTTCCATGGCACGCCGGTCCGAGGCGATGCCGAAGTGGTACATCTCGATCCCCTTGGTGACGCGCTTGGGGTGCGAGTTAATGTGGATGGAGACGAACAGGTCGGCCTTGTACCCGTTGGCGAATTTGGCGCGGTCGTCCAGCTCGATGAACTCGTCCTTGTCGCGGGTCATGATGACCCGCTTGCCGAGGCGCTCGCGGAGCAGATCGCGCAGGCGCAGCGCCACGTCCAGGACGACTTCCTTCTCGGTCAGGCCGTCGCGGCCGATGGCGCCGGGGTCCTTGCCGCCGTGTCCGGGGTCGAGCACGATCGTTTCGATGTCGAGTCGGGCCTGCCGCTCCGACAGGGTGATCTGACGGCTGACGGGCGGCAGCGTGATCTTCGGCCTGGCCGCCGTCCGTGTCGTCGCGGGATGGGCGACGTAATCCATGATCAGCCGGTCGGGCTTGCTGAGCTTCGTCAGCGAGACATGGGTGACTTCCTCCATGTCGAGAACGACCCGGACATGCTTGGGGGAGGTCTGCGTGATGGCGATCTCAACGGGGAAATTGTCATCTTCGGCCGTGCGCTTGGCGGCGTTGCCGAGAGTCGCACCGTTCAGATCGATGATCAGCACGGAGGGGTCGGTCGTTCGTTCCTGGGTGAAGGTGACCGGCTTCGTGAGGTCCAGCACCAGGCGACGGCGTTTCCCTTCCTGCGAGGCGCGAAAATTTGTGATCGTGACGGTCTTGGAGGCGCGTTGTTTGGATCTGGCGGCGGCCAGATAAAGGCCGCTGGTTTGGGGCGATTGCAGATGCCATGTCAGGGTCTGCGGCATCATGGCGGAGGCGTCCGGAGCGACGAGCAGCGCGGCCAGCAGGGCGAGCAGTGGGGCGCCTCGCAGGCATCTTGTGGGCGAGCTAACCATCTGTTTGCCGTCTTGTTTCATGCGCCTTCCTGCCACTCATTGCCAGAATACGGGGACACGTCTTTTAAATTAGAAGAGAAAACCCGCATATTGTCAAGTTTTTTGCTATATTCTTCCTGTCATGCCGACCCATCTGATCATCGACGGCTACAATCTCATGGGCATACGGGGCGGCCTGCGGGGCGATGTCGAAGCCAAGCGCGAGGCGCTGATCCGCGACCTGTCGGGGTATCGCCGCCGAAAAAACCATCCTGTGACGGTTGTGTTCGACGGCTGGCGCTCGGGGCATCCGGTCGAGCGGGCCGAGTGGCGCGAGGGGATTCAGGTCGTCTTTTCGAAGCAGGGCGAGCAGGCCGACGCGGTGGTCAAGCGGCTGGCGGCCCAGTACGGCTCGGACTGTGCGGTCGTCTCATCGGACCACGAGATCGTCAACTTCGCCAGGGCGAGTGGCAGCACGGTACTGACGGCCGGTGAGTTCGAGACGCGTCTGCAGCTATCGGGGGCGCGGCCGGCGGCACGCAAGCGGGAGGCCGAGGACGACGAGCCGGTGCGGCGCGACCCGAAGAAGAAGGGCAACCCCAGGAAGCTGCCGAAGGCGCTCAGGAAGAAGGCGAGTCAGTTGAAGAAGTTCTAAGAGCGGCTGCGGGCCGGGGTGAGCCTCCTGCTCCGCGGTTCCCGCACTCTCGATATCATATGGCGCGATGCGCGCCCGATCAGAGCGGCAGAGTGCTCGAACTGCGGCGCATTTGAGGCTCACCCCGGCCCTTGCCGTTATGCATTCCGATCGGGTGGCACTGAGCAGCAAGGGCCGGGGCGGGGTCTGACTCTAACGCGGCCGTGGAGGAGCACTTTCCGAAGTGCACCGATCGGGAGCGGGA
>JAUSHW010000025.1 GCA_030648395.1 Nitrospirales bacterium | reverse complement strand
CGGTGATCAACGGCGCGTCGGATCTCCTCGTGCAGATTTTCGGAGAGGCGGGGCGCCATGCGCGGCTGGCCCTCGGCGCCGCCGAGCTTCCCCTCAACATGTGCATCGAGATCGAACTCATCCTCCAGGTCCGCTGATCTTTTGAATCATTTCCCACGCAGGCGTGATCGTGGGTGGCGCCGAGTGGGACCCGGGCGGAGCGGAAGACCCTACAGCCGAGTCTGCGGGGCTGCGACGGCGAAAGGGTCTGAGCACGTCAGGGTGACTCGCTGACAGGCCCCCGGAGCTGCAGGAGACAGGCGAAAACGGGGTCTGGCTCATTTTCTCGGAAGAAAATGAGCCAGACCCCACTGCCATGCGCTCCTATTCTTTCTTCGTCGGCTCGAGGATTTTCTCGCCTCTGAGGAAGACGGCGAAGATGGCTTGCGAGGGGCAGGCGTCGAGACAGAGGCGGCAGGTTTCGATGCAGCGCGACGAGTCGAATTTGAACGGCGGCGTGGAGAGCCAGGCGCCGGTCGGGCAGACCGGGATGCAGATCGCGTTGTGGGTGCAGCGGTCGGGGTGGCGGACCAGGTGATCGCGTTTGATCAGCATCGGTTTGACTCCTTCGAACAGGGCCCGCGAAAAAAGCTCAAAGATGTCCTTCGCTGGCGTCGTCATGGTTTCAAGGGTTCAAATTGTTTCTTCGGCGGCTCGTGGCCGGGCATGAGGAGGCGCTCGACAACCTGTCCTCCGACGACATGCTTTTCCACAATCTCGGTCACGTCCGCCTCGGTGCCGGCCCAGTACCAGACGCCTTCGGGATACACGACGATGCTGGGCCCGTACTCGCAGTGATCCAGGCAGCCGGCTTTATTCGCCCGGACAATCCCCTTCAGCCCCAGCCGGTCCACTTCCTTCTTCATGAAGTCCTGCAGCTTCACCGACCCGTTGTCCGCGCAGCAGCCACGGGGATCGCCCTTGGGGCGCTGGTTGATGCACATGAAGATGTGGCGCGTGAAGGCGGGCATGTCAGCCGCGGCGGGAATCGAGTGAGCGGGCGAGGGCCGACACCTCGTCGGGCTTCAGCAGCGTCTGCTTGAGCGCGTTGGCGGCGATCATGGCGGCGATCTCCTTCACGCGCAGCGTCGCCCGATCGAGCTGCTCGGCCTGGCCGAGCGCCGAGGCGGCGCCTTTCGACAGGTTGTCGAACTCGCTTTTGATGTCCCGAAAGTCGCGCTGGAGATTCTTTTCGACGGAACAGGCGTCGCAGTACCACTTGGGGCTGAGATCGGCGCTCGGCGAGAGCCGGTCGTAGACGCGTCCGAAGAAGTCGCGGCCCAGCGAGACTTTCATGAGTGGGACGTCGGCGGCGCTGCAGCCGTCGCATTTGCCGGCCGACGGTGAGGCGGTGTCGGTATGCATGGTTGTGGTTCACCCTCCCAAGGCGGTCGAATCTTACACCAAAAGTCGGAAAGCTGTCCATATTGTGATCTGGCGCTGGATAGGCGAAAATGAGGCCATGAAGATTCGGATTCCGATCATGGCCATGGTGAGCCTGTGGCTGTCGCTGACGACGGCGCAGGCGCTGGAGTTGGACGCGGCGGCGGAGGCGAAGCGGCTGGAGGCCGGCCTCACGAGGCTCTGCGGGGTGTGGGATTGGACGGTGCATTCCCACAGTAGGAATCACCGGGAGGCGAAGTCCAAGATCGTCCTGCCCTCGTCTCAGGCGGCCGGCATGGAAGGGCCGTCGCCGACGGAAATCCGGATTTACGGCGACGCCGTGTACTTCCGGTGGGACTTCCCCGGCGGGTACCAGGAAGACAGCATGCTGCTTATCGAGGGGCGGCGTCTTGAAGGCACGTTCCGGACGTCGGCCGGGACGTTCGGCGCGATCAATGGAAAGCGTGTGTCGGCGTGCCAGGCAACCGGACCGGGCGCCCCCGGGGGCACCGAGAGCAAGCCATGATCATCGGCGTGCCCAAAGAAATCAAGGATCATGAGTTTCGCGTCGGCCTGACGCCGGGAGGCGCGCGGGTGCTGGCACAGGCGGGGCACCGGGTGCTGGTGGAGGCCGGGGCGGGCGTCGGCAGTGGGCTGGAGGATGAACAATACCAAGCAGCCGGGGCCGAACTGGTCGCGGACAAGCCGGCCCTGTTTGAGCGCGCTGATCTCATCGTCAAGGTCAAGGAGCCGCTGGAATCGGAGTACCCGCTCTTTCGAAAGGGCCAGGCGCTCTTCACCTACCTCCACCTGGCGGCGGACCGGCGTTTGACCGAGGCCCTGCTGGAGCGGCAGGTCTTCGCCATAGCCTACGAAACCGTCGAGCGGCCCGACCGCAGTCTGCCGATTCTCCAGCCGATGAGCGAGGTGGCCGGGCGGCTCTCGGTGCAGATCGGCGCGCATTATCTGGAGCGTACGCAGGGTGGCCGCGGCGTGCTGCTCGGTGGCGTGCCCGGCGTTGCCGCCGGGAAGGTCGTGGTGCTCGGCGCGGGCGTGGTGGGGACGCAGGCGATCCGGATTGCGGTCGGCCTGGGCGCGCAGGTGACGGTGTTCAATCTGGACCGGGGCCGGCTGGAGGCGCTGGACGCGCTCTATCAGGGGCGGGTCGTGACGATGGTCTCGGACCCGGACTGGGTCGAAGCGGCGGTATTGGAGGCTGATCTCGTCATCGGCGCCGTGATGGTGACGGGTGCCCGGACGCCTGTCCTGGTGAAGCGCGAGACCGTGAGCCGGATGAAAAAAGGGGCGGTGATCGTGGACGTGGCGGTGGATCAAGGGGGCTGCGTCGAGACGACCAGGCCGACATCCCACTCCGATCCGGTCTATGCGGTGGACGGGGTCCTGCACTATGCCGTGCCGAACATTCCCGGCATTGTGCCGCATACCTCGACTTTTGCCTTGACCAACGCGTCGCTTCCCTTTATTCTGCGTCTGGCCGGGTCGGGGCCGGAGCAGGCGGTCCGGGCCGATCCGGTTCTCTCGAAGGGCCTCAACCTCGCCAACGGTCGGGTGACTTGCCGGGGAGTGGCAGAGGCCCATGGTATGCCGTTCAATCCTTGAGTCGGGGCGTAGCGCAGCTCGGTAGCGCACTGCGTTCGGGACGCAGGGGTCGGAGGTTCAAATCCTCTCGCCCCGACCAAGGGATAAAACCTTCCAGTGTGCATTCCTTCATGACTCCTTCTTCTCAAGAGCCCTCCGACCTCGTCGCTGCTGAAATCCTTGTCTCCGGCATGGTGCAGGGTGTTGGGTATCGTTTTTTTACGCAGCGCGTGGCGGAAGAGTTGCAACTGTCCGGCTGGGTACGCAACCTGCCCGACGGGCGGGTGCAGGCCGAGGTGGAAGGGCCGCGTCCGCGCGTTGAAGAGTTGCTCGCCCGTCTTCGCGTCGGGCCGCGTCTGTCCTCGGTGACCGACGTGGCGGTGACGTGGAAGGCGGCCGGCGGAACGGCACGGGGTTTTCTGGTCGAGCCGTGATGGAGCCGCCGCGGTGGCACGTGAATTTTTCCCCGGTTTGTTTGATTGACAGGCCTTCCTGCCTCCCCCTATACTCTGCCCCCACATGAACTACAAAAAGCTCATCCGCGAGGTGCCGGACTTCCCCCAGGCAGGGATTTTGTTCTACGACATCACGACGCTGCTCAAGGACCGCGAGGCCTTCAAGAGCATCATCGGGGACCTGACGGCTCTCTACCGAACGCACAAGGTGGCCAAGATCGTCGGGATCGAGTCGCGGGGGTTCATCCTGGGGGCGCCGCTGGCACACCAGCTGGGCGCCGGCTTTGTGCCCGTCCGGAAGCCGGGCA
The DNA here is from genome assembly GCA_030648395.1 of Nitrospirales bacterium. Classification (GTDB taxonomy): domain Bacteria; phylum Nitrospirota; class Nitrospiria; order Nitrospirales; family NS-4; genus SCTG01. The sequence continues at coordinate 8,095 of JAUSHW010000025.1, read as the reverse complement.
AGCTGCCGGCCGATATCTTCGAGGTCAAGTACAACCTGGAATACGGGTCCAATTCGCTCGCGGTGCACCGGGACTCGATTGCGATGGGTGAGCGGGTGCTGATCGTGGACGATCTGCTCGCGACCGGCGGGACGGCCGCTGCGACGGTCAACCTGGTCCGCCAGCTCGGCGGGGAGATTGTGGGGCTGGCCTTCCTTGTCGAACTGCTGTCGCTCAAGGGGCGCGCGCAGCTCGACGGCTGCGAGATCCAGGCCCTGATCCAGTACTGACGACACCGATGGTCACCCACCGCATCTCGTCCGGCGGCGTCGTGTTTAGACCGGCCGGGGCGACGCACGAGGTGGCCCAGGTCGCCTTGATCCGTGTGGCCCGCTCCGAGGGCCACGCATGGGCGTTGCCGAAAGGCTGGGTCGAAAAAGGGGAGGATCTCGAGCAGACGGCCGTGCGGGAAGTGCGGGAAGAGACCGGCCTGGACGCCCGGATCCTTCGCAAGCTGGGCGAGATCACGTATGAGTTCTATTCCAGGGCTGATCGGAGCCGCGTGCTCAAGACGGTGCACCTGTTCCTGCTGGAATGCCTCGGCGGCGACACGGCCGACCATGACGACGAAGTGGAGGAAGCCCGCTGGTTTCCGCTCGGCGACGCGGTGAAGACGCTGACGTACAAGAATGAGCGCGACATGCTGGAAAAGGCTGTGAGTCTCATCCAAGGAGGAGGGCAGAGCGCATGACATCAAAGTCCAAACCGCGCCGGGCGGTGAAGGCCGTGAAGCCGGCAAAGGCGGCGGCAAAAGCCAAGGCCAAGACCAAGACCAAGGCCAGGACCCCGGTCAGGGCTCACGCCAAGGCTCCCGCACCCACCTCCAAGGCGAAAGTCGCGCCGGTCGTGAAGGGCGCGGCATCCAACCTGCGGAAGGATATTCTTCGGAAGATCTTGATAGCCCGCCGGCAGGAGGTGATGAAGGAGGTCGACGAACTCCTCAGCAACCGCATGTCGGATGAGTACCAGCGGCGCGTGGACTCGGCGCCCGACGTCGGCGATCAGGCGCTCCTCGATACTGAGCGGGTCCGGGACATTTCCATTCTGGAGATGCGCAACCGGATGCGGGAGCAGATCGACGAGGCGTTGGTCAAGCTCGAAGAAGGGACCTATGGCCGCTGCGCTGATTGCAAAGTTGAGATCAGCGAGAAACGGCTGAGCACGGTTCCGTTCGCCCGGCGGTGCGTTGCGTGCCAGTCCAAGCAGGAGCTCCTCGAGAAGATCGCGATGGAGCCGGAGGAGCCAGAGCAGTGATCGCATGAGAGCGCCGCTCCTCGCGATCGCCCTGGCCGGTCTGGCGGTGGTGCCGGCTTGGGCGCTAACCGGCGATGAGGAGAACAGCGTGTCGATCTACCGGCGCCTCAACGCCGGCGTTGTCAATATCACCAACCGGGCTGTCGCCTACGACTTTTTCTTCAACCCGGTCCCCAGCGATTCCTCCGGCTCCGGCTTCATCCTCGATGCCCAGGGGCACATCCTGACCAATCACCATGTGGTGCAGGGCTCCCAGCGGCTGGAAGTGAGCCTGGCCGACGGGTCCAAATGGATCGCGAAGCTGATCGGGGCCGATCCCGTGACCGATCTGGCGGTCGTGCAGATCAAGGCCCCTCCGGAAACGCTGGTCGCGCTGTCGCTGGGCGACTCCTCCGCTCTTCAGATCGGCCAGAAAGTGCTGGCCATCGGCAATCCCTTTGGTCTCGAGCACAGTCTCTCGGCGGGGATCGTCAGCTCGGTGCGAAAGTTCGTGAAGACCGGCGCGACGGAGATCGAGGACGTCATCCAGACCGATGCCGCCATCAATCCCGGCAATTCGGGAGGCCCGCTGCTCGATTCCGACGGGCGGGTAATCGGCATCAACACGGCGATCTTCTCGACCTCCGGGGGCAACATCGGTATCGGGTTCGCCATTCCGGTCAACACCGCGAAGCGGGTGGTGGCGGACATCCTCACCCGCGGCTACGTGATCTATCCCTACCTGGGCACCGAGACGCAGACGCTGACGCCGGCCGTGGCCCGCGCGCTTGAGCTTCCGGTGGGGCAGGGCGCCATCATCGTCCGTATTGCGAAGGGCAGCCCCGCGGCCAGGGCCGGGCTGCAAGGCGGAACGCGGCAGGTCATCATCGGGAATGCGATCGTGGTAATTGGGGGAGACATTGTCACCGCCGCAGACGGCACGAAGATCCAGACCTCGGAGGCGTTGCGGCGGGTGACCCGCAAGCACCAGCCCGGCGAGATCATGAAGCTGGAGGTCCTCAGGCAGGGGAAGCAGATGGAAGTCGACGTGAAGCTCGCGGAGCAGCCTCGATAGGAGCCGATGTCCACGGCGACGAAACGTGCTGTCGTGCTGTGCAGCGGCGGGCTGGACTCCACGGTGGCGGCCGCCGAAGCCCGGGCCGCGGGGTATGAACTCTATCTGCTCAGCGTGAACTACGGCCAGCGGCACGCCGTCGAACTGGCGCGGATGCCCGAGATCGCGTCCGCGCTCGGCGCCAGGCGCCATCTGGTGGTGGACGTCGATCTCCGCGCGATCGGCGGGTCGGCCCTCACCGATGCCGTCCCGGTCCCCAAGGATCGTCCGGATGAGGCGATCGGCGCCGGCATTCCTCCCACGTACGTCCCGGCCCGCAACACCATCTTTCTTTCGCTGGCCCTGGGGTGGGCGGAGGTGCTGGGCGCGGACACGATTTACATCGGCGCCAACGTGCTCGACTACAGCGGCTACCCTGATTGCCGGCCGGAATTTCTCGAGGCCTTCGAGGCCCTGGCAAAGCAGGGGACGAAGGTCGGTGCGGAAGGCGGGCGCATTCGAGTGGAGGCCCCCTTGCTCCGGATGACCAAGGCGGATATCATCCGTCGGGGGGTGGCGCTCAAGGCGCCGCTCCAGCTGACCCACAGCTGCTACGACCCGGACGGGCAGGGGAGGGCCTGCGGGCGCTGCGACAGCTGTCGCCTGCGGCGCAAGGGCTTTGCGGACGCGCAGGTGGCGGACCCCACGTCCTACGCCCAGACGTAAATCAGGAAGGAACGTATGTACGGCCTCACATCGGAAGAATTCTTCATGTACCTGACCATCGCGCTGGTCTTCGTGATCCCGATTTCGGTCCGGATCTACCGGAGGATGATGATCGGCCGCCTTAAGGCACAGCTTCGGGACAAGGGACAGACTTCATGAGGCGTGCCGTGCGCCCGGGAAAAGGACGCGTCTCACGGGAAGAGAGCCTGTTCCGGCAGGCTCGGGGCGGGCGGGTGCAACGGCGTCCGGGGTGGGCGGGTGTGATTGGCTGCGCGCTCATCGGCCTTGTGCTCTTGCTGGCTGTGCCGCCTGTCGATGCGGCGCCGCCGTCTGTTTCCGACAGCGAGCTCACAGCCCTGTTCATCCGCTACTATGGTGCCGTGAAAAAGGGGCGGTGGGACGAAGCGCTCGGCCTTCTGCACGAGCGTCTGAAGAAGGCGCTGAACGTGCAGACGCCGAAGGAACTCGCCGTCCGGGATGGTGTGGCGCAGCAGAGTCTCATTGAGGGATTCCGGCGGTTCGACAATCTCGAGGTGGCCAGGACCGAGGTGGATATGACCTCCATCAAAGGGACCGTCATGGCGTCGGGAGACGGCAACGTGGCGGGACAGGTAGTGTACGACCTCGTCGTGTTCCCGATCGGGCCGGGCCGCCCGCTGATGTACCGCGTGGTCATGGACGTGGGCCTCGCGCAGGGCCAGATCATCCGGCTGAGCCAGGCGTCCATGGTGCGCATCGATCCCGGCGCTCTTGGCGACGCGGTGTAGGAGTGGCGTGGCCTCCTCGCAATTCAAACGGGTTCAGGCGAAGGCGCGGCAGGAGATGAAGCGCCGGGTCGCCGAGATCCAGGCCCGCGTCCCCAAGGGCATCGACTACGCCTTTGAATCGCTGCTGCAGGAGCAGCCCGACCTGTCCCTGAAGATGGAAGGCGCGCTGGAGGAAGTGCTGCGCATGGTGGAGATGATTGACGGAGAGATCGAGGAGGTCTCCAGCGTCGCCGAGCTGGAGCGCCTGGCCCGGCGCATCGAGTTCGTCGAGGAGCAGTTCGAGGATGTCGAAGCCGAGCTCTACAGCCGTCCCCGGCGTCGCCGGAAGCACCGGCCCAATCTGTTCGATTTCTTCCGGCAGGCGGCCGGCGGAGGCGGGAGCGACGGATCGTCGGATCCACAGGGCGAGGTGCGGACCGCAGCCGAGGCCTTCGCCGTCCTCGGCCTGGAGGAAGGCAGTTCCTATGCGGCCGCCACGAAGGCCTTCCGGAAGAAGGCCAAGGAGCTCCACCCGGATTCGCGCGAGGGCGACCGGAGCGGCGAGGTGCAGTTGCGCAAGCTGATCGTCGCCTACCAGTACATCAAAACCATCTATAATTGGGGCGAGGACAAGCCGACCCCCGGATCGCCCAACCCATGAACGCCCGTTTCCTGCTCATCGCTGTGCTGGCCGCTGCGGTCGGCGCGCCGTTCGACGCCGCGCCGGCGGCGGACGAACTCGTCGTGTATTCGGGCCGCAAGGAGATGGTGCTGAAGCCTGTGGCCGACGCCTTCCAGAAGAAGACCGGCATGCAGGTCAAGCTCAAGATCGGCAAGACGTCCGGCCTGGCCAATGAATTGATCCAGGAGAAGGCCCGCCCGCGGGCCGATGTCTTTATCGCCACAGAAGCCGGCGTGATGGAAGTGCTGGCCAGGAGCGGCGTCCTCGACGCGTACGTTTCGCCGGAAGCCAGGGATTTGGAGCCGGGGTTCCGCGACAGGGAGGGCCAGTGGACCGGCATCTCCTCCCGCGCCCGCGTGTTGCTCTACAATAAGAATCTCGTGGCGGAAAAGGATGTGCCCCGCTCCGTGTTCCAGCTGACCGATCCGAAATGGAAGGGGAAGGTCGCCGTCGCCGGCACGCGGGAGCGGACGACCTTGAGCTGGGTCTCCTCGCTCGTCGCCGTCAAAGGGGCCGAATTCACCCGGAACTACCTGTCGAAGCTCTACGCGAACGGCCTGAAGATCCTGCCGGACAACGCGGATGTCTGGCAGGGCGTGGGGCGCGGCGAGTTCGCCATCGGCCTGACCAACTCGCCGAATTATTTTCTGGCGCGCAAGGCGGACTATCCGGTCGGCGTGGTCTATCCGGATCAGGACGACGGCGGGTCCGGCACGCTGCTCAATCTCAACGTGATCGCGCTTGTAAAGGGCGCGGCGAATCCCGCCGCCGCCCGTCGCTTCATCGATTTCGTGCTGTCGGTGGAGGGCCAGCGCATCTTGATCGACGGCGCCTATGAGATTCCCCTCAAGCCGGATATCATTGATCCTGTTCCGCTGACCGGGTTTCGGCGGACTCCCGTGACCGAGGAGCAGCTGGCGGACCTGGCGGAGTCCACGCTCAAGCTGTTGGCCGGCATCGGGCCGGAGTGGTGAAAGGAGCGACTATGCGACAGGCGTTGCGATGCTGGCTCTGCTCGATGGTGTGCGCTGTGACCGTCCTGGTCGTGGTCGCGGCACCGGCTGTGTGGGCCGGCGAGCTGAACCGTGACCTGATCAAGAAGGGCATGTCGCTCAATGACGTGGTCCTGACGTTCGGCCAGCCGGCCCAGATCGAGTGGGTCAACCTGAGCGGCACCTCGGTCCTCTTCATCTTTTATCCCACCGACCAGTCGGACGCGGTCGTCCGGCAGGACGGCCGGCTGTTGTTGCCGATGGGGTTCGTCACCGAGGCGCTGGCCGGCTGGGGCAAGGATTTCTACGAGGAGAACCGGCCTCCGCAACTATCCCCAGGGCCGGGCGCTCCATGAACATTCTCATGCTGGCGAGCGAGGCAGTCCCGCTGGCCAAGACGGGCGGCCTTGCCGATGTAGTGGGAACGCTGCCCATGGAGCTCGCGCGCCTCGGACATGACGTCAGGCTGGCGCTTCCGCGCTACGCCGCTCTTGACGCGACGGCGATCAAACTCAAGAAGGCGCCCAGTGTTGAGGTCCCCTGGCGCGGCGATCGCCTTGAGGTCGGCGTTGAGACCGGGACGCTCGGCGGCGGCGCGGTCCCGCTCACCTGTATCCGCTATGATCCCTTTTTTGCCCGGCAGGGACTCTATGGCGAGGGCGGCCGCGATTATCCCGACAACCTCGATCGGTTCGCCCTGTTTTGCCGGGCGGTCATGGAGGCCTGCAAACAGCCGGGCCGGCCGCCGGATATCCTTCACGCCCACGATTGGCAGGCGGCGCTGGCTGTGGCCTATCTCAAGACGCTCTATCGGAACGACCCGGCGTGGGCCGGGACCCGCGCGCTCTTCACCATCCATAATATCGGCTATCAGGGGCTTTTCCCCGTTTCGACCTATGACGCCACCGGCCTTCCGTGGTCGGAATACACGCCTGAGCGGCTTGAGTATTACGGGCAGGTGAATCTGCTGAAGGGCGGTCTCGTCTACGCCGACATCCTCAACACGGTCAGCCCGACCTATGCGCGCGAAATCCAGACCGCCGAGTTCGGCTTCGGCCTGGAGGGTGTGTTGCAGACCCGGAAGGACCGGCTGTTCGGCGTGACCAACGGGATTGATTACGACGTCTGGAATCCGGAGACCGACCCGCATCTGCCGGCGCGGTACTCGGCCGACGACCTGTCCGGGAAGCGGGAGTGCAAGCGCGTCTTGCAGGCGGAGATGAAGCTGCCAGTCCGGGACGTGCCGTTGGTGGGCCTGGTCTCCCGGCTGGCGTTCCAGAAGGGCATTGACCTGATCGTGGATATTCTCCCCAAGCTGCTCGATCTGGACGTGCAGGTGGTGGCGCTCGGCAGCGGCGACCCGTCGTATCAAACGCTCCTGGCGGGGCTCAGCGCACGCTATCCCGACAAGCTGTCCGTGCGTCTCACGTTCGACGAGCCGCTGGCGCACCGGATCGAGGCGGGGGCGGACCTCTTCCTCATGCCGTCCCGCTACGAGCCCTGCGGGCTCAACCAGCTCTACAGTCTCCGCTACGGCACGGTGCCCGTCGTGCGGAAAACCGGCGGCCTCGCCGACACGGTGGTTCCCTACGTGCCGGATGCCCGATCGGGCTCGGTGGCGACGGGCTTCAGCTTTGAGACGCCCGAACCGGAAGTCCTCCTGAGCACCATGTTCCTGGCCCTGCGGGTGTACCGCGACAAGGAAGAATGGACCGGTCTGATGCGGCGGGGGATGCAGCAGGATTTTTCCTGGCAGCGCTCCGCCGGGCAGTACGTCGAACTCTACGCGCGAGCCATGGCCCTGTGAAGCTCCGCTCGTCGTTCCGGTCCAGGTTGTCGGCGTTGCTGGTACTCGCCTGGCTCGGCGCGGCCCCGCTTGGGAGCGCCTTTGCTGAGACGTCCCCGGACGTGCATGCCCACCACCAGCAGTCGGCGCGGTCGATCGAGGATATCGAGCACTCGGAGTTCAATCATCACGCGGCCGGTATGGGTGTGCTGTTTATGGGGCTGCTTGCGCTGGGCATGGAAGCGGGGATCGCCCGCCGCCCCAACCTCCAGGCCATGCGCTGGCTCTGGCCGGCCGGCTGGATTGCGATGGGGGTCTTTCTGTTTATGCGGAATGATCCCCATAACTGGCCGTGGGGGCCGATCAGCCTGATGGATACGTTGAGCGCGCCCGATACGCTTCAGCATCAAATCTTCACGGTCGTGGTGATGACGATCGGGACGGTTGAGGGACTGCAGGTCGGTGGCCGGCTGAGCGGCCCCAGGTGGAGATATTTCTTTCCGGTGCTTGGAATCGGCTCAGGGCTGCTGCTGGGCCTTCATGCCCAGGTGCATGCGCTGACGCCCCACGTGTATTTCCAGCATATGGTCATGGCCGTGCTGGCGACTTCGCTCGGAATGTGCAAGCTGCTGCGGGAACGCGGGACGCTGCAGGGATGGTACGGATCGCTCCTCTGGCCGGTCCTGCTGATGTTGCTGGGCGCGCAGCTTCTCTTCTACGTGGAGCACTGAGCGCTAGCTTGCCCCATTGATCGTCCCGAATTCCGCCGGCATTTTCACATAGAAGATCTGGATGCCCTCCTCCCGCAGCATCCCCAGCTGGCGGTCCGCTTCCTCG
>JAUSHW010000022.1 GCA_030648395.1 Nitrospirales bacterium | reverse complement strand
GATCCTTTTGAGTTTCTCGTTCCGGCGAGCCGTCTGGCCGCCACGTACGGCGGCGAGCCCGCGGCGGTCCGCGCCTATCTGACCGGCTTTTCGAACTCGGCGCTGGAGGAGTTTCAGGCGGTTGAGCCCGGCGCCCGCTGTGCTTACCGGTGCTCGGCGCACTGCCCGCTGGAGGAGCTGCCGGACATTTTGCACGCCATCGAGCCGGCCGGCCGGCTCTACGCGACGTTGTGTGAATTCCAGACCCAGAGCCTTTTGCCGGATGGCGCCGATGCTTGGGCGATTGTCGGCATCATGGGGATGGAAGGCGGGGGCTTTCAGATCGAAGTGCGATTGAACCGCGCGCCGCTTCCCGAGAACAAGATGGCGGGGTGGGTGGAGACCCTCCTCGGCCTGCCAGTCACGTACGCGCCGCTGCCGCCGTTCGCGTGAATCACGCCGATATGCCGCTGACCTCCATGATCCGCGCCGCTCTCAGCAAGCCGTATCTGCCGGCGGTCTTTTTCTTTTCCGGCGTGACCTTCGACAGCCTCACGCTCACCCGCATCGACGGCCTGCTGGATAACCTGATCCTGCTCCTGTACCTGAGTCTGCTGGGCGCACTGATCGTCCTGACAGCGCGCATGGATACGCGGATGGGCGTGGAGACGCCGCCGGCCGGCCTCGGTGGTGTCCCGGGCCTGGTCGCCCGCGCGCAGCCGTACTATCCGTACGCCATCCAGTTTCTGCTGGGCGGGCTCTTCAGCGCCTACACGATCTTCTATTTGCAGAGCGCGTCGCTGACCGAGACGGCGGTCTTCTTCGGCGTACTCGTCGCGTTGCTGGTGGGCAACGAGTTCCTGCAAGACCGCCTCTCAAACCTGCGCCTGCTGGTCAGCCTGTACGCGCTCGTCGTCTTGAGTTTTTTCACGTTTTTCCTGCCGGTGCTGACCGGGTTTATGAACACATGGGTATTTCTGGTCGGCGCGGGATTGAGCGTGGCCGTGACGCTGAAAGTGGTGGAGCTGATCTATCAGGGACGTCCGACCGCGTCGCGATGGGAGCCCGCCCTCTCCGTGTTGCCGGCGATCGGGCTGATCGTCGTCCTGGTGGGCTTCTATTTCCTCAACTGGATTCCGCCGGTGCCGCTCTCGATGAAGTTCGGCGGGGCGTACCGGCAGATCGCAAAGGCCGACGGGGCATACCGCCTGACCTTCGAAGAGGGGGACTGGTACCAGCACTGGAAGCGCTCGGACGATCCCTTTCGAGGAACCGGCCCCGTGCATTGCTTTACCGCTGTGTTCGCGCCCGTCAATTTACACACGACGATCTACCACCGCTGGCAGTACCGGCCCGCCGCCGGCCGGAACTTCTCGACGACGGACCGAGTCGCCTTGGCGATCTCGGGCGGGCGCGAAGGAGGCTATCGCGGCTACACACTCAAGCAACGCGTGATGCCGGGTGACTGGCGTGTGGACGCGGAGACGGCCGAAGGGCGCATCATCGGGCGGGTCAGCTTTCGGGTGGAGGAACCGGGCGGCGAGGCCCGGGCGCTCGCAACCATCACGTACTGATCAGCTATTCCGGCTCGCCGGTATCATCGTAATACTTTTCCCGATAAATAGGGCACAGGCCCTTCTTCTGGATGGTCCCGGTCACGTCCTGGATCATGCCGCTGTTTCCGCAGAGATAGACGGCAAGGTTGTTCACGGACGTCACGCGCTCTTCCACCAGCTGTGTCACCCGGCCGCGTTCCCCGGACCAGCCGTCTTCCGGGCGCGACAGCGTCGTGATGAACGTGAACTTTGGATGCGCCTTCGCCCAGGCCGCCAGCTCGTCCTGATAGTAGAGATCCTGCCGGCTCCGCAGGCCCCAGAAGAGCGTGACCGCGCAGGCCGCGTCTTGTTCGAACAGCGCGAGCAGCATGGCGCGGATCGGAGCGATGCCCGTGCCAGTCGCGATGAACAGGTGATCCCGCGCCGGATCGTCGCGGAGGCGGAATGTGCCGGCCGGCCCCTTGAATTGCGTCTCCTCCCCTTCCTTCAGGTTGAAGAGGTAGGTGGAGCCGGGCCCGCCTTGCACCAGGTTGAACAACAGCGTGAGCACGTCCGGACGGCTCGGCGGAGAGGCGATCGAATAGGGGCGGATGAGGGCTTGCTTCTTCTCATTCTGGCCGACTTCGAACGAGACAAACTGGCCGGCTTTAAACGTGAGCTGTGGCGGCTCCATGAGACGCAGGTCGAGCTCGCGCACGTCGTGGGTGAGGTCCCGAATACGGCAGATAGTGGCGCGAAAAAGTTGCAGCGGCATGGAGTGATTATACCTGAAGGCGTCTACGAGGGCGGCGCTTCAGGCCATGCGACGCAGAGACCGCCGTTGCCGACGAGCAGGCCCGCCGACTCGGATTTTTTCAGCGCCCGCTCCATCTGCCATTGTTGCAGCAGGCCGCCGATCTCTTCCGGCGTGTGGTCGTCCAGAAACGAGCGCTTGACGGTCACTTTGTAGGCGGAGCCTTCGCGCACAAGCTTGAAGTCGTGTCCGTTGGCGCCGCGGGCCTTGTCCGTGAGTTCATGCCGGGGAAACGCGGCCTGGAGATAGCTTCGGACGGCGTCGATCTTCGAGGGGTCGGTCATGGCGGGGGCGTCAGCCCCCGGGCTTGAGCGTCAGAACGGTGATCTGGCCGAACGCGGAGAGGGGCTTTTCGAAATCGTTGTCCTTGCCGACCGCCAGGATGATCACGCGATCGGGATGCAGGTGCAGTCGGGCCACGCGCAGCAGGTCTTCCTTGGTGAGCCGGACCACGCTGTCTCGGAACCGCTGGAGGAAGTCTTTCGGCAGGCCGTGGTATTCGAGTCCCATGAGCCTCCCGACGATCAGCCCGGAATCGGCGAACGAGAAGACGAAGGAATTGAGAAAGGCGTCCTTCGCGAGCTGCAGTTCCTCGGGCGAAACGGGTTCCTGCCGCATCCGTTCCATGTGGTCCAGCATGCTGGAGAGGGCCTGGTACGTGGACGGACCCTTGGTGAGGGCCTGCATCATGAAGACCCCGGGGCCCGCGTTCCCCGGAGCGACCCGGCTTCCCACCGAGTAGGCCAGGCCCTGGCGGCTCCGCACGTCGCGGAAGAGCCGGGAGGTGAACGAATTCCCTCCCAGGATATCCTCCAGCAGCGCCAGCGCGAAATAGTCGGGGTCGTCCTCCTTGACCGAGAGATGGCCGATGCGCAGGTGCGTCTGGGACAGGTCCCGGCGCAGGATGTTCACCGACCGGCCGGCGCCTGGGGATGCGGTCACCGGAGGCAGCGCCGGCAGCGCCACCGTCTGCGGCTTCCAGTCCCCGAACGCCTGGCGCAGGGCGTCCAGCATGGCCGGTTTCT
>JAUSHW010000018.1 GCA_030648395.1 Nitrospirales bacterium | reverse complement strand
TCCCGGCCAAAGGCCCGACGCTTCAATTCCGCCTGCACCTCACCTATGTGACCCCTCAGCTCATCGGAAAGTTTAATGGCGATAAAGGCCCGGAGCATTATTTTTATGGTTCGTCAGGGACAGCGCCCCAAACAAAGTAGCCTGGCACATTTGTCTTGTTGGAAAAGGTCTCTCAATCGTGTTTCCTAAAACTACTGAAGAGCAATCTAAATTCACTAAACATCAGGCCGGTTACTGAATCTTCTGGAAAGAAACACATGCGTTGCGTATCCACAAAAATGTCGGCGATGGGGATCAATATCAGTTGGCCAAAATCGCATGTTTTCGGCTGTCTGGTGCTATAAATTGTAGGATGGGAGAAATGAGACAACACCCTGAAGTTGTCTTGGATTATCTCTTCTCGCTTCAACAATTCATCCTTGGGCAGTGTTTTGAATGGAATGCTCGCTTTCCTCTCGATCATTTTCTCAACCCTGCCCTTGGTTTGTTTCTTATAACGGGTCTCAATAAATTCTCCGCTGAACCATTTTTCTATCTCACCACCAGCCTCGTCATCAATGACAAGAAAATACTCTGCAAGCGAATGTATCTCCAAGACAAACCGAGCGAGCTGATGGACGCCAACAATGAATCCCTTGGAATACTGATCAAACGCTGCATAAGCGGCGGAGATGGCGGCGCCTGCCAGAAGGTACAAGGCATGTTTTCGGTTCTTCTGTTTTAGATCGACGGCCTCCTTGAATCTACTGTGTAACTTCTCCAGTTCACCCAAACAGTCACGATAGGCTTCCAGTTCGGACGTATACTCTTTGATCGTCAGGTATTGCATTTCCTGTTTGTCCTAACCATTGAATATGCCAGTCGGCATATTCCGGCCTTCTCACTTGCAAGGCAGCGTCAATGCCGCTCAGTATTCATCCACGTGCTCGTGGACGATGATCTTGAGCATGGTCTGGTAGCCGATCCCGCGTTTCTCCGCCTTGCTTCTCAGCTTTTCGATGATGGCCGGAGCGAGAAAAATCGAGGTCGGCATCTGCCGGGTCTTGGGGCGCACGATGACCGCGGCTTTGCTCCGGGCGATGTCATGGCCCAAGTCCTTCGTTTCGAATTCTTTGAGTTGCGTGTCTTTATTCCTTCGCCTGGATGCTTGCTTCATACAACCTCCGCTCGCCCTCTCGCATCGGCCTGCACGAAATGGGGCGTAGTTTTTCGCCTCGACGGGTAAAGATCAGGGCGACGGCTCGCCCACTGTCACCTTGCCCCAGAATAAGCCCGCGCCACTCCGTATGAGCGGGCTCGACAATTCTCCCCGCAAAAATGTAGTAATCCTGGCGAAAGAGCGACTCGACCTCCTCGCAGGATAGCCCATGCTTGAGATTCTTGTGCCTGTTGCCATCGTCCCAATCGAAATTCTCCGGGTCTGGAACAAAATCTCGTAGCCAAAGGCCTGCTGTAAGGTCCGGGGAAAATTTCACGTCGCACGCCATAGCTATATCATAGCTGTCTGTGTTGAGCAAGAGGAACGATGCGCCATTACTCAGGTTGGACACCGCGCGGAGGGAAAAGATAAAACTATTCTATTGCCTTCCGGAAATGTGCCGCCGGAGCAGGTCGAGGGCCGCCTGGGAGGCGCGAAACCGGATGCCCTCCCGGTCCCCGCTGAAGAGGTGCTGGCGACCCGCCGAGGCTTTCTTGTCGGCCACGGCGAGAAACACCAGCCCGACCGGCTTCTCCTTCGTCCCGCCGGAGGGCCCCGCAATGCCGGTGACGGCAAGACCCAGATCGGCCCCGCTCTGCTCGCGAACGCCTTCCGCCATGGCCTGAGCCACTTCGGCGCTGACCACGCCCTTCTGGCGAATGAGCACCTCCGGCACCTTCAGCAAGTCCATTTTGGCCCGGTCGCTGTAAGTGACCAGGCCCCGCTCAAAATAGGCCGAACTCCCGGGAAGCGATGTGAGCCGCTGGCCGATCAGCCCGCCCGTGCAAGACTCCGCCACGGCTACCGTGAGTTTTTTCGCCTTCAGCTTCAACGCCACCACGCCTTCCATGGTCTGCGTGCCGGCCGCGTACAAATACTCGCCGACACGGTCCCGCACCAGGCGCTCCAGCCGCTTCACCACCGCCTCGGCTGACTCGGGATGCCGGCCCTGCACCGTGATCGAGATGTCCACCCCGTAGGCTCCCGCCTGCAGGCCGAAGACGGCAAGGCGCTCGGCCGCGTACAAATCTCGTAACCGCGTATCGAGCTCCGACTCGACCAGGCCAAACGTCCGAAGCCGCCGCCGGACGAGCGTGCCTCGCGCCGCCTTCCCCACAAACCCTTCCAGCAACGCGGCGCCGCCCTCGTGAAAGATAGGCCTCATCTCCGTCGAGGGGCCGGGCAGGCACATCAGCGCGCGCTCCTCCTTGTGGCGATCGTCCTTATGGTGGAGGAAAAACCCCGGCGCGGTGCCGACGGGGTTCGGAATGACCGTCGCGCGCGAAGGGATCAGGGCCTGCGAGGACTGCTCGGGCGTCATCCGGCGCTGCCGGGCCGCAAGACGCTGAGTGATGGCGCGCACAGTCGCGTCGTGGAGCGACAGCCGCCGGCCGGTGACGCGTGCGACGACCTTGCGGGTCAGATCATCTTCGGTGGGCCCCAGGCCGCCGGTGGTCAGCACGACCTGAACCCGCCCCAGGGCGTGCAGGAGCGCCTCCTCGATGTCTTTGGGATCGTCACCGACAACGGTTTTCCAGCGGACTTCGATGCCGATCTTCAGCAGCTCGTCGGCGAGAAAAAGCGAGTTGGTGTCGGCCACGCCCCCCAGCAGCAATTCCGATCCGATGGCGATGATTTCGGCGCGTACGGCGGTCACCGAACCCTATCCACAGACTCGCACTCAGGGAAATGCGCGTGCCCGTAGGCCTGGACCTGTTCGTTGAACGGCTCGCCCAGGAGATAGGTGATGGTCCCGGCCAGGCTGCGATACATGAGCGGCCCGATGGGGTTGTTGAGGCAGGGCACGACGGCACGGCCCGGTTCTTCCTGCAATGCCAGAACCGTCCGCCCGTCCCGTTGGTAGGTGCAGAGGGGGTACTGCACGCAATCCGTCTGCTTGAAGGCCTTCCAGTCCATCCCCTGCTCCATCGCGTAGGAGTGTACGGCGCAGTGCTGGACGGGAACGGTATGGCCGTTCCCCGGCACCCGCTCGGTGGAGGGATACAGGAAGACACAGCCGTCGTCCAGGACCCACGCGCAACGCATCTCGTCCGGCGACTTGAAGAACCGGATCATCGACATGGTCTCCTGCGGGCGCATGTCGGTGCCCTGGCGGCGCGGGTCGCCGACGAACTGCCCTCCCTCCCGGCGGAGAAACTCGCGCTTGGCCTCGGGAAGGTATTGCTCGATGCCGTCCATATGGGGGGTGAGGCGCTCGACGTCGCCGGTGGTCACCACGCAGCCCCGGTGGCAGCAGGCCGAGCCGCAGTTCTGGAGCACTGGGTCGCACACGAAGGGAGTGGTAAAGATCCGGCGGTCCACTAGGACGCCGTCGATCTCAACGAAATTATCCGGAAGGATTCCCACGATTGGAGACGTAGTATACACCTCCCGGGCGTCTACCAGACAGAAAAATCTGCGCGCCGCGACCCCTCCCGCTGAATTGACAAAACTCCGCGGCCGATGCTAAAAGTAAAGCCCCCGTCGGGCCTTAGGAACAACGGGGAAACGCGTCAAACATCCGCATGGAGGCACTGCTCATGGCCGGTCCAGAACCACAGACACCAACGCCCAAAAGGCAATACGTCAATTTCGGGTTTTACAAGGTTGACCCTGCGTGGCGCCGCCTGCCGGAATCCGAACGGACCCAGGGCAAGCAGGAATTCCTCCGGGCCGTCGAGGGGTACGCCGGCAAGGTCATCGTCATTCCCTATTCCACCATCGGCATTCGCGGCGACTGCGATTTCATGCTCTGGCGGATCTCGTACGAACTGGAATTGTTCCAGGAGATGAGCACCAAGATGCTCGCCAGTGGGCTCGGCAAGTACCTGACGACGCCCTATTCCTATCTCTCCATGACGAAGCGCTCGATCTACGTGGACCACCATACCCACGAGAACCAGGAGAGCAAGCGCCTGACGATCGTACCCGGCAAGGGCAAGTACATCTTCGTCTATCCGTTCCTGAAGACCCGCGAGTGGTTCCTGCTCACGAAGGCCGCGCGGCAGGGGATGATGGACGAGCACATCGAAGTGGGCCACCGGTTCCCGTCCGTCAAGCTCAACACGACGTACTCCTTCGGCCTGGACGACCAGGAGTGGGTGGTCGCGTTCGAGAGCGACAAGCCGGAGGACTTCCTGGATCTCGTGATGGCCCTGCGTGAAACCGAGGGAAGCCGCTACACCCTGCGCGACACGCCGATCTTCACCTGCGTCCTCAAGAGCCTCAAGGAGACCCTCGACACCCTCGGGGGATAAGGCAGTTTCCCGCGCTCCTGATCGGACGGCCGCGCTCCTGTCCGCCTTCGTGCCGGGCGCCGGGCAGCTGTTCAGGCGCCACTACGCCAAAGCCGCCGAAGTGCTCGCCCTGGGCCTCATGCTCGGAGCGGCCTGGTATTTCGGCTACACATTCGACGGTCCGTTCACGCCGTTCCTCCTCTACGGCTTCGTCCCCCTCGCCGCCGCCTTCTGGTGGGGCAGGCAAGTCCATGACGCCTATTCGTCGGCCGGCCCCGGCTCGCTCTTCCCCGTCCTGCCCTGGGCCTCGCGCGGCAGCCTCGACCTGCAGGCCATCGGCTTCCTCTTTCTGCTGACCGCCTTCACCGACCTCTACATCATCCAGGCAAGGCCCGACTACGGGCTGAAGATCATGGGCACGGCCCTGCCAGGCGCCTGGGGCGTCCTCGCCAAAGCGCAATCGCCCGTCCTGCACGTCCTGATCGGCGTGGGATTCCTGCTCGTCAAGCGGTGGGGCCTCCTAGTTTACCTCTTGTACGCCGGCTTCGGCACCATCAACGCCGCCGTGAACCTCGCCGTCCTGCCCCCGCCCCACCGCATCCGGATCATCTTCATGATCTCGCTCGCCGTCTTCACCGCCTACATCCTCTGGCGCCGCAAACGCTTCGCGGCATAGAAATACTGTTCTATTGTTTATGCGACCGGAGGCTCTGTCTCCGGGCAGTCGATGACATATTGTGGTCGTGCCGGCAGGCCCGTTTCGGTTTGTGTGTAGCGGCAGGGGGGAAGATCCGCTTGCAGCCGCTTCAGGAGCGTGAGCACCTTCATGTTGGGGGGAATGTCGCACACCCACACGTGCATACCGGATTCTAATTCGACAAAATTCTGCTGCACGCGAAATTCCGGCTTTTCCATGAAATAGGCTGAAAGAAATCCTGTGATGGCCTGCACCACCCAGGGGTGCTCCTTCACGTACCGGTAACTGACCCGAAGCTCGACCACCTGACTCATGTGCTTAGACTCCACCTGCACGAACAGATGCGTCTCGCATGGCCTCGCGCGTCTCCGGGGTCTCCAGGCTGGTGCGGCCCAGGATGCCGTTGCGGTAATCCGCCAGCAGTATCCTCGCCGCCTTTTCCCGGTCCAGTTCACCGCCATTCCCTTTCCG
>JAUSHW010000016.1 GCA_030648395.1 Nitrospirales bacterium | reverse complement strand
TCGTCCGGCTCGAATCCCGGGTCCACGCCGGCCTCGACCGGATAGAGCCTGAGCACATGCGCAGCAAAGCTGTGGATGGTCCCGATCTGGCTGCGCTCCACTTCCAGGAGGGCCGCCTCCGCCCGCGCGGCGAGCTCCGATGCGGAGAGCCGGTAACGCGCCAGCAGATCCGTCGCGGCCTCGGGCCTGGCGGCCAGTTCGAGCAAGCGCTCCTGCAGGCGGATTTTGATTTCGTTCGCGGCCTTGATCATGAAGGTCAGCGCCACGATTTCCGACACCGGCACTGGATCGGGAGACTTCACGATCAGATGGACCAGCCGCTCCACCAGGAGCGTCGTCTTGCCGGTGCCGGCGCCGGCCGTCACGACCACGTTCCGGTCAAACGTCGTCGCGGCCAGCATCCGCGCCTGTGCGTCCCGGATCTCAGCCACCGCGCTTCTTCCTTTCCTTCTTGCCGGGTCCCGCCCCGGCCTTGCCTGTCGTCGTCTTCTCCGGCTTCGTTTCGGCCTTGGGCGCCTTGAGCAGGTGCAGCGTCTCAAGCTCCTTGCGGGACCCGTCCCCGCGCGCGCGCCACCAGCTCTGCGTGTGATGGCGGCGGCAGATCTCGGAGTAGTCGCAGTGATCGCAGTGTGCGCCCGGCAGGATGAAGAACCGGCCGGCCCGGATACCCTCGAGGATAAACGTCAGGGTGCGGCCGATCAGCGCGCCCGTCTCGCCTGTCCAGCAGGACGCGTCCAGCAGGCTCCGGTCCACCGCCCCGCCCTTGCGATTGGGCGCGAGGAAATAAAACGCGGCGGATTCCGGAACGGCCGGCTCTCCCATGACGTCTTTTGCCGCCAGGAGATACATCGGCGGCTGGAGGCGGACGCCCCGCACCGCGGCCGTGGCCAGGTCCCGGTCTCTTGGCTCGCCTGATTGCGTGTACTTGTAATCCACAATGCGGACGACGGCTTGCCCGTTTTCCCTTCGCACATCCACGCGATCCAGAACCCCCCGGACCGGAATCGCCTGCAGCGGAGCGGGCAGATTCGAGCCGAACCGGCCCCGGGCCTCGACTTCAAATAACGTGGGTACGAACCCGCTCAGCCGCAGCTCCCGAAGATCCTCCCGAAGGAGCTGCTCGACAAGCCGCAGGACCTCTTCCTGCGCCAGCAACCACAGAAGCGGATAACCCACCCAGTGGTTCTCCTCGTACTCGGCGAACACAGGGGGCGCGACCTCGGCCAGCAGGCGCACCGCATCGTCGGTGGTCACCCCGACGACGGATCCGCCGTCCCGCTTCAGCCGCTCGTAAAAGGCACGGAGCAGGGCATGACACAGCTCGCCGCGCGAACGGGCGTCGAGCTCCACCACAGACTCCGGCACGTCCATCGGCTGAAGCCGCAGGACATTCGCGGCGAAGTACTGAAACGGACATCGCGCGTAGCGCTCCAGCGACGTCGGCGCCGCGCCGCGCCGTTCCAGCGCGGCCCAGTGCGACGCCACCGGCCCGACCAGGCCGTCGAACGGCGTGAGGCCGGCTTTCGCCAATTCCAATTCCTTCAATGCGCTCACGCCCTGCTCCAGCAAGTCCGGCTCGGCATGGAGCGCGCGCCAGGCGGCACGAAGCGACCCACCCTGCAGGATCAGGCGCAGGCCCATCTCGCGGGCCGTCAGGAGCAGCGGCTCGTACGGCCACTCCGCCCACCGCTCGCTCGGCCGTCGCTTGATCTTCCGCTCCCGCTCCGCGCCGGCATGCCCCATCTCGCGCTGCAGCTCGATGAGATACCCGGAGGGCACCAACGTCCGGCCCGCTCGGCCGGCGCGCTGATAGCTGAGATAGAGCCGCTCCTGTGCGGAGCGGAGCAGCAGGGCGAACAGCAGCCGCTCCTCCTCGAACCCGTCCAGCTTGAGGGCGATCTTGAAGCCGAGGTCGCCGGCCAGCACCTCCCGATCGGCGTCGCGCAGCAGCGCGTCCTCGCGGATCGAGCGGGGAAAGACTTTCTCGTTGAGGCCGAGGACGAACAGCGCGCGGAAGGGCACGCCCCGCGCGTCCATGGCGTCGAGGACCTGGACGCCCGTTTGATTGCGCGTCTCCGACGGCAGCCGCGCGCGCTCGAGCGCCCGGACCATGAGATCGGTCCAGTCTTTGAGTGCAACCTCCTCGCCCAGCACGTCCAACTTTCTGACGGAATCCAGACAGCCGCGGATCGCCGCCTGCACATGCTCGTCATGGGCGGCCGGCTGCGCGTCGCGCCAGGCCGGCAGATCGAAATACAGCGGAAGCAGGCGAACGAACTGTTCCGCGTACTCGCCCCAACTCGCGCGGGCGGGAAGCGCCGACAGATCGGCATGGAGCTTCTGCACGAGCGTCCAGAGCAGGCCCATCTGTTCCGTCACCATGGCCTGTCCGGGATCGGCCTTCTCATCGCTATTGTCGGATCGTTCGAGACTCGGCTGGATCGCGCGCTCCAGCCGCCGCCATTCACCGAGGCTCCCGTCCGCCGGATCGCTCCTGGTGATCCCCAGCCTGCGCGTGATCCATTCCCACTGATCGGGACGCGGGGTCCCGCCGGATTCACACAACGCGGAAATGCGGAAGGCCGGGGATGTCAGGACGTTCAGGACGGAGGCCCGAGGGAACGACTCCACGCGAAGCCGGAAAAACCGGATGATCGTCTTCGCCAGTGGCTGATGGATGAGCGGCTCTCCCTTCGGGCAAGAGAACGGCACTTTGTTCTCATCGAAGACCCGACGAACGACGGGCAGGTAGGGATCGAGCATGCGCGTCACCACGCCGATCTCGATCGGATCGAATCCCTGATCTTCGATC
>JAUSHW010000003.1 GCA_030648395.1 Nitrospirales bacterium | reverse complement strand
CGAAAGATCGCGTGGCTGGTCCTTATTCCCGTCGCCGTCCTTGCCGCCGTCATTTTCTCGCTCCCGCTTCTTCTGAACACCGCCGACTACCAGGCGTTTCTGGTCAAGCAGGCTGAGCTGCAGCTCGGCCGCAAAGTGTCGGTGAAGCAGGCCTCCGTCGAGGTGTTTCCCTATCTCCGGATCGCGCTCGACGATGTGGTGATCAAGGAACTCGACGGCACCACGCAATTCCTGTTCGCCGACCATTTCTTGATCGACCTGCGGATTTTCCCGTTCCTTCAGCGCAAAGTGGTGGTGAAACGCATTCTGCTGGACAAACCCAAGATGGCGATCAGGCGGGGCGCCGCCGGTATCCTGAACATCTCGGATATGTTTTCGCAGGGGGCGCCCTCGGATTTCACCACGCCGATGATGGGCGATGAGATTTCCATTTCCGACGGCGAATTCGTGTTCGAGGACAGCTTCGGCGCGGACGCAGCTCGCACAGTCACGTTCCGGCACGTGACGGCCACCTTAAAAAAAGAAGGCGTACAGCTGGGGTTTAAACTGTACGGCGCGATCCCGAACGAGAGCGCCGAAACGACGTTCACGGTGACCGGTCGGGTCTCACGCGAGTCGCTCGTGGGCGCGCGTCCGGGTGGGAAGTCTGTGGGACGGGTGGAGGCCAAGGGGGTAAATCTGAGCCGGTTGGCCATGTTCCTGAACGACAATCCCATTCTCCGCAGCATCAGTACCCCCATAGACCTGGCCGGCTCGTTCGAATACCGCTGGGCGAAGAGCGATCGCGCGCTGACCATCAAGGATCTGAACGTCACGGGCGCCGGCACGACACTCACGGGCAGCGTCGCGCTGAGCAAATTGTTCACGCCGAAGCTGGAACTGGTCTCGTCGCTCACCACCACGCCGTTTCGTCTGGAATCGCTCGTGAATGGTCTTCCCGAGGAGGCGATCCGGTCCTACGCGCTGGGATTTTTGAAGCAGGGGCAGGTGACCGGTTCCATCCAGCTGGTGTCGTTGCAGGTGGGGTGGGCTCCAGAGCAGGAGCCCCGTTTGACGGTCAAAGGCGAGGTGGATCTCCTGGACGGCAGCGCCGTCGTGGGCGCTCACCGCGTGTCGGTTTCGGGGGCCAAGGGCAAACTGCTGTTCGACCTCGACCGTATCGCGATCGAACAGGTGACGGGCAAATACGGGCTGGCGGAGGTGACGGAAGGACGGGGTGAGGTGACGCGCCTCACCGACAATCCGCAGCTGTCCCTGGACATCAAAGGCAAAATCTCCGCCCCTGAACTGGCCGTGATCGTGGCCCGCTTCGCGCCGAAGGCGCTGCTGCCGGCCGGTCCGGCCGGTCTGACGAAACTGCAGGGCGGGGCCGATGCCGCCGTCAGGCTGGAAGGCTCGCTGAACCGGCTCGACGATCTGCACGTTGGATGGGAGCTTGAGGCGAAGGACGTCGGTTTCACGGACCGGCGGCTCTCCCTGCCGTTCGCCGGCCTGCGCGGGCGGGTGCGTTCCATTCCGCGCGGGGTGCTGTTCGAGCGTCTGGCCGGCCACGTGGGACACTCCGCGATCGTCCTGGACGGAGAGATCGCGGTCCGCTCCGATGAGAAGGCCCACTATGCCCTGACGGTTTCCGGCCAGGCCGACGCCAAAGAGCTGCTGCGAGTGACGACGGAGGGGCCCTCCAAAAAACTCTCGGTCGACGGCACGGCGGGGTTTGGGCTCAGTATTTCAGGAAGGACGGGGGAGCTCCGGGGAATCGGGCGGGCGAACCTCCGCCAGACGGCGATCAACCATGCGGCGGGCTTCAAGAAGCCCAACGAGATGCCGGCCGCCGTCGAGTTCGATCTGCTGTTGAATCCTGGCCGCCGCCTGCAGGTGAACCGCTTGTCGGCGGAGATGTCTCCGTTCAAAGTCTTGACGAAGGGAACGGTGAGCTTCGAACAGCCCCGCACCTTCAATCTCGACGTGCGGGTTCCGTTGGTCGCCTTGCGGGCCTTTCCCAAGGGCGTGCTCGCCGTCAAGATGTCGTTTGACACGGGCACCTTCCAGACCCAGTTTACAGCGACCGGGCCGCTCGATAATTGGTGGGCCGCCAGGCTGAAGGGCCAGGCGGAGATTAAGCAAGCGGGCTTCAAGATCGAGGGGCTGGACGCGCCGGTCGAGGATCTGACGGCGACGTTCGCCTTTGAGGGAGACCGCATTGAGGTCGAACGGGGGATGCTGAAGCTCTCGGACAGCCGGATCAACGCCACCGGGGAAATCCGCGGGTGGCGGGGGGTTCCGCGTATCCAGGCCGTCTTTGACTCGCCGGGGCTCGATCTGGCCCTGCTGATTCCGGAGGGCGAGCGGTCCCCCGTGCGCGCGGCGATGGAAGCGCTCACTCGCGGCGCCAAGCTCGCGGCGACCGTGACGATCCGGAACGGCCGCTATCAGGGTGTGCCTTTCGACGAGATTCAGGCCAGGGTCACCGGGGAAGACAGCGTGCTCGTCCTGGATCCGGTCACCGGCCGGATGGGGAAGGGGACGATCGCCGGCCAGACCAGGGTGGCGCTGCCGTCGGGGAAGCCCGCCGCCGTCGAATCAACTCTTCATCTGAATGGCATCGCGGTGGAACCGGTATTTCAAGCGATCGGCATCAAAGAGCAACGGTTTACAGGATTTCTGACGCTCGATGGGGCGATCCGCGGAGACGGCACGCATTTGAAGGGCACAGCGCCGACTCTCAACGGAGACGTCACCGTATTGATCGCGAACGGGCATTTCCAGAACCTCTCGGTGACGTCAAAAATCGCCGGGTTGCTGAACCTCGCGTCGCAATTCACGGGTAAAGAGGATATCTCCGAGAAAGGGATACCGTTCGAGTGTATTTCTGGGCGCGTCGTTATCAAAAACGGCGTTGTGGATGTCCGGAACTATCGGGTGGATAGCCCCATCCTGAAGATCACCGGCGCCGGCACGTACGATATCCCCAGGGACCAGTATGACATGGTGATGGTCGTCACGCCGTACGGCTCCAACGAAGGAGTCATGCAATCCATCCCGCTCTTCGGCAGGCTGTTCGCCGGAGAGCGCGAGGGATTCAGCACCGCTTTCTTCGAGGTCAAAGGCTCACAGGCCGATCCCAAGGTGACGTGGCTGCCGATGAAGTCGCTCGCGTCGGGGATCACCGGCCTCGGGCAGCTCGCGTTCGATCTCATGAAGAACATCATTCTCCTGCCGAAAGAGCTGATCTCACCTTCAGACAAGGGGCCGCGGACGCCTTGCTCGGCTCAGTAAGGCCATGATAGCATCGCCAAATATGCCGACCGACCCCGACGTCCTTCTCATTGCGGCGAGCGAGACCGACTCCAACCTCTATTACGCGACCCGTTTCCTGGCTCCCGATCCCTTCATCTTTCTCCGCGTCAAAGGCGAGAAAATTCTTGTCATGAGCGATCTGGAAGTGGACCGGGCGCGGGCCACGGCCACGGTGGACACTGTCCTGCCCTATTCGGACTATGAAGGGCGTGTGAAGCGGCGCGAGGGGGCCCATCCAACTGCGATCGATGTGGTGGACCTGGTGCTGAAGGAGCGTGGCGTCACGCAATTGCTGGTTCCGGAGAACTTCGGCTTCGAGCACGCCCGCCGGCTCCAGGCGAAGGGGTACGAACTGAGCACGAAGCGCGAGCCGTTCTTTGAGGAGCGGGCCATCAAGACCAGGGTGGAAGTGGCCGCAATTGAAGCCGCCCAGCGCGCCGTGGAGGCGGCCGTCCACCGGGTGATTGATCTCTTCGGTGCGGCCTCCGTGCGTGACGGCCTGATCGTCCACGAGGGCGAGCCCGTGACCTCCGAACGCATCAAGAAGCTCATCAACGTGGCGCTGATGGAGCAGGATTGCATCAGCCAGCATACGATCATCGCCGGGGGACTGCAGGCGTGCGATCCGCATAACGAGGGGTCCGGGCCTCTGAAGGCCGGTGAGCCCATCGTCATGGACATCTTTCCCCGCAATGCGACGACCCGCTATTTCGCCGACATGAGCCGTACGGTACTCAAGGGCAAGGCGAGCCCGGAGAAGAAGCGTCTCTATGACACGGTGCTGGCCGCGCAGGAGGAGGCCATCGCCTCGGTTCGCGACGGCGCGGACGGGCAGAAGATCCACGCACGGGTTCTGGAGCGCTTCGAGCAGGCCGGCTACAAGACGGGTCTGATCAGCGGGCGCATGCAGGGCTTCTTCCACGGGACCGGCCATGGAGTCGGCATCGATATCCACGAGGCTCCGCGGATCGGCAAGACCGGGTCTCCGCTCACGGCCGGGCACGTGGTCACCGTCGAGCCGGGGCTTTACTACCCCGACATCGGCGGGGTCCGGATCGAAGACATGGTGCTGGTCGAACCGGGCGGCTGTCGCAATCTGACAAACTTCCCCAAAGTCTTCGAAATAGACTAGGCAATGCGCCTGGCCTTCACGATCCAACGGTACAACCCCGAACTGGACGCCGCTCCCCACGACGAGACCTATCGCCTTGACGTCACTCGCGGGATGACCGTGCTCGACGCGCTGATCCGGATTAAAAACGAGCTGGATGGCCGGCTGACCTTCCGCTATTCGTGCCGTTCCGCCATCTGCGGGTCGTGCTCCATGACGATCAACGGCGGGGAGAAGCTGGCCTGCCGTACGTCCGTCCGGAAGGAATGGGAACGGCACGGAGGGATCACCGTTGGGCCGCTCCGTCATCTGCCGGTGCTCAAGGACCTGTCCGTGGATATGGGATCATTCTGGGGCAAGGTTCGTGCGATTAAGCCGTGGCTGCGGGATGAGAACCGCCCGGCCGCCGCGGTGCCGGCGGGCGCCGCGCGGTTTCACAATGTGGATGCCTGCATCATGTGCGGGGCCTGCGTGGCGGCCTGCACGGTGCACGAGGTGGACAAGGGATTCCTCGGACCCGCCGCGCTGGCGAAAGCCTATCGGTTTGTGGCGGACCCGCGCGAGAGCGGCCATGCGAGGGATGCCCGGCTGGCGACCCTCCAGGGACCGACCGGCATGTGGGACTGCACGCGATGCAATTTCTGCGTCGAGGTCTGCCCCAAGGACGTGCAGCCGATGGAGGCGATCATCCGGTTGCGCCGGGCGTCCATCGAGGCGGGCCACGACGAGACCGGCGGCGCCCGGCACGTCATGGGATTCAGGGATCTGGTCGCGCGGTTCGGCCGCCTGAATGAGGCCCTGATGCCGCTGAAGGTGACCGGTTGGAGCCTGCGGAAGTTTCTGCATATCCTGCCGCTCGGCATCCGGATGCTGCTCAAAGGGAAGGTCCCGAACCCGCTGCACTCGTCCATGGACGGTCCGGAG
>JAUSHW010000211.1 GCA_030648395.1 Nitrospirales bacterium | reverse complement strand
GCACCAGCGGCACGAACCTGCTGTGCCGCCTATTTCGAAACGGCAACGCTGATTAGGGGGAAATCATGAAGTTACTCGTAGGAATTGTATTCGCTGCGGGATTGCTGGCTCCGATTCTGTATGCGGTGGATACGCTGAGCCGGATGCGGAACAAGCGTGTTTACCCACTGCTCCGTCTCCAGGGAGCAGACGGGCTGTAATCCGCATTGGAGGTCAAAAGGGGCAAGCACGGGCAGTCAGCGCGTCACAATGCATGGACACCAGTGGAGGACACCAGTTTACCTGAAAGGAGGATCGCGTGATCAAGGTAGAGCAACTCATGAAAAAAGACCTGGCCCGCGTGCAGTCTGGGAGTACGACAGCAGCAGCAGCCATCGTGATGCAGCAGCGCGCGATCGGCAGTGTGTTTGTGGAACGGTGCGGGGAAATCGTGGGAATCGTGACGGAATCCGACATCGTGCGGAAGGTCGTGGGTGTCAACCTCCTTCCCGAACAAATCCTGGTCGAAGACATCATGAGCGCCCCGGTCATCGGCATCGAAAACAATCGCCCGATTATTGAGACGGCCGATCTCATGGAGAGCAATCAGACACGCCATCTTGCGGTCACCAAGTCAGGGGCCATCATCGGAGTGCTGTCTGTTCGCGACCTCTTGCACCCGGTTTCGGTCGACGAATTCTAGGAGCGGAGATCAAAAGGAGGGTCTATGTCACAGATAATGAAGTTGGGATTTCTGGTCATGCTCATCGTGTTGGTCACGCTCATCGTGTTTGGTTCGGAAGTGCTCTTGCTTGCCGCGGAGGATGACGGCTCCAAGATTGCCATCATTGCGCCCAAGAACGGCGAAATCGTGGGCGAGACGTTTGCTCTGAAATACGACCTGACGAAAGGCTCAAAGGCGGCGCATGGGCACGTCTATCTGGACGGCCAGCGGCAGAAGGGCTTTGAAGGGACTTTTCGTGGCGTGAGCAAAGGGCAACACGAAATCAAGGTCGTGGCGGCAACCCACGAACACGGCGAACTGGCGGCTGCGGATTCGGTGACGGTCGAAGTGAAGTGACCGTTACTGCCCGATCCTGAATTCCACGATACTGAAGTAGCCGTCGCGAGCCGAATCGAGCAACGCGACTGAGATTGGCTTGGGAGCACCCGTGTACGTCTCGCGAAGCTCTCCCTGCGCCTTGCTCAACTGATCCACGACCCGTCCACGGACCTTACCCGCCATTCCAACTTTGACGAATTGAATCTCCCATGTCCCAAGATAGGTCGCCCCGCCGGCGCTCACCGTAAAGGTGGCGGGCAGTTCTCCTTCCCAGACGGCGGCGCCTTCGTCATAGATCAACCCTGTCACGCGATACCGGCCGGCCGGCAGATTGACCACGAACGGCCCTTCATGCGTGAGTGCGGGGACGACAAAGCGCTCTCCGGAATCCTCCCGGGTCAGCCACCAGCCAAATTCCTTCCCAAAGGAATAGGCCATCTGGTCATACCCGTCCCGCACCACTTGAATCCGGCCGAAGACCAGCCCCCGCGTCGAGTTCTCGACCTGGGCGGTCCCGGGCGAGAGCGGCATGACCGGCACGGCGCAGGCGGAGACGAGAACACCTGCCGCAAGGGCAGCGAATGAAAGAATAGGCTTCACTTTTTTCCTTTGGTCCCACCGGATTTGTTTTTCAGCCTATTGAGTTCCAGTACCTTGTCGGCGAGAAGTTGCTTGGCTTCGGCGAGTTCCTGACGGAGCCTGGCGAATTCTTCGTTCACGGCCTGTGACTGGTCCTGGCGATCGCGCATGCCCTTGAGCTTCGAACGGAGTTCCTGGTTGGAGTCGGTCAATTCTTTGACTTGGCGTTGAAGGTCCTTCAGGACCGACGACTCGGATACGGCGGCATCCCGCATTGGGGCCATGGTGGGAGGGGTCGCCGGCCGGGAAGTGGCCGGTGCCGGAACAGGAGCCGCAGCAGGTGGTTCTTTTGCCTGAGCAGCAGCGCCTTGATCCTGGAGAGCCGCCAGGTAGCGTCGGTAGTCGATCTGGATCATGGGCCTCGCCTTGCGAGCGACCTTCTGTTCCTCATCACTGACCGGGCGGACGAACGACTCCCGCTGAAACTCCAATGTGAACAACTTGGGCGAGGAGGAATCTTCCGGGTCCTGCCATCCGATCGTCGGGTGGTCGTTCAGCCCGAACCGAAGATAGGGCTCTCGTATGGCGACGTGCCCCGATAGCGGCCCATTGCGGCGGCCCGGTTGGGCGCTCCAATAGGTGAAGCCAACCCGCTCGGATTGCGTGGCCTGCGCCAGCCCATCCGCCAGGAGAGGGGCCAGCACCGTGACCTCTTCCTCCAGGAACACCACATCCGCAGGCGCGGCGAGACTGAGGATTGTTCCCACGACTCCCTGTTCGCTGCGAATCTGTACCCCGCGAAGAATGGCCGCCACTTGTGCCGCCTTGATCGAAGCGGGATGAGAATTTCCGGTTGAAGTGAATGTTCCTCCGGCGGACGGGTCTTTTTCGAGTTGGACGGTCGTACGGCCTTGCTGGTGGATGATCCGGGCGGATGATGAAAACAGGGCACAGCCCGCGAGCGCACCCGCCAGCAAAAGAATAGCTCCTCTGGACATCTTCGATCTCATGTAACGGGGCGGATTATAGGCGATCCCACAACTGCCGTCCACGACAACCATTCCAGCCAAAACAGAATTAACGCGCCTGTAACAAAACGTTGACCCAGCAAGAACCCCGCCGAGGTAGCCTGCGACAACTTTCATCAAGGCTGTTTTCGTTGAACAGCAGGACAACAAGGAGGCACAGGACATGAGACACAAGCGATTGGCAAGCATCATCGGGATGGCGGCATTGGCCGTCGCCATCCTTATCGGCCCCGCCCATGCGGGCCTTGCAGACATTCTCTACGAGAAAGGCCAGCTCACGAAGGAAGAGTGGTTGAAGGCCAAGGCCGCCGAGGAAAAGGCGATGGCGCCGGTCGAGAAGGTATCGGAGTGGCAGAAAAAGGTCTCGAAGCTGCCGATCCTGTCGGACAAGTTCAACATCGGCCTAAACGTGCTGCAGGTCCAGTACCTGAACAACGAAGCCCAGGCCACCCCCGGCAACTCCGACAATAGGCTTTTTATTCGCCGCGCCGAGCTGATCGCCTGGGGGAAAGTCAACGACTACTTCCCCCGCTATCACATGCTGGCTGACTTCGGGTCGTTGAGCAACGTCACGAACAACGTCAACAGCGGCAGCAACAATCAGATTCTCCGCGAAGCCTACATGGATGTGGTGCCGGTCTTGTCCCTCCAGCCCTACCTCGACAGGATCCGGATCGGGCAATACCGCATCCCGGTCGGCATCGAAGGTTCGACGTCGAGCGGCTTGATCGACTTCGTCAACCGCAACTACATCACGTCGGCCCCTGCCACGACCGGCGGAGTCACGGGGACGGCCGCTGCGGGAACACTCGGCGCCACCGGCTCGGTGGACTTCATTCCCGAGCGCGACATTTACGTGGACTTCAAGAGCAAACCCTTCGAGCAGTTGGAACTCGATCTCGGCATCATGAACGGCAACGGTATCAACTCCATCGGGAACTCGGTGGACAACAACGATCAGAAAGACTTCTTCGGCCGCGCGCGGGTCAAGCCCCGCAAGGATTTGTTCTTCAGCATGGGTACGATCCAGGGCTACGGCACCAACCTGAACAGCCGGAACGGTGGGCGCGGCAAGGGCGTGGTCGACCGGTACATCACCGATTTCCAGTGGAAGCCCGACTTCATTCCCGGCTTGTGGCTGCAAGGGGAATATGCCTGGGGCCACGATGCGCCGCCGGTCACAGCCAACGCGGGCTGCGTCGGCGCCTGTGATTCGACCGTGACAGCCCCGGGGCAAGAGCGGACCGCTTGGTATGTTTACGGCAAGTACCTCTTCCAGAGCGGTTTGTTGAAGGACTGGGAGTTGCTGGCCCGGTACGAAGAATACGACCCGAGCCGCAATGTCTCTGAGGACATGCTCTACCGGACCACCTTCGGCATCAACTACTACTTCGCGAACCTGCCGCCGAAGGTCCAAGCCAAGCTCATGCTCAACTACGAGATCCGACGCCATGCCGGCAACGGGCCTGGCACGGTGGTCACGGGGCTGGACGAATTCGGCCGGGACGCCCTGATCCTGCAGCTCCATGTGCGTTGGTTTTAACGGGAGTTAACGGTTTTGTAACGCGACTGTAACAGCCCGGTAATGACTGGTGGTTCACAATATCGAGACGGAGGTTTCATGGAAAAGAAAGACGACATTCCTTGGATCATATGGGCTTTCCTGGTCACCGCCATCGCCATGGCGGTGGCCGCAGGGCCGGCCCGCGCCGATGATGCCATCAAGCTCGACCCGAACTTGAAGGCGTACGCCAAGGCGAGCGGCGTCTCCGGCAACCTAAACAGCATCGGCTCCGACACGTTGAACAACCTGATGACGCTTTGGGCGGAAGGGTTCCGGAAGCAATACCCCAACGTGAAGATCCAGATCGAGGGCAAAGGCTCCAGTACCGCCCCGGCCGCCCTGATTGAAGGGACGGCCCAGGTCGGCCCCATGTCCCGGCCGATGAAAGGCTCTGAAATCGACGCCTTCGAGAAGAAGTACGGCTACAAGCCCACCGCCTTCCCTGTAGCCATTGACGCCCTGGCGATCTACGTCCACAAGGACAATCCCGTTAAAGGGCTGACCATGGCCCAGGCGGACGCCATCTTCTCCAAGAGTCGCCGGTTCGGGTACAAGGAAAACCTCCAGCGGTGGGGGCAACTGGGCCTGGATGGACCATGGGCCACCATGTCGCTCAGCATCTACGGCCGGAATTCCGCCTCCGGCACCTATGGGTTCTTTAAAGAGCATGCCCTCAAGAACGGGGACTACAAGGACGAGGTGAAGGAACAGCCAGGCTCCGCGTCGGTCGTCCAGGGCGTGACCGAGGATCGCGGCGGCGTCGGCTATAGCGGCATCGGGTACCTGACCTCCGGAGTCCGCCCTGTTCCCCTGGCCGAGAAAGAAGGCGCTCCTTTCAAGACTGCGACTCAGGACAACGCTGTGGACGGCTCCTACCCCATCGCGCGCCTCCTTTATATGTACGTCAACAAGGCGCCGAATAAACCGCTCGATCCTCTCGTGAAGGAATTCTTCAAGTTCGTCTATACTAAGGAAGGCCAGCAGGTCGTGGTAAAGGACGGCTTCTTTCCGCTGACGCAAGCCATGGTGGAGAAAGAGTTCAAGAAGCTTGAGTAATGTAGACAGTCGCAGAATGCGCATGCTGCTGGATCGCCTGGCAGAAGGCGTCATCACGCTGGGCGGGTATGCCGTCATCCTGAGCATTCTGGCCATCTTCATCTTTCTGGTCATGGAAGTCGTCCCGCTGTTCGTCGGAGCAAAGGGTCAACCAACCGGCCGTTTCGCCGCCGGCCCGCTCCCGCCCAGTTTCCCCCAGCCCGCGCTGGTCGGCGTCGGCGAGCACATGGACGTCGCCTACGTGACCAAGGCAGGCGAAACCGATCAGATCGCGTTGTTCAGTCTTCCCTCCGGGAAGCCGTTGACGGTCGCGGTGCCGACAGTCCTGACAGGCACGGCGGTCACGGCTGTTGCACAAGCGGGCGCCCAGGGCGGCTACGTCGCCCTGGGAACCGCCGACGGCCGCATCGTGCCGCTGGCGATTGCGCTCCAAGCCACGTTTGAGAAGGATACCCGCCGGACCGTCCCCACAATCACGGCGGGCGACCCCATTCAGATTGATCCGACCAAAGGCAGGATCGTGCGCCTGGTCTATCGGGGGTCGGAGGCAGGAACGGCGGCGGCAGCCCTGACGGAAACGGGCCGGATTTGGTACACCACCGTGCAGCCGCCGCGTGGCTTCGGCGCCGAAGCCACACCCACCGCCACATCCATTGAGTTGACCTCTCTGGTCACAGGCTCGGTCACGGCCCTCCTTTTGGACGGGCGTGGCGAGACCCTCTCGATCGGGACGGCCGACGGGACTCTCTACCACTTCGACGTGCGGGAGAGCACTCGGCCTGTTTTGATCGAGACCCTTTCCGTTGCGTCCTCCACCACCCCCGTCACCGCTCTGGCCTATCTAATCGGCGACCGTTCGATGGTGATCGGGACCGGCGCCGGCGAGGTCTCCGTGTGGATGCCCGTACGGCTGTCAAAAGAGAGCAACGTGACTAGGCTCCAGTTCATCCGCCGGATGGCTGCGCATCCGGCCGCCGTCACCGCCATCTCCCCGTCCCAGCGGGACAAGGGCTTTATCACGGGAGACGCCCAGGGGAATCTTTTCGTTCACTATTCGACGTCGGGGCAGACACTCCTGCGATTCTCCGGCAACCAGTCGGCGATCCGGACCCTGATGTTCGCGCCCAAAGCCGACGGCGCGATCACCATGACCGAGACGGGGCAGATCGCAACCTACGCAATCCACAACCCCCACCCCGAGACCACCTTTGCCAGCCTGTTCGAGCCGGTCTGGTATGAAGGCTACGAACAGCCGGAGCATGTCTGGCAGTCCTCCAGCGGCGCGGACGACTTCGAAGCCAAATTCGGCCTCATGCCCCTGGTGTTCGGAACGCTCAAGGGCACGATCTACGCCATGCTCCTGGCTGTGCCGCTCGCCGTGCTGGGAGCGATCTACACCTCCATGTTCATGCACCCGGACCTGCGCGCCAAGATCAAGCCGAGCATCGAGATCATGGCGGCCCTGCCGACGGTCGTGCTGGGATTTCTGGCTGGCCTCTGGATGGCGCCCCTGCTGGAGCGCATCTTTCCGGCGGTCATGGCCATGTTCCTGGTGATCCCGTTCTGCGTGATCCTGGCCACCCTGCTCTGGCAAGTCGTCCCCTTCCCCGTCCGCAACCGGATCCGACCAGGATTCGAGGCGCTCCTGCTGGTTCCGGTAATCCTCGGCGCCGTCCTGCTGTGCCTGAGCCAGAACGCGTTTTTCGAGTCGCTGCTCTTCGGCTCCAACTACAAGGACTGGCTCGCCGCCCACCTGGGCCTGCGCTACGATCAGCGTAACGCCCTGGTCGTCGGGTTCGCGATGGGCTTCGCCATCATCCCGATCATCTTCAGCATTTCCGAAGAGGCGCTGTCCAACGTCCCCAAGAACCTCATCGCCGGCTCGCTGGCCCTGGGCGCGACCCCGTGGCAGACCCTGGCCAGGCTGGTTCTTATCTCGGCCAGCCCCGGGATCTTCTCCGCCCTGATGATCGGCTTCGGCCGGGCCATCGGCGAGACCATGATCGTCCTCATGGCGACCGGCAACACGCCGGTCATGGACTGGAGCGCGTTTAACGGCTTTCGGACTCTGGCGGCCAATATTGCCGTAGAGATCCCGGAGGCGCCCCATGGCGGCACGTTGTACCGCACCCTGTTCCTGGCCGCCCTGTTCCTGTTCGTGGTGACGTTCGTCGTCAACACCGGCGCGGAACTCATTCGACATCGCTTGCGGAAAAAATACAGTCAATTCTAGGTGTCGTAATGCGCGAGCGGCTCAAAAAAATGATGGCGTCGGGAGACTTCTTCGTCTGGGCGAGCGGCGCCGGGCTGGCGATCTCCCTGATAATGGTGGTCGGCATCCTGATCCTGATCATGGCCAACGGGATGGGATACTTCTGGATCAGCGACATCATCGAACTGACGCTGACGGACGGCAAGCGCGTGATGGGCCAGGCGGCCGGGCGGGAGATCATTCCGAACTCGGCGACGCCGGAGTTCCCCGGCGGCAAAGGGCGGGTCCGCGTGAAGATCGGCAACCGCGATCTGTACGGACTCGACTTCAAATGGGTGGATGAATCAGCGATCGCGTTCCGGACCATCCCCGCCGATGCGGTCCTGCTGGAACGGCGCGAGTGGGGCAACATGTACGCCCGGATCAAGGCGATTGACAAAGGCGATGCCCGGTACGCAGAGGGAAGCGACATCGGCTGGAAGACCCTGCTGCCGATGGTCGAGCAAGCCAACGCCCTCCATGCCAGGATCTACCGGATCGAGAAAGTGGCCATCGGAGAGATCAACGCCGAGATCGAGCGCGCCCGCCTGAACATCCGTGCGCTGGAACTGCGGACGCCTCCCGGCCAGACTCCCCACGGCCCCACCGTAGACCGCTGGAAGTCCGCCATCGCAGCAGCCGAGGGACGGTACCGGCAACAGACGGAAGAGCTCGAACAACTCTATGCCGGCTTCAACGAGTACTCCGTGGTCATGGCGGATGCGAACGGCCAGGAAAAGCGACTGCCCGTCGGGCAGATCGTGCGGGCACTGCGCCCGAATGAACTGGGCACGACGGCGAAGGCCTGGCTCTATCTCGGCAACGTCTGGAGCGTGCTGATGGAGGAGCCCCGCGAAGCCAACACCGAAGGCGGCATCTTCCCGGCCATCTTCGGCACGGTGATGATGGTCTTCATTATGAGCCTCGCGGTGGTTCCCTTCGGCGTCCTGGCCGCGCTCTACCTGAGAGAATACGCAAAGCAGGGAACCATCGTGCGTCTGGTGCGCATCGCCGTGAACAACCTGGCGGGGGTCCCCTCCATCGTCTACGGCGTCTTCGGGCTGGGATTCTTCGTCTATGCGATCGGAGGGACCATCGACACCCTGTTCTTCCCTGAATCGCTGCCCAGCCCCACGTTCGGAACCGGCGGCATCCTCTGGGCCTCCCTCACCCTGGCGCTCCTGACCGTGCCGGTCGTCATCGTGGCGACCGAGGAAGGCCTGGCGGCGGTGCCACGGGAATTCCGCGAGGGCTCCGTGGCGCTCGGCGCAACCAAATTCGAAACGATCGTGCGGGTCATCCTGCCCTGCGCCCTCCCCGCCATCCTGACCGGGA
>JAUSHW010000123.1 GCA_030648395.1 Nitrospirales bacterium | reverse complement strand
TGCGGGGCCGGCGTGGTCGGCGAGGCGGACCCCGACGGCGCTTTCGCGCTGAGCGCGCGCACCTTCGCGCAGGCCGAACGGCTCGGCCTCGACATCATGACGATCTGCGGCACCTGCCAGGGCGTTATGGGGGGCGCCAACCGCAAGCTCAAGAGCGATCCCGCACTGCTCCAGCGCGTCAACCGGCTCTTGCAGTCCGAGGGGCTGGCCTATCGCGGCACGATTCAGGTCAAGCATCTGCTCTGGATCGTGGTGCGCGAAGTGGGGCTGGAGAAGCTCAAGGACGAGGTGCAGGTGACGCTCGGCGATCTCAAGATCGCGCCGTTCTACGGGTGTTATATCCTGAGGCCGTCCGGCGATCTCGGGTTTGACGACCCGGAGCACCCGAATTCTCTCGACAAGGTCATCCGCGCGGTGGGAGCGGAACCGGTGGACTACGGTGGCAAGATCAAGTGCTGCGGCTTTCCGATCGTTCTGGAAAATGAAGACATTGCGCTCGCGATGAACGGTGCGAATCTCAAAGAGGCCAAGGACAGCGGCGCGGACGCGATGGTCACGCCCTGTCCGCTCTGCCACATGAGCCTGGACATCTATCAGGAACGGGCGGGGCGAAAGGTCGGGGCGAACCTGAATCTGCCGGTGCTGCATCTGCCCCAGATGCTGGGGCTGGCGATGGGCGTGCCGGCCGAGGACCTTGGCTTGCAGCGTCACTTGGTGCCGGTCGAGTCGATCGTCCGGGCGGTTGAAGAGAGGAAAATGGAACGCGGAAAGGAGAAGGGCCGATCATGACGGTGTTGTCGCTGACCGACTTCAAGCAGTTTTCATCCGAGAAGATGAAGAAGAACAATCTCTTTCAGACGCCGCGGTTCTTTTGCGACGTGTACGGCTTCGAGCCGGGGCAGGTTCAGAAGGGGCACGTGCACGGCGAACAGGACAAGGTCTATGTCGTGCTCGACGGGCAGGGGACGTTCCAGGTGGGCACGGAAGAAACGGTTCTGGGGCCGGGGCAGGCGGTGATGGCGCCGGCCGGCGCGGAGCATGGAGTCCGCAACCACACGCAGCAGCGGCTCAGCGTCCTCGTCTTCGTCGCGCCGAATCCGTCTTAATGTAAAGAGGTCCAGTTCAAAAGGGCGAGCCCCGTGCTCCCGGAGCGCGCACATCCAGACACGAGAAGTACGCTGTGCGCACACACTTCGGTAGAGATGTGCTCGCTCGACGGCCGCAGTTGGGGCTCACCCTTTCGCCCTGTCCCGTTTACTTTTTGCCCGGCGTGACGTAGGGCATGAGCGGCAGCGTCTGGGCGTCCTTCTTCACGACCAGCACCGCAATGGCCCCGCGCAACGCGTCGGTCAGCGAGTGCGTGACCAGCGGATAGCCGCCCTCGTTTTCTACCACTACGTCCACCGTGTAGGCGTCCCCGGGCCCGACGACGACGGTCTGCACTCCGGTCAGCTTGTTGGCCGGATTGCCGCTCGCCCAGGCGTTGTCCCAGATCTCGCCGATCGGATGGAAGGCCGAGAAGTTATTCGGTCCCGCGTTCACGATGTAGATGCGCACGCGTTCGCCCGGCTTGGCCTCCAGGGGCTTGCCGCCGAGGAACGGGTGGTACTTGAAGACGCCGCCGTTGAAGACCGCATGGTCGTACTTCCGGTCGAACATCCCCTGGACGTCGTCCGGGTTTTTCCACAGTTCGCTCTGCACGAGGACGTATTCGCGGTCGGCTTTCGGCAGGGCATTCGGGTCTTTCGGGTCGATGATGATCGCGCCCATCATGCCGCGCGCGATGTGCTGGATCATCGGCTGGACGCCGCAATGGTAAAAGAAGATGCCCGGCTTTTTCGGCGTGAAGGTGACCTTGTGCGTTTCGCCGCGCTCGACCGGCTTGTGGTTCGTGAGGAAGTCCATCTCGCCGGCATGGAAGTCCATGGAGTGGGCGGTGGTGTTGGTTTTCGGGTTGGTCAGCGAAAATTCGATCGTGTCGCCTTCGGTCGCCCGCACGACCGGTCCGGGAAACTGCCCGTTGAAGGTCCAGGCCTTGTAGGTGGTGCCCTTGTTGTCGATGACGACTTCCGTCTCCACGGCGGTGAACTCCACCTTCACGGTTTTGGCCAGGACTGGTGAGTAGTCGACAACAGTCGAAACCAAACCAACGATCAGGGCGATGCCCATCAGCTTTGCGTACTTCACGTTCGTTCTCCTTTTAGGCCTTCTTACAAGTTGATCGAGGAAGAAGCATACGTGTGCCGTGCTGTTGACAACATGATCTATGTCATATTGTGGAAAAAATCAGGATGCCGGCGGGAAGGAGTTAGGCGACGCTTTCAGCCAGGGTTTTCAAGCGCTTGAGGTCTTTGATGACCAGGCAGCGCCCGGACTTGCCCAGCAGTCCCTTGCGGGTGAGTTTACTGATCATGCGGATGGTTGTCTCGAGCGCCAGTCCGGCCATGTCGGCGAGGTCCTGGCGGGTTAGGCGAATGTCCAGCAGTAGTCCGTGGGGTGTCGGTTTGCCCATGCGCTCGGCGAGCTTGGCCAGCAGGGACGCGATACGCTGGTCGGCCCGCTCGAGTGCGAACGTCTTGGCCGTCTCCTGCGCTTCATTCAGCCGGTTCCCGAGGTACTTGATGATCTCCATCGCGGCTTCTGGGTTGTGCTGGAGCAGCTTGAAGTAGGCCGCCTTGCGGATCTTCATGACCGAGACGGGGCCCATCGTCAAGGCGCAGCCGGGGTGCGGTGTGCCGTCGAACACGGCCGCCTCGCAGCAGAACAGATCGCCTGGCACGAGCACTTTGAGGACGGCTTCCTTGCCCGCAGGCGACGACTTCACGCACTTGACGGCGCCGGACGTGAGGACGTGGAACCACTCGGCGGGGTCACCTTCCTTGAAGATGTACTGGCCCTTTTTGTAGTGAGCCTCCGTCATCCCCGTGGTGAGGGACTTCATGTCGCGGTCCTTTAGGAACGAGAGGATTGGAATCTCGCGAAGTCGTGAGGTCTTGTCCATGGCGGATAAAAGTGTACAAGCTGCTCCAGGCCAAGTAAAGGTGCGCCTTGACTTCATTCGCAGTGGTGGGCAGAATCGCGTTGCTATGAAGACGCGTCGCGCCATGCTGATCGCGGGGAAGTGGGTCGAGACCGGAACGACCAGCCCGATCCGGAATCCCTACAGCGGCGAGATCCTCGCCGAAGTCTGTCTGGCCGGAGAGGCCGAGGCCGACGAGGCCATCAGCGCGGCGCGGTCGGCCTTTGCCGTCAGCCGGCGATTGCCCGCCCATAAGCGGGCCGAGGCATTGGAAAAGATCGCCGGGGACATCGCGACCCGCAAGGAAGAGTTCGCCCGCTGCCTCTCGTCCGAATCAGGCAAGCCCATCACCGATGCGCGCCGGGAAGTGGGGCGGGCGATCGCGACGTTCATCATTGCGTCTGAAGAAGCCAAGCGCATTTCCGGTGAGATCGTTCCACTGGACATCACGCCGGGCACCGACAATCACTTTGGTCTGACACGCCGGGTGCCGATCGGGCCCATCCTCGGCATCACGCCGTTCAATTTTCCTTTGAACCTGGTCGCCCACAAGGTTGCGCCGGCCCTGGCGGTTGGCAATCCCATCATACTCAAGCCGGCTCCGCAGACGCCGTTGACCTCGTTGCTGCTGGGCGAGGTCTTTCTGCAATCAGGGTTGCCTGCCGGCATGTTCAGCGTTGTGCCTTGCACGAACGCCGTCGCGGAACGGATGGCCGCGGACGAGCGTTTCAAGATGGTCAGCTTTACCGGCAGTGTCGCTGTGGGCTGGATGCTCAAGGGCAAGGCCGGGAAAAAGCGCGTGGTGCTGGAGTTGGGCGGGAACGCGGGCGTGATCATCGAACCGGACGCCGACCTCGACCACGCGGCGGACCGCTGCGCCGTCGGAGGCTATGCCTATTCGGGACAGACCTGTATTTCGGTCCAGCGCATCTACGCCCACGAATCGGTCTATCAAAAGTTTCTTGATAAGCTGATCCAGCGCGTCGGGGCCTTGAAAGCCGGCGACCCTGCTGAAGACTCAACGGTTGTGGGGCCGCTTATCGACGAGGGTGCGGCGAAGCGGGTGGAAGCCTGGATCAAGGAAGCGGCGGCGGCCGGAGCGAAAGTCCGCATCGGCGGGAAGCGGCAGGGAAGCGTGGTTGAAGCCACGGTGCTGACGGACGTGACGCCGGAGATGAAGGTGAGCTGCCAGGAGGTCTTCGGGCCGGTCGTGACGGTGTCGCCGTACGTGAAGTTCGACGATGCGCTGGCGGGGATCAACGACTCGCCCTATGGCCTGCAGGCGGGCGTGTTCACGCGAGACATCAAGAAGGCGTTTCAATCATTCCGTGATCTGGACGTCGGCGCCGTCCTGATCAACGAGATTCCGACTTTTCGTGCCGACCACATGCCCTACGGCGGGGTGAAGGACTCAGGCCTCGGCCGCGAAGGCCTCCGCTACGCCATCGACGAGATGACAGAAATCAAGCTGCTGGTGCTGAACCTCTCCTGAGCCTTCTCAATCCTTCCGGATGAGTGACAGAAAGTCCGACAGCTTCACGATGGAGATGGTTTGATAGCGTTTCAAGTCAAGCAGGTGCCGGTCGCCGCTCACGATCATATTTGCGTCCGCTTGAAGGGCGCATTCCAGGATGCGATTGTCTGGCTCGTCGGTCAGGACGTGGAGGGACGGCTTGGTTTTCACGACCGTCGCTGTTTGACTGAGCGTTCGGAGCAGCTTTCCGACTCGCTCATCAGACCAGTCGAACTTGCTGCGCAGTACGTTGGCGGTCTCGGCGAGAATGGCATGCGACGTGGCTAGTTCGAACGATCCCCGCATCGCATGGGAGTAGGCCTCTTCCGCATTGCCGCCGGGTATGGCGAAGGCCGAGACGTAAATATTGGTGTCGAAGACGACCCGCACATTCAGCGGTTACGGAAAATGATGGCGTCAACGTCATTTTCAGTCAGAACGCCCTTTTTTCTGGCCTGACGGGCACCGTACCGTTGCAGTTCAAAAAATTCTTCCTCTTGCCGACGCTGCCGGTATGTACGGAACATGTCGCGAAAGAGCTGGCTTTTGTTTTTTTCTTCGGCTTCAGCCAGCTTGTCGAATTCGCGGGCTAAGTTCGGTGGCAGTGACACAGTCAAGGGGACACGCTTTTGACTTGTGGCCATAGTGTTCCTCCTGTATGACAAAATTATACACAGCGTAGGACTCGGAGTCAAATTCAGCAGAGGGCGTTGGCGGGTGGCGACGAGTGGGACCCTGGCGGAGCGAGCACGTCAGGGTTGGTCGGCAAGTCCCGGCGGAGCCTGACAAAAACGCCGCGGACAGTCAATCGGAGGCCGGTCGTTCGATTGACAACCCATACCGCATTTGTTAGGGTTGGCCCTCCGATTTCTGCGCGGGAGACAGCACGGGTGACCCTTCAGAACCTGCTTCTTTCCCTGCATCATTTCTGGGCCGATAGGGGGTGCGTGATCCACGAACCCTATGACCTGGAAGTCGGTGCCGGGACGTTCCATCCCGCAACATTTCTCAAGGTTTTGGGGCCTGATCCCTGGCGCGCCGCCTACGTGCAGCCCTGCCGGCGGCCCGCCGACGGCCGCTACGGCGAAAACCCCAATCGCCTCCAGCACTACTACCAGTATCAGGTCATTCTGAAGCCGGCTCCCGCCGACGTGCAGGACATGTACCTGCAGAGCCTGCGCGCGCTCGGGATCAACCCCAAACACCACGACATCCGGTTCATGCAGGACGACTGGGAATCGCCGACGCTCGGCGCCTGGGGCTTGGGCTGGGAGGTCCGGCTGGACGGCATGGAGATCACCCAGTTCACGTATTTCCAGGAGGTGGGCGGGATCGAATTGAATCCGATCGCGGCCGAGATCACCTATGGAACCGAGCGGATCGCCATGTACCTGCAGGGAGTGGACAACGTCTTCGACCTGGAGTGGACCACAGGCGTGAAGTACGGCGACATCCACCTTGAAGACGAGAAGCAGTTTTCCAGATACAACTTCGAGGCGGCTGACGTGACGCTGCTGATGGTCACCTTCACCGGCTATGAGGCCGAGGGCAAGCGCCTGATCGCACAGGGACTGGTGCTGCCGGCCTACGACTGCTGCATGAAGACCTCGCACCTGTTCAACCTGCTCGACGCCCGCGGCGCGCTCAGCGTCGCCGAGCGGACGGCCTACATCGCCCGCGTCCGGGGACTCGCCCGCCTCTGCGCCGAATCGTATGTTGCCATGACCAGCAAAGCGACGGCATGACGCGCAAGCAGGCTTCAGGGTTGGAGTTGCTGCTTGAGATCGGGACCGAGGAATTACCCGCGCAGTTCGTGCCGCCGGCGCTGTCCGTTCTGGGGGAGCGGGCGGTGCAGTTGCTCAAAGCCGCGCGTCTGACTCACGGGACCGTTAAGACGATGGGGACGCCCCGACGCCTGACGCTCTGTGTGCAGGGGGTGGCGGACCACCAGGAACCGGTGGCGACGGACGCGATGGGGCCGTCGAAAGCGGTCGGCTTCGATGCCCAGGGACAGCCGACCAGGGCGGCGATCGGGTTTGCGGCCGCACAAGGTGTGGACGTCACGGCGCTGGTCGTGCGGACGATGCCCAAAGGCGAGTACCTGTTCGCCGTCAAGCAGGACGCCGGTCGCAAGACGTCCCTGCTGTTGCCGGCGCTCCTTTCCGAACTGGCGGGAAGCCTCACGTTTCAGAAGGCCATGCGGTGGAACGACACGGGCGTCCGGTTCGCGCGGCCGGTCCGCTGGCTGCTGGCACTCTATGGTGGAAAGCCTGTCCGGTTCCAGTTCGCCGGATTGACGGCCGGCGACCGGACGTGGGGCCACCGGTTTCTGTCCTCCGGCCGCCCTCTGCGCGTCAAGGACGGCCGCTCCTATGAAACGTCCCTGGAGAAGGCCGGCGTGATTGTGGATCCCGACGCTCGACGGATCATGGTCCTGTCGCAGATGAATCGGATCGCCGCGCAGAAGAAGGGGCATGTCCATGAAGATGAGGCCCTGCTGGAGCAGGCCGTGTTCTCGGTCGAGATGCCGGAGGTCCTCATCGGATCGTTCAACCCGCAGCATCTGGCCCTTCCCCAGGACGTGCTCATGACCTCGATGAAGGAGCACCAGGGCTATTTCTCCCTCCTCAACAAGGACGACGGGTTGCTCCCGCATTTCATCGCCGTCGTCAACATGAAGGACAGCCGGACGGGCACGATCAGGGCCGGGAACGAGCGGGTGCTGGCGGCCCGCCTGGCGGACGCCCGGTTCTTCTTTGACGAAGACCGCAAGACGCGGCTGGAGAGCCGGCTGGAGAAACTCAAGGGCGTGACCTTCCACCAGAAGCTGGGAACGGTGCATCAGAAGGTGGGGCGGATCATGGCGTTTGCGACCAGGCTGGCCGATACGCTCGGCGACCTGGACGCCGTCGAGCATTGCCGGCAGGCCGCCAAGCTTTGCAAGGCCGATCTGGTGACCGGCATGGTCGGAGAGTTTCCGACGCTTCAGGGCGTCATGGGCCGGGAGTACGCCCGACATGACGGGGAGCCGAAGGAAGTCGCGGATGCGATCGCCGAGCATTATCTGCCGCGCTTCGCCGAGGACGTCATCCCTCCGAGCCTGGCGGGGAAGATCCTGTCCCTGGCCGATCGTCTGGACACCCTCGCGGCCTTTTTCGCCGTCGGGCTCGTGCCGTCCGGCTCGCAGGACCCGTTCGCGCTCCGGCGCCATGCCTATGCCGTGGTCCGGATTCTGGTCGAGGGGACCCTGTCGTTGAGCGTGAATGCGGCGATTCTCGACGCGGTGCGGTTGTTGAAGGAGCAGGGGATTCCCGTTGACGACAAAGCCCCGGCCGAGCTCCAGCGGTTTTTGGGCGAGCGGCTCCGGCACTACTGTCAGGACGTGACCAAGCTGCGGGGCGATGTGGTGGATGCCGTGCTGTCCAAATGGCAATATGGCGAATTCGATCCGCGTGATCTGGTGGCGCGCGCGAAGGCCCTGCATGCGTTTGCGGGGCGCCCGGAGTTCCAGACGCTTGTCATCGCCTTCAAGAGGGCGGAGAACATCACCAAGGCGCACGAGGAGGACGGCGTGAACCAGGCGCTGTTTCAGGATGCCTCCGAGACGGGTCTCTACGCGTCGCTGCTGGCCGCCGAGAATGTGGTGCCCGGCCTGATCGAAAGCCGGAAGTACGAGGACGCCCTCGACGCCCTGGTCGCGCTCAAGGCGCCCATTGATGCCTTCTTCGTGGGGGTGATGGTGATGGTGGAAGAGGACGCGGTCCGCGGCAACCGGCTGGCCTTGTTGGTCCGCGTGAAGAACCTTTTCAGGCAGTACGCAGACTTTTCTAAAATCATTCAATAACGGCGTCTTTTATATACATGCCTAAACAGTTAATTTAAGTTTTAAGAATCGAGGGACGCGTGGCAACAAAGAAATTCGTCTACTTCTTCGGGAACGGCAAAGCCGAAGGCAAAACGGGCATGAAGGACCTGCTGGGCGGCAAGGGCGCCGGCCTGGCGGAGATGACCAACCTCA
>JAUSHW010000207.1 GCA_030648395.1 Nitrospirales bacterium | reverse complement strand
TCCCGTCTGCGTGTCGCCCGTGAGGCCAAGGGCCATGGCGGCGGCCTCGCGCACCGATGGATCGACGTCAAAGAGGAGTGTAGCGAGAGGCGAGCGCTCCGGACCGAGCGCGTCCTCGCCGATCATGCCCAGCGCCCACGCAGCATGGCGTCGTACGCCTGCATCGGGGTCGCGCAAGGCTTCAAGAAGGGCCGGCGCCGCCTCTTTGCGTGCGATCTTGCCGAGGGACTGCGCGGCGGTGCGGCGCAGTTCAGGGTTCGGGTCCTTGAGCACTGCCACGAGCCGTGGAATCACCTGCTCCGGCGTGGGCTCCCGGTGGTCCGTGGACACGATGCACGCGGGGAGGATGAGACTGATGAAAAAAATCGCCCAAAGCATGCGGTGGAGACGGGGGAAGACGGACATTACTTGGGAGGTTCTTCGACCTTGGGGCCTTCCTTGACGTAATCGATCGAGCCCTGGATCTCTTTCTGCGCGGCTTCCACCTCGGCCTTGATGGTGTGCATCGAGGGATCGATGGCCCGTTTCACGTCGTTCGCGGCCTCGCGGAAGGTGCGGAGCGCATCGCCGATTCCCGATCCGAGGTTTTGAAGATCGGGGACTTTGATCATCGGTTTGCTGTAGCCGGGGTCCGCCGGCGGAGGCTGCATACCGGCCGCTTCCTGGGCCTGCCGATCCATGGGAGGAGCGCCCTGGGGCTGCTGCTTGGCCTTCATCGCGGCCTGCTGGGCCATGACGCGCTGGACAGCCGGCTTGTTCACTTCCGCCTTGAAGCCGGCAGGCTGGGCCGGCGCGGCGGGTGCCCCGGCGGGACTGCCAGCGGCCGCGGGCGTCGGTGGTGGTGCCACCGGCTGAGGAGTGACCGGCTTCCAGGATTGCTGAGCCACCATGTACGCGGTCGTTCCCGGCGTGGCGGCCGGCCCCATCTGCGGAGGAACGGGTGGCGGCGCGGCGGTGGTTGGTTGCGGAGTCGGTTGGCCGGCGGGCTGCGGTGGCGGAACGGGCTGTGGCGCGCCAGAGACGACCTGCGCGTCCACGGCCTGGGCCTGCTCAGGGGTCTGCTGAATCGGCTCGGCCTCGCGGACTTCCTTCTTGAAGCCCTTCAAGGCCTTCCCAAGACCTTCACCGATTTTCGGCAGCTTGCCCGCGCCGAAGACGATCAACACGATCGCCAGGATCAGGACCAGCTCTGTGATGCCCATCGTGCCGAACATGTGTTTACTCTAACCGTCGGCTTTGATGGGTGTCAAGGAAAGGATCGGCACGATGGCGGTTTGGATGGGGATGCCTGTGACGATGGCCTCGCGCTCG
Source organism: Nitrospirales bacterium (assembly GCA_030648395.1). Lineage (GTDB taxonomy): Bacteria > Nitrospirota > Nitrospiria > Nitrospirales > NS-4 > SCTG01. The sequence continues at coordinate 12,789 of JAUSHW010000207.1, read as the reverse complement.
GTGATGTAGACGTCCACCTCGCTCCGGATGCCGAAGTCGCCGGCCAGGTAGATGCCGGGCTCGATCGAGAAGCACGTGCGGGGGAGCAGGCGGCGGTTGTCCTGCGTTTCGAGGTTGTCGATGTTGGCGCCGTTGCCGTGGACTTCCTCGCCGATCGAATGGCCCGTGCGATGGATGAACCGGTCGCCGTAGCCCGCGTCTTGGATCACATGGCGGCACACGTCGTCCACGTCCCCGCCGCAGGGGAACCGGCCCGCGCCGACCTCCTGCCGGACGAAGGCGATGGCGGCATCGCGCGCGGCTGCGACGATGGCGAACACCTCGGCATGGCGTGCCGGTACGCTCTCTCCCACGAAGCCCGTCCAGGTGATGTCCCCGTACATGCTACCCGGCGCTGTATTTTTGGCCCACAGATCGATCAGGACCAGATCGCCTGTGCGGATCGGCGCGGATCCCTGCGCTGGGGGTGAGTAGTGCGGGTCTGCCGCGTGCGCGTTGGCGGCGGCGATGGGCGGCGCGTAGGTGTGCATGCCGCGGGCGGCGATGCGGGTGAGGATGTCCTGCTGCAGGTCGCGCTCCGTGAAGACGGCGCCGCAGGCGATCTCGTGGCGCACCCGCCCAAACGCCTCGTCCACGATCTGCCGCAGTGCGACGGCCGCCTGGCAGTGCGACGCGTACTGCTCATCGGTCCAGACCGCCTCAAACCGCTGCACGAGATCGGCCGAGGTCGCGACGTCCACGCCGAACGACCGGACCAGCTCGATGGTCCCGGCGTCCACCCGCGAGATGTACGGAATGGCGTTCAGCGGCGAGTACTGCATGGAGACCTTGGGCGCTTGTCCGAGCGACGCCAGCGCTTGCTTGAGATGTGCATGCTGCTCCTGCCAGGAGAGGTAGAGCCGGCTCTCGCCCGGCACGTCGTCCAGGGAATGGGGCTCGATTTGATGCAGGATCTTGGTCGGGGTCCCCTGCGCGGGAATCAGGTAGTACCAGCGCCGGGTCATGTGGCGCGTGGGATCGAGCTTCAAAATGCGGGCGGCGAGGGGGTCGCTGCCGCGAAAATCGTAAAACAGCCAGCCGTCGAGCCCCGCCTCCCGCAACGCCTGCTGAATGGCGGCGATGTGGTTCAATGCTTCCCCGCCGCCGGTTTTTTGCCGTTGTAGCCGTCGGCGAGTTGCGTGTTCACGTGCACCACCGCCTCGTTGAGGCTTTTGAACGGGTAGTCGTCCGTGATCTTCGGTAGTGCGTCGGCATCGGCCTGCTTGGTGATGATGGCGCCCGTCGGCACGTAGCGGCCGGACTCGATCTTGACCCCGAGGATCTTCGCGCCGGGCTCGACCACGACCCGGTCGCCGAGCTCGGCCTTGAAGACCAGCGCCTGCATGCCGATGAACGAGTCGTCGCCGACCTTGGCCGGCCCGTGGACCTGAGACTGATGCGCCATCGACACACGTTTCCCGACGTACACCGAGTACTTTTTGCCGTCCGCCTCGACTTGGTTCTTGGCGATCTCCTTGCCCTGCTCGATGGTCTCCAGGCCGTGGAGCACCACGCCGTCCTGGACGTTGCTCTCGTCGCCGATGTAAATGGACTGCCCCTCGTCGCCGCGGACGGAGGCGGAGGGCGCAACGTACACGCGCTCGCCCAGTGTCACGTTGCCCGTGACGGCACCGAGCTGGTGGACGAAGGCGGACTTGGCGATCGTCGGACGCTCGATGTCCGGGTTGAACGATGTCAGGACGTTGGGGCCCATCCAGCCGCCCAGGACGAAGGCGAGGAGAATGAGGTTGAGGCTCAGGCTGACGGTCAGGAATGTGCGCTGCTTCATAGACGCTCCTTTATTGGAATAGCCGGTGAAATGAAGGCTGAGTATAGCGCAGCGGGCAAAGCCCCGCCAAGTAGGGGCGGTTCGAGAACCGCCCCTGCCGAATTGACTCAACGCGCATTCTCCCGTACTCTGCGGCCCAATGGCCGACGAGTTCCGCACCACGTTTTTCTTCGGGCCGGAGGACGTCCCTGAGCGTCCCGGAGTCCTGATGTGCGTGTTCAATACCAAAAAGCGAAGCTGGAAAGGCGGCATCCAGGTCGCGGTCGAGCTCGCCGGGGCCCAGCTTGAACGGCTCAGGGAGCGCGGCCTTCTGGGTGAGCTGCTGGAGATGCTCCGCGCCAGGGTCGAGCCCGAGACGTTTGCCGAGTACGAGCAGCGCGCGCGTGACCTCTTCACCCAGCAGGTCTGTCGGGCGAAGCTCGATCTGGCGATCGAGAAAGGCCTGACGCAGGAGAACCAGACCGTCGGAGCCGACGCCTTTCAGCAGGAGCTGGACCAGGCTGTGCTCGCGCACGCCGATGCAGTCCGGCAGGCAATTTTCGCGGAACTGGACGTGTAGAGGAGAGCACGGTGGCAACACAATCAGCAACGACTTCGGCCTATAAAAAGAACGAGCGGGAGAGCTGGAACAAGTTCTCGGCCCGCTATACCAAGGTGGCGATCCCGGAATTCCGCCCGTTCGGCCGCCGGCTGATCGAGCTGGCCGCGCTCACGAAGGGCATGTGGGTGCTGGATGTTGCGACCGGACCGGGCGAGCCGGCGCTCACCGTCGCCCGCCGCGTGGGCCCGAGGGGCCTGGTCCTGGGCGTCGATTTTTCTCCGGTGATGATCCGCCGTGCGCGTAGGCGCGCGATTGCCGCAGGCGCGGGCCACGCGCACTTCCGCGAGATGGATGCGGAGCGGCTTGCGCTCGATGCAATGACGTTCGACCGGGTGTTTTGCCGGTTCGGCCTGATGCTGATGCCGCGCGCCGAGCGCGCCCTCGCGGAAATGCACCGCGTGCTGGTGCCGGGCGGGCGGGTCGCCATCGCGGTCTGGAGCGTGCAGAGCAAAGTGAATACGGTGGACATCGTCCGGCGCGTTCTCGAGCGACACCACGCGGGCCACACGCCGCCCGGAGCCCCCGATTTCTTCCGTTTCGGCAAGGCGGGCGCCGCCGAACGGGCGTTGCGGCGGGCGGGCTTTCGGTCGGTGCGGAGCGAGCGCATGACGGTCGAGTGGGTCTTCGCGGGACCGGACGAGTTCTGGGACTCGATGAAGAAGGGGCCGTCCCTGCGACGGGCGCTTGCCAAGATGTCGCCGGTCGTCCGGCGGGCCGTCAAAGCCGACATCTTTCTCGCCCTGGAGAAATTCCGCTGCCGTGGAAAGCTCCGTATTCCCAACGAGGCCGTGCTGGCGGTTGGTGTGAAGGAGCGCGCGCCTTGAATCACCGCCTGATATTGTATATAAGGGGCTAGAACCATTGAGGAGACATGAGAATGAAAACCATCGCGATTCGGACGGTAGTGGTGCTGGTGGCCCTGTCGGTGTGTCTGGCGCCGGTCGCCTGGGCGGCTGAAAAGAGCAACAACGAGAACCCCGCCTCCGACATCGGGCTCGGGGTGGCCAGTTTTCTGTGTTCCGTCCCTTATGGTGCGGCCAAGGTGGCGTTGGCGATCGTCGGCGGCGTGACGGGCTCGCTGACGTACGTGTTTTCCGGCTTCGACAAGAAAGCCGCCGACGCGGTCTGGTACACGACGATCGAGGGCGACTACGTGGTGACGCCGGACCACCTCAGAGGGAAAAAGGATCTCCGCTTCACCGGCGTCCCGCCGGATTCCAAGGGCGGCCGCTAAGCCGTCCCCGAGTCGCCTGATGCGTAAGCCTGTCATTGGGATCGCTCCGGATTTCAATCCCGGGGCCGACCGGGATGGCGGGGAAGGCGAGGCCACGGTGTTCATCCGGAACCGGTACGTCGCGGCGATCGAGGCGGCCGGCGGTCTCCCATTCATTCTTCCCATCTTCAGCGGACGCGCGCTCGGTGCCGCCCTGCTTGATAATCTGGACGGCCTGATGCTGACCGGCAGCGGGCCGGACATCGATCCCCGCCGCTACGGCGAACGCAAACGCTTCACGTTCACGGTCATGAGCAAGGAACGGACGGATGCGGAGGTTGCCCTCGTTACGGAGGCGCGCCGGCGGAACCTGCCGGTCCTGGGCATTTGTGGGGGCATGCAGCTCATGAACGTGGCTTTGGGCGGCACGCTGGTGCAGGACATCGGCGGGCAGGTGGACGGCGCGCTCCCGCATCGCATGAAAGGGCCGGCGACCGCGACGTGTCATCCCGTCACGGTCGAGCGGCGATCGCGGCTGCATGACGTGCTCGGGCGTGACTCCGTGCGGGTGAACAGCTCGCACCATCAGGCGGTGAAGGCCGTCCCTCGCGGGCTGGCGGTCAGCGCCGTGGCGCCCGACGGGGTGATCGAGGCGCTCGAGGACAGGTCCCGCCGGTTCTTTATCGGGGTCCAGTGGCACCCGGAGTATCTGTACCGGCGCCATCGCGCCCACCGGGCCCTCTTTGAGGCCTTCGTCAAAGCTGCACGCGCGACCCGCAGGCGGCCCGCGTAACGGCATGCGCCGGGCTTTTCGTACCAAGTCCATCGAGCAGATACACCGCGACTGCGAAAACCAGCCGCACAAGCTGAAGCGGACGCTGTCCCTCTTCGACCTGACCGCGCTCGGGATCGGCGCCATCATCGGGACGGGCATTTTCGTGCTGGTCGGGACCGCGGCCGTCGGCGACGGCGACCGTCCGGGCGCCGGGCCGGCCCTGGCCCTTTCCTTCGTCCTGTCCGGGGCGGCCTGTCTGCTGGCCGCGCTCTGCTATGCCGAGTTTGCGTCCATGATTCCGGCGGCGGGCTCGGCCTATACCTACACCTACGCCACCCTGGGGGAGCTGTTCGCCTGGATCACGGGATGGAGCCTGGTGCTGGAATACGGGATCGCCTGCGTGGCGGTCGCCATCGGCTGGTCCGGCTACTTCGTGAGCATTCTTGAGCGGACCGGCATCCACCTGCCCCCTGCGTTGATCAACGCCCCGCATGAGGGCGGCTTTATCAACCTGCCGGCCGTCCTCATTGTGCTGGCGCTGACCGTTCTGCTCGTGATCGGGATCAAGGAGAGCGCGCGGGTGACCGGCGTCATCGTGGTGCTCAAGATCGCCGTCGTGCTGTTCTTCATCGCGGTCGGTGCCTTTGCGGTGGAGCCCGCCAACTGGTCCCCGTTCATGCCGAACGGGTTCGCGGGGGTCGGGGCCGCCGCCGCCGTCATCTTCTTCGCCTACATAGGCTTTGACGCCGTCTCGACCACCGCCGAGGAAGCCATAAATCCCCAGCGCGACGTCCCGATCGGGATCCTCGTCTCGCTGATCATCTGCACGATCCTCTACATCGCCGTGGCCCTGGTCCTGACAGGGATCGTGCCCTACAGTCAGATCCATGTGAAGGCGCCGGTGGCGGAAGCCCTGAACTCGGCGGGCATCCGGTGGGGCGGGGCGCTGGTGGCAATCGGCGCGGTGGCCGGCATCACCAGCGTGCTGATCGTGATGCTGCTCGGGCAGATCCGGGTGTTCTATGCGATGTCACGGGACGGGCTGCTGTGGCCGTGGCTGTCGGCCGTCCATCCCCGGTACGGCACGCCGCACCATGCGACACTAATCACAGGCGTCGGGGTGGCGATCCTGGCGGGTTTTGTCCCGATCGGGGTCGCGGCGGAACTCACCAACATCGGGACGCTGTTCGCCTTCACCCTGGTCTGCGGCGCGGTGCTGGTCCTGCGGAAAACACGTCCCGACCTGAAACGCCCGTTCCGGGCGCCCTTCGTGCCGCTGTTGCCGATCCTCGGCATGGCGGCCTGTCTGGGGCTCATCGGGTTTCTGCCCCCCATCACGTGGGTGGGCTTTCTGGTCTGGGCCGCCGTCGGCCTGATCCTCTATGCCCTCTACGGCTTCCGCCACAGCAAGCTGGGGAAGCAGGCTCCTGTCGCGAACCAGGCCGGCTCTTGACTATTTTTATCGGGGGAGGCACTCTACCGGGACCTTGTTCAAGTATTCATATGCGGATTCCGCTAAGAGTGCGTAGGGCTGGAAGGAGGCGACTGTGGAAAATCGGAGTACATCGCGGCTGATCACGTTTTTGCTTGCCGGCGTTATGGGATGCGGCCTCATCATCGTGGTCCCGGAACAATCCGCCGCCCAGCGGCTGGAGGAAGTCGTGGTCACCGATACGAAGCTCAGGACGGACGAGAGCGCCGGGGATTTCGATCCCTGGGAGTCCTACAATGAACCCGTCTTCCGGTTTAACTACAATCTCGACAAGTATGCCATCAAGCCGGTGGCCAAGGGCTATAACGCCTTCATTGGCGACGGCGAAAAGCAGATCATTCATAACGTCTTCGACAATGTCGCTATGCCGAAGCGCCTGGTCAACAGTCTGCTTCAGGGCAAATTCGGGGGCGCAGGACGCGAAATGGCGCGGTTTCTGATCAACACGACACTCGGAGGCGCCGGCATGACCGACGTCGCCAAGTATCAGTTCGGCATTGAAAGGAGCGACGAGGACACGGGCCAGACCTTCGCGACGTGGGGGTGGGACAAGAGCCGGTACTTCGTGTTGCCGCTGCTCTCTCCTCTCACGGTCCGCGACACGGTGGGCTATGTCTTCGACCTGGCCCTGGACCCGATCAACTATTTCATTCCGCTGGGGGGCGGGCTTGGGAGAACCGGCGAGGACCGGCTCAACGAGCGGGCGCTGAATGTGGAAACGTTCGAGGCCGTGGAAGAGGGCACGCTCGACCTCTACAGCGCCGTCCGCAACGCCTACCTCAAAAAGCGCGAGAAGCTGATCAAGGAGTAAGGTTAGAGAATCAGCATCGCGTCGCCGTAGGAGAAAAGGCGGTACTTTTCTGCGGTTGCGATGCGGTACGCCTCCAGCATGCGCTCGCGTCCGGCCAGCGCGCAGACCAGCATGAAGAGCGTGCTCTTCGGCAGGTGGAAGTTCGTCAGCATCGCGTCCACCACGGCAAAACTGTAACCAGGATAAACGAACAGCGCCGTCTCGCCGGAGCTTTCGCGTAGCGGCAGTCCCTTCTGAGCCGCCGTTTCCAGTACCCGCACTGACGTACTACCGACGGCGATGATCCGCCCACCACGTTCCCGCGTTTCATTCACCGCCATGGCTGTGTCCGCGGGCAGCTCGAACCATTCCGGGTCCATCCGGTGCTCGCGGATGTCGTCGCATGCGACCGGCTTGAACGTGCCCGGCCCCACGTGGAGCGTCACGTAGGCCGTCCGGACGCCCTTGTCGTTGAGCGCGTCGAGCAGCGGCTCCGTGAAATGCAGCCCGGCCGTCGGGGCGGCTACCGCGCCGGGATGGCGCGCGAACACGGTCTGGTAACGATCGCGGTCTGCCTCGGTCGGCGCACGGCGGATATACGGCGGCAGGGGAACAGCACCCGTTTTCTCCACGTAGGCGAGGACATCAAGGCCCGGCGGGAACGCGACCTCCGCGCCGGTGTCGCCGGTTGCCGTGACTGTCGCCATGACGCCGTCCGGCAGTTCCAGTTGCTGGCCCGGGCGGACCCCGCCTTTGATCAGCGCCTGCCACACGTGCGTGTTTGTCGCCGCCCGCACGAGAAAGACCTCCACCTTGCCGCCGCTCGGACTCTTGCGTCCATGGAGGCGCGCGTGGAGGACCTGCGTGTTGTTCAGGACCAGCAGGTCATTCGGGCGAAGCAGGTTCGGAAGCGCGTCGAAGCGGTGATGAGCCGGCGCGCCGGCCGTGCGATCCACGACGAGAAGCCGGGCATGGTCGCGCGGCTCCATCGGCTGCTGGGCGATCAGGGACTCGTCGAGCGGGTAGTCGAAGTCATCGAGGCGCATGAAGGGCTTATCGCCGGGGCAGGCTGGAGATGTCCCGGATCTCGGCGCCGGGATAGTAGTAGCGAACGATGGCGTCCGCGCTGTAGCCTTTTTCAGCCAGCTCCTTGGCGCCCCACTGGCACAGGCCCACGCCGTGGCCCGCGCCGCGCCCGGTGAACTGGATCTGAAACCCGACCACCTCGAAGTCGAACTGCGTGCTGGCCAGCACGGTGTAGCCGAGCACGCGGCGCAAATCCTCGCCTTTGACGTGAAGCTCGCCGTCCGAATGGAGGATGCGGACGCGGGAGACCCGGCCGGCTTTGGTGTACGAGGCCGGCGAGAGGCCGGCGATGACTCCGACGGGAAAACCTTCCTCCCGCAGTCGCTGTTCGAGCAGCGGCAGCCACACGTCCGTCCGCCACTGGAAGAACGGGGAGTTCATGTCGAACGGGCACTCGACACCCTTGAGATAGGGAAGGTCCACGGACCAGACATTGATCGCGTCCTCGGTCGGCCCGGCCGCGGTAGAGAAAAACGCGGCGAGGATCGGCTCGTTCTGGAACGCCAGGACCTGTCCCCGGGTCTCGTCCGTCGCGCGCCCGGCCGGCCCGTCGGCACCCGCGCGCCCTTTGTAGACCTGGTCCTTGGTCGAGGCTACCACGTCGAAGTCCTTCTTGCCGTTCTGCCGGATCTTGTAGAGGGCGTAGGTGCGGGCGGCCATCGCCTGGGCTTTGAGGGCCTCGGGGTGCCAGGCGGCGTTCATTTCGGCTGGCACGACGCCCTTCACGTAGTCTTCCAGCGCGACCTCGTTGATGGCGATCAACTTGCCGTTCTGGCGTTTGATTGTCACGCGTCCGGCGACGGTGAGGTTGTTCACGGTGACGTCGCCGTTGCGCCCGCGGACTTCAATGCGGTCGGAACGGAGGCGCTGGCCATCCACGACCAGTCCGGACGGGCCGGCTGTCACGGTGATCCGTCCGTTCGCGTCGACGTCATCGTTTGGAGCCTTGACGAGGAGTCCCGAGGAGGCCGACAGCGCAATCGATTCCGCGTTCTGCGCAAGAGCGACGCGGATGGTCGTGTCGGCGCTCGCGGGCGAGGGCACAAGGACCGGACAAAGGAGCAGGCTGACGACCGCGAGTCTCTGAGCGAGATGACGCATTATTTCCTGAGCAGACGCCACGCCGGCTATCGCGCGTCCTTGATCAGCTCTTCCGCGATCTGGACCGCGTTGAGCGCCGCCCCCTTGCGCAGGTTGTCCGCGACGATCCAGAGGTTGAGGCCGTTGGGCACGGACTCGTCCTCGCGGATGCGGCCGACGTAGACCTCATCCTTGCCCGCCGCGTCGAGCGGCATGGGATAAATCTTGTGGGCGGGATCATCGTAGAGCAGGACCCCGGGGGCCTTGCACAGGATCGCCCGCGCCTCGTTGGCCGACAGCTTCTTCTCGGTTTCAATGTTCACCGATTCCGAGTGGCCGACGTACACCGGCACCCGCACGGTGGTGGCGGTGACCCGGATCGAGTCGTCGCCCATGATCTTCCGGGTCTCGTCGAGCAGCTTCATCTCTTCCTTGGTGTACCCGGACGGCAGGAAGTCGTCGATGTGCGGGAGGCAGTTGAACGCGATCTGGTGCGGGTAGACCTTGGGCTCGGGCTCCTTGAACGAGAGCAGCGCCTGGGTCTCCTCCAGGAGCTCGTCCATCGCGTCCTTGCCGGTGCCGGACACGGCTTGCAACGTGGTTACGACGATCCGCTTGATGCGGGCCGCGTCGTGCAGGGGCTTCAGCGCCACCACCAGTTGGATGGTCGAGCAGTTCGGATTGGCGATGATCCCCTTGTGCTTCGCGATGTCGGCCCGGTTGACTTCCGGGACCACGAGCGGGACGTCCTTGCCCATGCGCCACGCGGCGCTGTTGTCGATCACCACCGCGCCGGCCCTGGCGGCGAGGGGCGCGTACTCCCGGCTGATGTCGGCGCCCGCCGAGAAGAGGGCGATGTCCACGCCCTCGAATGAGTCCTTGGTGAGTTCCCGGACGACGAGGTTCTGGTCATGGAAGGACACCCCGTCGCCGGCCGAGCGGGCCGATGCCAGCAGGCGCAGCTCGCCCACGGGGAACTTGCGCTCCTGCAGGATTTCGATCATCTCGGTGCCGACGGCGCCGGTGGCGCCCACGACGGCGACGGTATAGGCGGACTTGTGCTTCATGAGGCGTATTCTAACCGAAATGCGGGTTATTGACAAAACTATCGGCGACGGAGATAGTCGGAGGGAGATTGCCACAGGTTCGAGGGAGGGTGCCATGAGCAAGATCCTGGCAGGAGCGACCGCAGCAGGCGTTTCGTTGTGCATCGCGTTCGGCGCGACCGGGTGCGTGCCGGTCCTGACGGAGGCGGCCAAGAAGACCATGGAGGACCGCGTCACCGACGACCAGGTCACGGATACAAAGATCGGGACCGGCCTGCTGTCCGGTCTGGCGGACAAGGACAAGAACATTCTGCTCGACGTGAGCGTGGACGTGTGGGAGCAGCGGGCAATGCTGACCGGGACCGTCTCCGATGCCAAGGTCCGGCAGGACGTGGTCCGGTTGGCGCAGGCCGATGAGCGGATTCGGAGGATCTACGACGAGATCCAGATCGTGTCGAAGGAGGAACAGGCCCGGCGCCGGGAAGCCACGAAGAACAAGGACGAGTCAAAAAAAGAAGGCATGGGCCAGGCCGTCAGCGACTTCTGGATTGAAACCAAGATCAGCGTCCAACTGATCTCGACCCGCGGTGTCACGTCGGTCAACTACCGCTGGCGCTCGGTCCGCAACATTATCTACCTCATCGGACGGGCCCGGAGCGAGGACGAGCTGAAGACCGTGCTGAACATCATCCGCAAGACTGAAGGCGTGTCGCAGGTCAAGTCCTTCGTGGAGATCAAGCCGGTTTTGAAGTCGTAACTATCGGCGGTTGCGGCTCGGGCCGGGGGAGCCTCCTGCAAGAGCGGGCCGTTGCGGGGGTGCCTCCCGCTCCCGATCGGCGCGGTTCGGAAACCGCTCATCCACGGCCGCGTTAGAGGCAGCCCCCGCTCCGGCCCTTGCCAAAATTCAGTTCTGCGGGTGACACCGCTACTCTTTCTTGCCCCACAGCTCCTGGAGCCGTTGCGCCCTGCCGCAGCCGTACTTGTAGACCTTATAGCGGACCGGATTCTTCTGGTAGAAGTTTTGGTGGTACTCCTCCGCGGGATAGAACACCGAGGCCGGTACGGTCTCGGTGGCGATCGCCCCGGCAAACGGCTTGGACTTTTCCAGCGCGTTCTTCGAGTCCTCGGCAAGCCGCTTCTGCGTCCCGTCGTGGTAGAAGATGGCGGAGCGGTACTGGTTGCCGTGGTCGCAGAACTGGGCGTTCGGCTGGGTGGGATCGATGTTGCGCCAGAAGACGTCCAGGATCCTGGCGTAGGTGACTGTGGCCGGATCGTAGAGGATCACGACCGCCTCCGCGTGCCCGGTTCCTCCGGCCGACACGTCCTCATAGGTCGGATTGGCTTTGCGGCCGCCGGTGTAGCCCGACGTGGTGGAGACCACGCCCTCCACCTTGTCCAGCGCCTCTTCCATGCACCAGAAGCACCCGCCCGCGAACGTCGCCTTCTCAAGTTTCCGGCCGTCGGCACCCGGCGTGGTATCCGCCGCCGTCGCTGACACGCCGGCCAGTAGCGCGCCGACAAGACACAAACCAATGATGATGTGCCTGTTCATGGGATCCCCCTCCGCACCTATCCCTTCAGTCTATCCTAGTCGGAGGACGTTACAGGAGGGTTCCGCCGAACGCGTGCGTGCGGCGCGCCCAATTGACTGGACCCGCTCAAATGGGTATCGTGACCCGCGCAGAGAACCGCAGGCGTTCCAAAGATTATTGAGTCCGGAAGGAGACGACGATGAAAGAGCCCGATCTGACCCTGAAGGCCCGCGAGATCATGGACAAGCGGGTCCTGGCTGTGACGCGGCAGGTGAGCGGCCGGGACCTGGCGGTCCTCTTCCTGTCGGGAAGCTTCAGCGGCCTGCCGGTGATCGATCATGCCGGGCGGCTCGTGGGCATGGTCTCCGAGTTCGACTTGTTGAAGGCCTTGCTCGACAAGAAGGACCTGCACACGATGAAGGCCGAGGATCTCATGAGCCCGATTCCGCTCTGCGTCGAGGAGGACATGGCGGTCGAGGAGGTCATCAAGATCATGATCGAGAACCGCATCATCCGCCTGCCGGTCGTCCGCAATGAACGGCTCGTCGGCGTGATCGCGCGCGCCGACGTCCTCAATCACATGATCGAACCCTCGCTGATCAACGTCTACGGCGGGTGACGGGCCGCCCCCCTTGCCGTCTCTCCCATAGTCCCCAGGCATTGTTTTCCTGCCACGTTAGGCACTTCTAATCCCGGCTTAATGGCCTTCTAACGTTGAGGGCGTACGGTAGCCTTAAACGAGAAGGAGGTCTCACCATGAAGCGCTGGCAAGCTCTGGGCGGGGTGGTCCTGGCGGGGTTCCTCGGTCTGGCGGTGGTTTCCCCGGCCGATGCTGCGGCCGTAAAGGGCGCGGACCCGATGGCCCTGGCGGAGGAGTTCGGGGCGATCGTCGGGCCGGTGACGGAGGACATCCGCAAGGAATTGAATCTCAGAACGTCAGAGGGGGTTGCGGTGTTCGAAATCATCGGCGACAGCCTGGCTGATCTCGCCGGCATCAAGGTCAAGTCGGTGATTGCCGAGATCAACAATCAGCCCGTTCGCGATCTCGATGCGTTCGGGCGCTTATTGAGCCAGGCGCTCACCCAGGGCAATGCCACGATCGGGTCCTGGGAGCCCGCCAGTCCCGAGGACCAGGGCGCCGGCCAGCAGATGAACTTCCACTTCGTCCCCAACCGCCAGGATTAAGAGGGGCAGAAACGGGGTCAGGCACCATTCGGAAATGGAGCCAGGCCCCACGAGTCAGGTCTGCTCACTTCGGGCGGCAGAGGAGGTGGGCTTCCATGAAGACGCGGAGCCGCTGTTCTTCCTCGGGGGCGATCTTGAAAAACTCCAGCGCCAGCTTGTTC
>JAUSHW010000195.1 GCA_030648395.1 Nitrospirales bacterium | reverse complement strand
CGGTGGGTTGTTTGGCCTGCTTGGCGAGACTGCGGAGGCTGGCTTCGATGGCCAGCCGCAGCTTGGGCTCGCCGGACAGTAATATGGAGGTAAGAAGAACATACAGCTCGCGCTCCTCCCGTGACCCAAGCAGCACTCTCTCCGTGACCGGATCGACCTCCCCCGCTTGAGCTGACTCCGCGCGTTCGTCGGCATCCAACAAGCGTTCCAGGTGCTCGGGGTCGCCATAGAGCCACGACACCGGCACCCCTATCGCGGAAGCCAGTGTTTCCAGCATCGAGGCGGACGGGTCAAGCTCGCCGGCCTCGATGGCCTCCAGCGACTCCACCGACAGCCCGGCTCGCTCCGCCAGCATCGTGACGGGCTGCCTCTTCGACAACCGCCACGCCTGGATGTTGGAGGCAATAGACATGGCGGGATGATACTGATTTAATATGGCCGGAGCAACCGCGTGGCGCAGAGCAAGAGGAGGTAGCGAGATTCTATATGGTCAACGCAATTACCGGCACGGACGCGACAGACTATGCCGACCGCATGAAAAATGTCTTTCCGAACTTTAAGACCGCGTTTTTACCGGAATACGGCTCCTCGCCCTCGATGTTCGTGCCCCAAGAGAGAGTGTACTATACCGTCAGCCACAACGGCCGGCCCGAAGCCTTGTTTGCCGTCCACTTCGATCGGGCAAGCAACGCGTTTGAGGCGACGATCTCATTTGCCCGGATCATCCTGAAGGACCAGTACGCGGCGGACGGATGGTGGTACGTGTTCGAGGCGGTAAACCACGCCATGCGGCCGCGCGGCGTAAAAATCGTGCAGGCGCATCTGGAAACCAAGGGCAGCCGGAAGGCGTTTGCCGACCTTCAGGCACAATTCCCCTATGCCGTCAACATCACCGGAGCCTTGGCCACGATCGATCTCGAACTGCTCCCGCCCACGACCGAGGGCTAAAGAAAGGGTATGATGAAAGCGCTTGCTGCATGTGTGAGTGTGCTGCTCTTCGCAGCGGTGGCGCTTGCGGAGCCACCCGCCACGATATCCCCCCTGGGCGACTTGCCGCGGGATACGCAGGCCAAGATGGCCCGACTGGCGCAAATCCTCGCCGGCGCAATACAGAGCGGTCGGCTCAGCGACGCAACGATTCAATCCGCCATGACTAGCGGCGATGCCCCGGCGCTGATCCGCAGTCTGGGCCCCGAAGCGACGCAACTGCTGCAAGACATCGCCACCGGATTGAAGGGGAAGTACGCCGAGGAGGAGCTGAACCTCATCTTAGGCGGATTGATCGGAGCAAAATGAGGACAAATCGGCGGTAATTCGTCGAGTATCTTCCGCGCATGCGTCAGCGCAGAAGCGGCATCATCATGGGAAAACGGGATAGATCTATTTTCACGGCGCGATCCTGCGCGCCGCACAGGCAAAACGCAAAAAGTAGGCACTGAGCGATTTCTCTGTTGTCGCAAATTGGTTCTCGCCGTAGAAGAAATCCACCAACATCTCTCTCGTTCGGGCGATTTCCTTCAACCGAAGCCTGTTTGGGGGACTCGCCAACGTCAGATCCAATAATTCCAACGCGCGCTCAAACGCTCTCATGCAATAATCGGGATTGTTTTTCTTCTTCCATTTCATGGCCCGCTCGACTTCACTGCCGATATTGCCCAACTGCTCAACCAAAGACAGCTCATTCCAGCGGCCTGAAGCAAGCTCCCGGTGCTGAACCGTCATCGCTCAATCCTTTTGCCGACGATTTGAATGATTTTCACGCGGATCGCTTCGCTTTCCACTCCTCGACTCCTGTTGTCTTGCGAAGGGCGGACATTAATCATCGAATCAAACTCGATAAATTCATCGCCGGACGCCTCCGGATAGAGATTGATTCCCCAAAGATGTTTCTGTTGTGACCCATCCTCCAATAAGCGCGCTTCCAAGTCGGAATGAAGTTCGGCGTCAACAGCGATCAGCTCTCGGTCAATATCAGTAACGGCCTTCACAATATCGCCAAACATATCGGCGGCCATCTTTTTAAGATCATTGATAGAGAGTGTTTCCGTGATGATTCTCATGATCTATTTGCGTCGATCTCCCCTGCCGCCAGGTCGTGTTTGACCGCGGTTCGAAAGGTATGGAGGCGCCGAGCGGGGTCGAACCGCTGCATCGCAGTTTTGCAGACTGCTCCCTTAACCACTTGGGTACGGCGCCTTCGTGAGGGGATTATAAACGGAGTGCCGACACCGGCACAAGGCTGGAAAATAGAGGTTAAACTTTCAGGACCGGGATTTCCTTTTTGCCTGAACCGCTCGTGGCATTCGACGCATTGCCCTGCGCGCCGCCGCTGCCGTGCCCGTTGCCTTTGTCTCCCGAGCCGCCGGCTTCCCGCTCCTTGGCCATGATTTCGATCTCGGACAGCAACGTCTCCAGTAATTCCTCCGACTTGACCTTCCGGATCAGCTTGCCTTCCTTGAACAGGATTCCGTGGCCCCCGGAACCCTCGCCTCCGGCAATGCCGATATCGGCCTCCTTGCCTTCGCCGATCCCGTTCACGACGCAGCCCAGCACCGACACCGTCAGCGGAACCCGGATGTGCCCCACCCGCTTCTCGATCTCATTGGCGAGCTTGACCACGTCGATCTCCACACGCCCGCATGTCGGGCAGGCGATGACGTTGATCCCGCGATGCCGCAGTTCAAGCGCTTTCAGAATCTCAAACCCGACTTTGACTTCCTCCACCGGATCGGCTGCCAGCGACACGCGGATCGTGTCCCCGATCCCGTCGGCCAGCAGCAGGCCAATGCCGATCGAGGACTTGATGGAGCCGGTCAGCAACGTGCCCGCCTCGGTGACACCCAGGTGCAGCGGATAGTCCGACTGCAGGGCAAAGAGCCGGTACGCGTCCACCATCAGGGACACATCCGACGCCTTCAGCGAGACCTTCATGTTCGTGAACCCGATGTCTTCGAGCGCGTGCACGGCGTTGAGCGCCGACTCCGCCAGCGCCTCGGCCGTCGGATAGCCGTACTTGACCAGCAATTCCCGCTCGAGCGAGCCGCCGTTGACGCCGATCCGGAGCGGGATGTTCCGCTCCTGCACAGCCTTCACGACTTCCTCCACCTTCCACCAAGCCCCGATGTTGCCGGGATTGATCCGCACGCAGTCCACGACCTCCGCAGCTTGAAGCGCCAGCCGGTGATCAAAGTGAATGTCGGCGATGATCGGAATTGTCGTCTGCTTTTTGATGGCCGTGAGCGCCTTCGCCGCCTCCGGCGTGTTCACTGTCACCCGCACGATCTCGCACCCCACCTGTTCCAATTGATGGATCTGCTCAACCGTCGCCTTGACGTCCGCCGTGTCCGGCGTCGTCATGGACTGCACCACCACCGGCGCGCCTCCGCCGATCAACACGCTGCCGACGCGAATCTGTTTTGTCCTGCGGCGCTTGATGAACATGCTCAGAATCGCTCTCCGACCTGCACCTTCGTCAGCAAGTCCTTCGCCTCTTCATATATCCCGTCCGCCGTCAACCCGTGCTGTGCACGCAGAAAATCCTGCGGCCCCTGCTCGACGTATTGATCGGGCAGTCCGAGCACCTTCGTCGGAAGATTTACGATACCCTGCTCCGAGAGCGATTCCAGCACGGCGGACCCGAACCCGCCCATGCGACAGCCTTCCTCGATCGTCATCAGACACTTCGCCCGGCCGGCCACCCGCGCGATCAGCGCATGATCGAGCGGCTTGACAAAGCGGGCATTCACGACGGCCGCCGAAATGCCTTCCTCCGCCAGCCGTTCGGCCGCCTGCAACGCGGGCAGCACCGTGATCCCGATAGCGATCAACGCCACATCGTGCCCTTCTTTCAGCAGCTCGCCCTGCCCGATCGGCAGGGCCTTTGGCTCCGCGTCCATGGGCACGCCCCAGACGCTTCCGCGGGAGTACCGGACGGAGGCCGGGCCTTCGTGGTTCAGGCACGTCTTGACCATGTGCTGAAGCTCGTTCTCGTCCTTGGGCGCCATCACCACCATGTTCGGCACGTGCCGGAGAAAGGCGAAGTCGAACGCGCCGTGGTGCGTCGTGCCATCCTCGGCCACCAGCCCGCCACGGTCGATGAAGAGGGAGACCGGCAGGTTCTGCGTCGCCACGTCGTGCACGACCTGGTCGTACGCCCGCTGCAGGAACGTGGAATACATCGCCACCACCGGCCGGACACCCTGTGTCGCAAGGCCCGCGGCAAAGGTCAGCGCATGCTGTTCCGCAATGCCGACGTCGTGAAAGCGGTCCGGGAACTCCCTGGCGAAGGCGTTCAGACCGGTGCCGTCGCACATGGCCGCCGTGATCGCGACGATGCGCTTGTCTTCACGCGCCAGCCGGCAGAGGGTATTGATCGCCACCGCGGTATAGGACGGCTTTGAGCTTTTTGCAGCGGGCTGCCCCGTCTCACGCACAAAGGCCGGGCAGGCATGGAACCAGACCGGATCCTTCATGGCGGGCTCGTAGCCAAGCCCCTTCTTCGTGATCACGTGGAGCAGCGTCGGCCCGTGCAATTTCAGCACGTTCTCCATGGTCGGCAGCAACTGCTCGAAGTTGTGTCCGTCGATCGGGCCGACGTACTGAAAACCCAGTTCCTCGAACAGCACGCCCGGCAGGATCAGGCCTTTCGCCAGTTCCTCGGCGCGGTGCGCCATCCGGCTGATCTGCCCACCCACCCCAGGGATCGCCTGGATCAGGTGCTTGGCCTCCTCCTTGATATGGGTCATGAATTCGCCGGTAAAGGTGCGGTTCAGATAGGCCGAGAGCGACCCAACGTTCTTGGAGATGGACATCTGGTTGTCGTTGAGAATGACCAGTAGATTCCTATGCAGACTACCCGCGTGCTGCATGGCCTCCAATGTCATGCCGGACGTCATCGCCCCGTCACCCACTATGCACACGACTTTATGGTGCTGTTCCGCCAGGTCCCGGGCCACCGCCATACCGACCGCCGCCGAGACACCGGTGCCGGCATGCCCCGCATTGAACGTATCGTAGATGCTCTCCTCGCGCTTGCAGAAGCCACTGATTCCGCCGTGTTGCCGGAGCGTGTGAAAAGTCTCGCGCCGGCCAGTCAGAAGCTTATGGGTGTAGGCCTGGTTGCTGGTGTCCCAGACGATCTTGTCTTTAGGCGTATCCAGCAGGTAATGCAGCGCCAGGGTGAGATCGACGACACCGAGGTTCGACGACAGATGCCCCCCGACGGCCGACGTCGCCGAGATGATCTGCTCGCGAATCTCCTCCGCCAGGACGGAAAGTTGCTCGACCGGCACCCGCTTCAGGTCGGCCGGGCTGTCAATCTTCTTCAATAGCGACACGATTTCGCCCTCGCGGTTGGAAATAAAATCTCTGCATTGTCACATAGCACCGGCAGGCAGTCAAGAATCACGCCGTACCGTAATCCGAGATCACACCGCCCTACTTCTGGGGTATCCGGTAAGTCAACGCGGTCCCGATGGTGAGATCGGCGGCGGAGTCTCTGGTGAAATCCAGATTCTCCACGCCATAAAACTGCCACAGGAGATTCGGAGTAAAGCGATACCCGAAGGCCAGCACCGCTTCGGTGACGCCGTTGTCCAGCAGCTTGAGCCCGGTATTGCCGAACGGCGACTGGTAATAGTCGAACTGACCCGTGATTGAGAACTTCGGCGTGGCCATGAATTCCACGCCCGTGACCATGGTGAAATACCCCCGGAGCGCAAGGCCGAGGTAATGGCCGGTTGGCAACACTTCATTCAGGTTGACGTACAGGCCCACCCGATTCCAGACAGTCTTTTGGAGCGACAGGCCCACGCCCAGATCCGCGATACCCGTCCCGAACGCCCGGCTCCGGTCGCCCACCGGCACTTTCAGAGCCACCCGCAGAGACGTCGCCGGAACGTACTGCCGTTCGGCAACCAGGAGGCCCTTGGCGTGAAGCGTGATATCGGTCAGCCCGAACGCATCGTTTGGTGGATTCAGGGAGGCATTGCCGCCTCCCACGGAATAGGCGTATCCCTGATTCTTGAGCTTCTGGCGAAGAGGCGCGGGCCTCCCGGCGAGACTCTCCACCGCCGTGATCAGCCCGTCAAGCCCGGATGAATGGCGGTACAGCGACGCGAATTCAAGCCCACCCTCGACATTCTCCATAGAAGTACCGAACCGGACGTCGAACGCCGAGCGTAGCTGCCCGAATTTCAAGATGGCGCTTCCCGTGGGAGCAGACTCACGCAGGATGGTGCTGGTCTCGGCAAAATGGGCACGGAGAGTCATCTCGCCGCGCTTGAGCGGCATCGCATCGTCCACCGGCATTTGCAGCGACAGCCCCTGCAAGGGCTGAAAGTTGCGGACTGGAGCCAGGCCCTGACCGACATAGAGTTCGGCGGCTTGAGCGCCGACCGGCGGCACCAGCAGCGTGGCCAACAGCACGCCCAGCGCCGGCCATCCGGATCCCTGCCTCTTGCCATGTATCTGCCGGCTGCTCATCCGCCCGACCCCCCCGGACAACTAAAACGGGAAATCAAGCCCCGCGAAGATGGCTCGTCCTTCGTTGCCAGTCGCGACATCCACCCGCGCGACGACATTGGGCCGCGCGATCGCCCGAAACCCGATACCGGGATTGGCCTCATACTGGGAGAGGGCCCGGTAACGAAACGTATCGGTCACTTTCCCGACATCGAGAAACGGCGCCATCTCCAATTCGGCGACGGTTCCAAACACCTTCAAGTGAAACAGCTGAATCCGCTCCTCGGCACTGATTACAAGGGCATGATTGTCAACGAACCGGCCCACGCCGAACCCCCGCAGCGTGGTCTGTCCCCCCAGGCTGCTTCGTTCGAAGAAGGGAATCTCCGCGCCGCCGACCGTCGCATCAAATTTCGCCCGGAACACGAAGGTGTACCGCTTTGTCGCATTGGGCAACAGTATCCGGTAGTCGAACCCGTACCTGCTGAACACGGTATTGGTATCGGCTGTGAGAGACTGCGCCAGTTCCGCGAACATGGTGAAATAGCTCCCGACCGTCGGCGTCAACGTATCGTCGCGCGTATCGTCGAGAAAGGCCAGCTTGTGGCCCCACACCGTCGCTCCGCCCGTCCCCTTGATCGCGGGAAACACCGACTGCGTAAAGGGGATATTGGGCACCGCCCCAACCTGTATCTCCACATTGCGCAGACGTTCAGTCCACGTCACCCGCCTGCCCGGCCCGACATAGAGGCCTCCCGTGATGAACCCGAGGAGTTCCCGGTCGGTATAGTTGGTCTCTTGATTTACACTGGTCTGGTTGCCAAGGCCGAAAAACCGGGCCGTGCCGTTTTTGAAAAACCCGACATTGCCCTCCAGACTGTATCGGCCGCCGTCCAGAAACAGCTTCTGGGCATCGAGCTGGAACCTGCGTTCCGTCTTCTCCGTGATGGACGCAATCAGCTTGATCTGCTCGCCCCTCGCAGGATAGCGAAAGAAGTTGATCGTAGCACGCGAGCCCACAAACTCGTTGTGAATGTACATCGGGGCGACGATCTGGGTGACGCGGCCCTCGTCGTCCGCAAAGATGTAGGGGACGATCACCCCGACGTCCGTCCCGTCGTTTTTCGACGTCGCAACGGCCGGGATCACGAAATAGGACCGCTCCTCGGCAGCCACCTCCGCCCAGGGAAACAGCAGTGAGCCCACCGCGCAGGCGAGAATAAGAGGGCATGCACAAAGAAACCGTTTCACTTAAGCTCAGCGTCCCTTGGCTGTCTCGCTGCCGTCGGGGACAGGGGCTTTGATGTGCGCCGACTTATCACGGAGCTGCCTCGACAGCTCCGCAAACGAATCCTTGCGGAGAATTCTCTTGAACTGCTCGCGGTAATTCAGGACCAGACTGGTGCCTTCCACCACCACGTCGTAGACGTGCCACTCATCGGAAATTTTCTGCAGCTTGTAGTTGATGTCGATCATGGACTTGCCGGTGTCGACGTGCGTATAGACTTCCGCAAACTCGCCGTCGCTCAACTCCTTGAGGTACTGCACCTTCTCGCCCGAGTAGGCCTCGATCCGCCCAATGTACGTATTCGACAGCAGCGTCTGAAAATTGGCGGCGAAGTCATTCTGCTCTTCAGCCGAATGCTTGCCCCACTCCGCCCCCAGCGACCGCTTCGCCATCTCGGGATAGTTGAAACGCTGACTGATGGTGCGCTCGAGTAGCTTGCGGCGCTCTTCCTTCCTGTCCGGCTTCTTCCACGCCGGATCATCCAGAATGCGGATCACTTCGTCGATGGTCTTTCGAACAGCTTCGACGGGAGGTCCCGCCCATGCCGGCGCCGTCAAACCAAGAACATTCCAGCCGACCAGGCCGCCGGCCAGAACAACCGCCAACATCGTTGCATGCCATCGCATCACCTTGCCTCTCCCCTCGATTTACTTGACGTTCCCGTGAATGAATTCACTGATGGCTTTTTCGAAATCGATCCCTGACTCGGTCTCGCGGATCTTGCCCCCCGGCGGCAATTCCTTCTGAGACCCTCCCGGCGAAAGCGACACATACTTGTCGCCGATCAGGCCGCGGGTCTTGATCGAGGCGATCGCGTCCCCGTAGAGCTTCACACCCGGCGTCAGTGAAAAACTCACCACCGCGCGCTCCCCGTCCCCGTTCAACCAGATTTTCTTGACCTGGCCGACCTGCACGCCGGCGATCTCGACCGTCGCGCCATCCTTGAGCCCGGCTACCGAATCAAACTCCGCGTGGATCTCCAGATTCTTCCCGCCCCCGATCACTTCCAGCTTCCCGAGCTTGACCGCGAGATACGTCAATGCGGCGATGCCGACCAGGACGAACACCCCGACAATGAGTTCCAGTTTAGCGTCTTTCATAGTCCCCGAGTCTCCCTGCCGGCCCCGGAGGAGACGACCTCAGGCCTCGTGCCGACGTTAATGAATTCCCGCACGCCAGGATGGCGCGTGCGCTGAAACTGTTCCGGCGGCGCCATCTCGGCGATCACCCCATCCAGCAACATCGCCACGTAATCCGAGATCCCGAAAATTTCCGGGATTTCGTGGCTCACCATGACAGCCGTAAAACCGAACCGCCGCTGGGTCTCGAGAATCAGATCGTGAATCGTCCGCGCCAGGAGCGGATCGAGGCCCGTGGTCGGCTCGTCGAACAGAATGATCTCCGGCCCCATCACGAGCGCGCGCGCCAACCCCGCCCGCTTGCGCATGCCCCCGCTGAGCTCCGCGGGAAACTTGTGCCCCATGCCCGTGAGCCCAACCGCCTCCAGCATCTCGAGGACCTTGTGGTCGACCTCCGCCGCCTTGAGCTTCGTCTTCTCGCGCAGGGGAAAGGCGACATTCTCAAGGACCGTGAGCGAGTCGAACAGCGCCGCGCCCTGGAACAGCATGGCGAACTTCTTGCGGACCTCGTTCAGGTCATGCGCGCTAAGCCGGGTAATGTCAGTCCCATCCACCAGCACCTGGCCGCGATCAGGCCGGAGGAGACCGATCATATGCTTGAGCAGGACGCTCTTCCCGCCACCGCTCTTGCCAATGACCGTGGTCACCTTGCCGCGGGGAATCTCCAGGTTTACACCTTTCAGAACCGGCTGCCCGCCCAACGCCTTCTCCACTCCGACAAGACGAATCACGGGTGTGGCTGCCTCCGTGCCCTTCACAGCACCCGCGGCTTCTGTAGCCACGAGGTCTTGGCCGAGTGGCATTTTCACATTAAAACCGAGGTGATGAAATAGTCCCAGATGAGGATGAGCACGGAGGACAGCACCACCGCCTCGGTTGTGGCCGTTCCCAATCCCTCGGCGCTCATCGTCGTGTTGTAGCCTTTATAGGTGCAGACCCAGGAGATGATCACGCCAAAACTGAGGGCCTTGAGAAATCCCCCGTAGACGTCCTTCCACTCCACGCTGGATTCCATCGAACTGATGTAGGCACCGGAACCGACACCCAACAGATTCACCCCGACCATGTATCCGCCATAAATGCCGACGATATCGAAGATCGAGCAGAGCATGGGCATGACGAGCACGCTAGCCAGCACTTTGGGCGCGATCAGATACTGCATGGGGTTGACCGCCATCGTATCGAGGGCATCGATCTGCTCGGTGATCCGCATGATGCCGATCTCAGCGGTCATGGCGGAGCCGGCGCGCCCCGTCACCATCAGGGCCGACAGCACCGGCCCCAGTTCCCGAATGATGCTCAGCGCCACAGCCGATCCCAGCCACCCCTCCGCGCCAAACTTCCGCAGCGAGTAGTAGCCCTGCAGCCCCAGCACCATGCCGGTGAAAGCCCCCGTCAGCACGATCACGAAGAGGGATTTCACGCCGATGAAATGGATCTGCTTCAAAACCTGCATGACACGAAAGGGCGGGCGCACCATCCAAGCGACCGTGCTGATGAGAAAGACCATCATGCGGCCCATCTCGCCCACGATCCTCAATACGTTCCGGCCGACCCCGGCCACAGTAGTTGTCACCATGAGCGCACTCCCATCACGGACGGAGCATGCATCCGGGCGGACGCATGCTCCTGTCCCATCAGGCGCCACCACACCTGAAAAAAACAAGCCAGGTTCTGCGACCCCTGCTCAACCTGACGCTTCATCCGGAAGAGCGCGCGCAGGATGGCCGGACGCCTCACCAACTGGGCGAAAGCACGCACGCGCCCACCGGGAGTCCGCCACAGATTGAAATCCATCGGGAGATCATCTCCGGCGCGATCGGACACCGCGCGAACCAGCAGGAACGGCACATTTCTGGACGCGGCCACCCGCGCGATCTCGGCGCTCTCCATGTCCACGGCAATCGCGCCGCTTGCTTCGGCCAATGCCCTCTTTTCGTCTGCCCGGCAGAGGACCCGAGCCGCCGTCGCCACCGGGCCTTCCGACCAGGACAGCTTCGCCTCACCCGCCGCTTCCCGGGCGATCGCAAGCAAGGCGGGATCGGCCCGGAATATCGCCTGGGCATACCCCCTTGTCCAATCGCGCACGTCGGTTCCCACGATCACGTCCCCGATTCCAGCAGGGCCCAACGCGCCGGCATAGCCTGTTGACACCATCGCATCCAAGGCCACGTCGGCAAAGACAGCGTGCGCGGCCGCAGCGGCCGCAGCAGGCCCCATTCCTGTCTTGATCAAATACACTTCCACATCGCCTGTGTGACCAACCGCATACTCCAAAGAACCGAGCCGCCTGCGTTCAACCATTCCCAGTGCCGCACGCGCAGGCGCCAATTCACGTCCGGAAGCAGCCAAGACGGCAACGCGTCGCATCTCTCATTACGCGAGGCGAAACTGTCCGGATTGCCGGTTCTGCTCGCGGATCTCGTCCGCGCGAGTCCGCCCCCGCGACTTCAAAGACCGGTACATGGACAAAGCCCACAGGGAAAAGAAGTGGCTGTAGCCATGGTAGCGGAGGTAGAACACGCGCGGGAAGCCCGTGCCGGTGTGCATACGCTCGGGCCAGAACCCCTGCGGGTCCTGATGCCGGATGAGGTAGTTAATCCCCCGCATCACACTGATCGTCTCCACTTCGCCGGCGCAGAGCAACCCGAGAAGCGCCCACGCGGTCTGGGAAGACGTGCTCTCCCCCACACCGTGCGCATCATCCTCGGCGTACGAGAGGCAGGATTCGCCCCACCCGCCGTCCGGGTTCTGCTTCGAGACGAGCCACGCCACCGCCCGGCGGACGTATTCGGCCTGCATGTCCTCGCCGATCGCCTTCAATCCGGCGAGCACGGACCATGTCCCATAGACGTAATTGATGCCCCAGCGGCCGTACCACGATCCGTCGGCCTCCTGGTTCTTCCGGATGAACCGGATCGCGCGCGCGGCTGCCGGGTGACTCAGGTCATAGCCCAACGCTCCCAGCATTTCCAATTCGCGGCCCGTGAGGTCGGCCGTGCTGGGATCAAGCAGGGCCTTGTGGTCGGCGAAGGGAATCTGGTTCAGGAACATCTTGTTGTTGTCCTTGTCGTACGCGCCCCACCCGCCATCGCTCCCCTGCATAGCCAGCGTCCACCGTATGCCGCGCCGCATGGCATCGAGCTGGGCGTCCATTTCCGGCATGATGAGCTTCGACAGGCTGATCACGATGACGGCCGTGTCGTCGTTGTCCGGATAGTATTCATTCTCGAATTGGAAATACCATCCGCCCGGCTCAGCCTTGGGTGCCGAGACGATCCAATCGCCGACCTTCCGGCACTGGCGCGTGAAAATCCAGCACGCGGCGCGGAGCAGGGCGGGGTGATCGGGCGGCAGGCCGCTCTCGATCAGCGCATTCATCGTCAGGGGGGTGTCCCAGATCGGCGAAAAGCACGGCTGCAGGTGCAGCGAGTCGCCGTCGTGCACTTCCAGCGCCTCGATCTCACCGAGAGCTTTGCGCAGAACGGGATGATCCACGCCGTAGCCCAAGCACCGTAGCGCCACGACCGAATTGGCCATCGCCGGATAGATGGCGCCGAGGCCGCCCTCTCCCTCCATCCTGGTGATCACCCACTGAGCGGCGGCGGTGAGGGCTTTCTTCCGAAGACTCTCGGGCACGATCCGCTCATAGACCCGCAGGATCCCGTCGAGCGTGACAAAGAAGTTCCGCCAGGTGAACCAGCTCCGGTCCCTGAGAAACGGCGGCGCATGACGAAAGTCCATCTGCGCGCGCGGCATGCACCAGAGTTCGTCAATCCCCTCTTTTTTCGGGATGCGGCAGACCGGCTTGAAATTGAAAATGATCAATAGGGGAGTGATCACGGCCCGCGACCAATACGACAGGTCATAGAGGCTGAAGACCCTGTTCGGCCGCACGAGGGCCAATTCCGTCGGCATCGAGGGAATCCCCCGCCAGTCGTACTGGTCAAAGAGCGTCAGCGCGATCTTGGTGAAGACGTTCGCACCAACGACCCCGCCCTTGCTCAGAATCACCGTGCGGGCCTTCTGCATAAAGGGTTCGTCAGCGGAGATCCCGGACAGTTTGAGCGCGAAGTAGGCCTTCACGGACGCGCTGATCTCAGGCGGACCGCCGTAATAGATCGGCCACCCGCCTGAAGGCAACTGTGCGTCGATCAGATAGCGGACGGCCTTGCGCTCTTTCTCCTTGTCCACACGATCAAGGAAGCGGCGCAGCATGAGGTATTCGGATGTGAGCGTCGCATCGGCTTCCAGTTCGTGGACCCAGTACCCTGGCTCCGCCTGGCGCGAGAGCAGCCACTGCTGGCTCCGCTTGATGGCCTCCTCCACCGCCGCGCCTTGGTGAAGAGTCTGGCCTGATTCCTGGTGTCGAGAGGGAGCGGGGGTCGCTGGCGCAGCATTGGGATTGCCGCCGACAAGGCGTAGCAGTCGGCCGGCTTTCTGCCGTGCCTGCTGCTGCATGCTCGCAGGTGCCGCCGATAAAATTCTCTCCGACCAATTGGTCAGAAGGCCGAGCAACCGCTTCATGATATCCCTTGGGCTACGCTGAGTTGGTTCGTCCGCCTAATGGCATTAATTGAGAGGGCCATTGGGGGCGCATTAAAGCGTGAGTATACCGCACCCAGACCACTGGGTGTCAAGCGCCTGACCCATGAAACAAGCTGAAATTTCATAGGGTTTCACGCTTTGATGCAGGAGGCTATCAGGCCGGCGCCAGCAGCCTGTTCAAACGGACGGAAACTAGGGAAGAGACGCCGGCTTCTTCCATGGTGACGCCGTACAAGGCATCGGCCATTTCCATCGTCGGCTTGCTGTGGGTCATGATGATGAACTGTGTCCGGGCGGACAGCTCCCGCAATACTCTGGCAAATCGGAGCGTGTTCTCCTCGTCCAGCGGCGCATCGATCTCGTCCAGGACACAGAACGGCGTCGGCCTGATCAGAAAACTGGCGAAAATGAGCGCCATCGCCGTCAGTGCGCGCTCCCCGCCCGATAGCATCGAAATGTTCTTGAGCCGCTTCCCGGGAGGCTGGGCCACGATATCCACGCCCGGTTCAGTCGACTCCTCATCCTCGACCAGGACCAGCTCGGCGTGCCCGCCGTCGAAGAACGTCCGGAACGTCTCGTTGAATTTGGTTTGCAGATCCTGGAACGTCTCCAGAAAGAGCTGCTTTGTGGTGCGGTTGATACGCGCGATGATCGCCTTCAGCGAGGCCATGGATTGGGTGAGATCTTCTTCCTGCGTGGTCAGAAACCGCAACCGTTCCTCCAGCTCCCGATGCTCGTCGATGGCCATCACATTGACCGGGCCCAATTCGGATAGCCGCCCGCGCTTCTGGGCCAAAGCCTCACGGACGCCCCCCATGTCGGCGCCATCGCCCTCTCCAATCTCAGCCAGCGCCCCGTTGAAACTGACCGCATACGTGCCGGTGAGTTGTGCGTCGAAGCCCTCCAGCCGTGTCTGGGCGACCAGGCGCCGCTGGCGAAAATCCTCCTGTTGCCTGTGGAGCTCACCAAGGGCATGCCGGAGCCTGTTCAAATCCGCCTCCTGTGCCCGAACCTTGGCAACCCTGCCGGTCTGCAGCTCCTGCGCCTCGATCAGCCGGCTGGCGGCTTCCGTCTTCGCCGCCTCAACGGCCGGCACGATTTCTTCAATCTGCCTCCGTTCAGTCTCCGCAGCCATGCCTGCGGCCTTCAGCCTCAGCGTCTCGGTATCCAATTCACCAATCCGGACTTCACGAAGAGCCGATGCAGCTTCAACCCTAGCCAGCTCGGAGCGCGCCTGCTCCAGCCGATCCTGAAGCGCCGCGGCTTCCGTCCGCACTCCCAGCAACGCCGCCTGCCGGCGCTCGACTTCAGCCTGTGAGACGGCAACGGATCCCTGGCAGATCGGCACGGATTGCTCAGCCTCGGCTCGCTCCCTCTCGCATCGGAGAAGATCCTCTCGCGCCGCCTGCTCGGCGCCGGGCAAGCCGGCGAGCTCAGTCTCGGCGGCTGCACGTTCCGCCAGAAAGGATTCGGTCGACTGGCTCCACCGCCCGAGGTCCTGCTCTGCCCGCTGCTCATCCTTGCGCTCACCGACAAGCCCCATTTCAAGATTGCGAATCTCACATTCCAACGATTCCAAGCGGGCCGCCTCGGAGGTCACTGTGCCTTCCAACCCCATCCGTTTGCCCAGATCATCCCTGAGTTCCGCACCCAGCTCCGCCATCCGCACAGCCACGGCCTGCAGTTCGCGTTCGCGGCCCATGGCTCCGGCAACCATCCCGACCAGACTGCCGCTGACGATCCCGTCCGGCGCGACAATCTCGCCGGCCAGCGTCACCAAAAGCGCCTGCCGGTCCGCCGTCATTTGCTGCCACAGACCTGCCGCCTGCTCCAGCGTTTCCACGATCACCACACCGGCAAGCAAATGGGCCACAAGCTCTTCGTAACCCTGGCGCGGCGTCACCAACGTATGCGCAAGACCGACGACGCCGGCCCCATCCAGTGTCGCAGTCACGTGGGAACCGAAGACCCGCGGGTGTCTGGGAATGAAGGTCCCGCCGCTTGTGCCCTTCAAAGCGAGCGCACGCAACACGCCGACGGCTTCCGACGGTCCTTCGACGATCCGCCCCATCAGCCTGTGGCCCAAGGCCGCCTCCACGGCGCGCTCCAAGCGGGATGGCACCGACAGTATCTGTGCCACGGTGTCCTTCAGCGTCGCGTCGTCTGAATCCTGCGCAGCCGTATCACAGGTGACCGACTGGAGGACCTTCTGCCGGGCCTCCGCGACCGCCTTCTCTTCCTGCAGCCGGGCCACACGTTGACCGGCTTCCGCCAGCTGGTTTTTGAGACACGCGACCGCATCGGCCAGATCGGTGCGCGCTCCACGCGCCGCCACGAGGTCTGTCTCGATGCGACGGCGGCGCTCGGTGCATGCCGACAGCAATGTTCCGGAAGACTCGCCGGCCGCAACGGCCTGCAGTCGCTCCTGCTCCACACCCGCGATCCGCCGACGAAGCTCCGCAGCACGAGCCTCATTGGCGGCAAGCCGGTTCGTTGCGGCGGCGGCGGCCATCATCCGCTCCATGACCAGCGCCCGCGCGGCATCAAGCTCGGCCTGATTTCCCCGATGGCACCGAAGGGCCTCCGCCAGCCCCGCCTCGGATTCCGCAACGGCAGCCGACCGCACGGAAAATTCCCCGATCACCTGCTCAATGCGTGACCGCAGCCTGGCGAGCAACTCTTCCGCGTCCTTCTGCTCCGCACGAACGTGCTCGATGTCGGCCTGCACGAGAGCTCGTTGCTCGCCAAGGTGGACCGACCGCTGAGCCAGCAACGTGATGTCCGCGCCGGCCTGGGCAAGACGTTTCTCAGATTGTGCAACCTCGTCGCGCAGCGTCGTCAACACGGCGTCGCCTTCCGTGACCTCAAGATGCAGCGTTTCCACCTCCGCCGAAAGGCGGGCAATGGCTGCCGCCTCGGCGCTTTCTCGAAGCGTCAAATCGCCCAGCGCCCGGTCGGAGTCTTCGCGCTCATGCAAGAGTTCACGATAGTCGTGGACAAGGACGGTCAACTCCAGGCGGCGGACCTCCTGACGCAGTTTCTGGTACTGCTCGGCAGCGCGGGCCTGACGCTCCAAGCTGCCCAGTTGCCGTTTGACCTCATTGACGATATCACGCACACGCAGCAGATTCTGGCTGGTGGACTCCAGCTTGCGCAGGGCCTCGGCCTTTTGCTTCTTGTAGCGGACGATGCCGGCCGTCTCTTCGATGAGCTCGCGGCGCTCAATGGGCGAGGCTTTCAGCACGCGATCAATCCGCCCCTGCTCGATGACCGTATGCCCCTTGCTGCCGGCACGGGTGTCCAACAGCAGCGCCCGCAGGTCCTTCAATCGGCAGGGGGTCTTGTTGATGAAATATTCGCTCACGCCGTCGCGGAACAAACGCCGGGTGACCATCACCTCCTCGCACTCGCCAAGCGCGTGCGGGAGCGTAGCGGTTTCACCGTCGCCGTCACCATCACCGTTGCCGTTCCCATTGCCGTTTGCCGGCTTGCTATCAACGTCGCCCAGGATCAGCGAGACTTCGACCATGCCCAACGGTTGTCGTGACTCGGTGCCGTTGAAAATGACGTCTTCCATCCGTTCGCTACGCAAGGTCTTGGTGCTCTGCTCCCCCAACACCCAAAGGACCGCATCAAGAATGTTGCTTTTCCCGGTTCCGTTCGGCCCAACCACTGCCGTGATACCAGGCTGAAAGGTCAACCGCGCATCGACAAAAGACTTAAACCCGCGCAATTCTAGATGTTTAAGATACATGCGCCCCCTTGATTATTGAGGTAGCCGCCGGAGAGGCGTCACCTAGCGGGAGAAATACCATATCTTGTGGGCGATTGCAAACAAAAACACTGCCCAATGTAGGGGCGAGGCGCTGCCTCGCCCTCTGAAGGGCGACCCAGCGGGTCGCCCCTACGACGGACGCGCAACGCGGTTAGAACACGATCGTGTACTGAAGCCTGAACCGGCTTTCGAGCAGCGAGACGGCCCCCCCGGCATCGGCCGCGCTGAGCCTGGTCGTGATCATCCCGTAGTCGAGCTGCACCTTGTGTTCGTGACCATGAAGATACCAGTTCAGTCCGCCAATGCCTGACGTCATCAGATCCTGTGCGGCCCGCGTATTCGGATCCATCGCGCTCCACCGCCCCACCACCTCCAGTTTTCCCGGCAGCACGAAATAGCCGCCCTGCACATAATAGCCCGTCGCGTTGCCAATCTGCTTGGAATGGTCGTGCGTGTCCATGTTTCGGACGAAGCCCTCGGCCTGGAGGGAAAAGCCTCGGTACTTCAAAATGAAGTCGAGTCCCCCCGTCCCGATGTCGACCACGCCTTGGTTGAGCAGCCGCCCATTGCCCAATGATGCGATCGCCGTGGAGATCTGGTTGTTGCTGCCGGCGCCGGTCGTGTTCGTCTGGAGACCGCCGTTGTACCCATAGCTTGCACCAACGGCCAGTTGGGAAGTCTGGGAATTGGCCAGGTCTCCCTCGGGGTATCCAGGCTTTCCGAGAATGTCCGCCGTGATCCGGCCAACGTACATCAACTCGTTCGCGTTGCCCGGCGTGCTCAGGCCGAGCCTGTTCAGGTTGATGCCGACGCCGTTGAACACCCCGAACGCATAATTGACCGGGTATTTGGCTTGATCGCTGAAAAGAGTCACGCCCTGATCGCGCCGATCAATGACATTCGGCACAAAAGCTTCGGCGACAAGGCCACGGTCCACGAACTGGAGGAACGCCGAGCTTTGGAACTCCTGTCGGCCGAAGTGCGTGCGGTACTGGCCGAAGCGGAGGTTGGCCCATGGAATTTGTTTCAAGGTCAGATAGGCGTCATAGAGCTGCGTCGTGGAACGCGCGCCTCCTAATTGCGTGGGGGAGTCGGCGGTGTCGTTCCGAAACTGTACGAAGTAGTTCACGTCCGGGCTGAAGGCAAACCCTTCGAACACCAACCGGGTGCGATGCACGCCGAAAAAGGCCAGATCCTCGGCATGTTTCGTGGCCGAGATCACACCGGTCGAGGAGACGGCAGGGTAATTTTTAGCGTCCCCGAACGTGTTGTAGGCCGAGTTGAATTGGCTGTCGGTAAACCGTGCCTGGACACGCAGGCGGATCTTGAGACGAAACTTGTCCTTGAACTGCGTGTAGAGCCCCCGGTCGTAGCCAAACTTGATCCCCTTCCCAAGGTCAACCGTACTGTCCCCGTCGGCATCCTTGGCGGTCGGAGTTGCCTTGGCCGGAGCCCCTGGCTCTGCTTGGGCCTGGGTTGCCGCTTCCACCTTGGAGGGAGGCGCTTCCGCAACCTGCCCGGTTTCCCGCAGCGCCTGGTCGTATTCCTCCTGCGTGATGATTCCTTTTTTCAGCAGTAGCCTGAGCGCGGGATCGGCCGCGCCCGCGGGCCCGGCCGCGAGCAACAGGACAACGACGGCCGCGATGAATACGTGCATCCGTGACCTGCGCATGATATTGTATCCTTTCTTTGCTTACTTAGTAAACTTTAAGTCGACAGAAATGACTTATCAGGTCGCACCCGGCCGCCTCGCCTTGAAAAATAGGTACAACAG
>JAUSHW010000190.1 GCA_030648395.1 Nitrospirales bacterium | reverse complement strand
GGCATCTGTGACCTGGTAGGCAACAGTCGGTTGGATAATGGTCGCCCGGAACTTGGCGAGGATCGAACCAGAGCGGCCTTGCCAGTTATCCGGCCAGTCGATCGTCAGTCCGAAAGGCGTATAGATCCCCAACCCGACGCTGAGTTTGTCCCAACTTTTGAACTTATGGGTGGCGAAGAAGTGGGGCACCAGCGGAAATTGATCCTGAAGCTGCGTCGATTCCCCCGTGGTCGAACTGCGGAACGTCGTATCGAGGTACACGACCGAGCCCCCATAGATGACCTGCGTGCCTTCCAGTTGGGTGATGCCGGCTGGATTGTAAAAGAGGGCCGACGGGTCATCCGCCTGGCCGACGAAGGCATTGCCCATGCCGGTTGCCTTCGCGCCGTGCTCGGAAAATGACAGGCCACCGGCGAAGGCGTCACCGCCCAGCCAGGCAAGGAAGGCAAGCATCCCTGCGGCAATCAGCCTGTCCCTGCCCATACGCCTCACAATTCTAGATTCTAACAAGAGGCTAAGGTGCCCGCGCGGAAAAGAAATGTCAAGCAGCGCGATCGCTAATCCATCGCATTGATGACCAGGCCGGTGAGGGGCTTGGGGTAGAAGTAGGTGGACTTGTGCGGCATCCGGTCGCCGGCACGGGCGACGTCCTTGACCTCCGTGACTCGGGGGGGATTGAGCAGCACGGCGAGCTCGCCCTCGCCACGCGCCATCGCGGCCAGCACGTCCTCCTCGTCCTTGATATAGATCAGGCGTTCCTCGTCCTTCGGTTCCATGCGCATGGCGCCGCGGAACACCATCTGCTGGAGGATCGAGACATCCAGCCGCTCACGGGCGGACGTGCCCAGCCGGGACAGGCCCTCCGCAGTGAGGGTCAGCACTTCGTACCGGGACTCCCCCCGCACGATGAGCCCCATGACATGCGCGTTGGTTCCCCGCGCCGCCTGGAGCGCGCCCAGGAACTTCGCGCGTGCCGCCGACTCCGTCTCCTTCGTAAACGCAATCGTCTCCACGTTGAACGTCTCCGCTAGCCGTTGCCGGAATTCAGGGGCGGGACACGGCAGCGGGCCGGGGAGCACGCGATGCGTCGGGAGAATGGTCAGGCCCGGGTCGTCGAGGTTCGAGAAATACATCAGGACCCAATCGGAGGGAAGCGGCCCCTTGTTCCCCGACGCCTGCTGCTGCGCGTTCCGATACCGCAGCGCCGACTCGTACCGATGGTGCCCATCCGCGATGAACAGCGGCAACGGCTTCATGGCCGCCACGACCCGGTCGAGCGCCTTCTGGTCGCTGACGGTCCAGAGCAGATGCCGGACACCATCGGCGTCCGTGACGGCGAAGCGCGGCTGCCCCTTCTCAACCGTCCGCTCCAGGGTCCGGATGATGGCGCCTTCGGCGTCCGAGTAGAGCGAGAAGATGGGGCTGAAGTTGCTTCGGCAGGCCTCCAGCAACTGGTAGCGGTCATCCTTCGCGGCGGCGCGGGTGTTCTCGTGCGGGAAGATGCGCCCGGTGCCGAACTCTTCCAGTTTGACCAGCGAGAGAAACCCGCGCATCGTCCGGGTCTGGCCGCCGCGCGACCGGTACTCGACCGCGTACAGGTAAATCGCCGGTGTGGCGTCCCGTTGGAGAAGCCCGTTGCGCAGCCACTCCTGGAGGAAGTGCCGGGCCCGGGTGTAGCGGCTCTCCTGCGGGCTGTCGCCGGGCTGCTCCTGGCCCAGCTCCAGGCGGATGATGTTGCCGGGATGGCGGGCATAGAACGCCGCCTGCTCGGCCGGCCCGATCACATCATACGGCGGGGCCACGACGGACGTGATATCGCCCGCTTTGGCCGGATCGTACAGCACGCCGCGAAACGGAAGAATCTCAGCCATGCAACCTCCTCAATAATACCGCTCGACCACAAACCGATAGAGTTCGACGTGCTCCGATTCGCCGATCCCGCCCTTCTTACGCGCGACCGACAACTGCTCGTCCACCGAGGCAATCCCTTCAATATCAGGCAGCAGCAGCCCGCGCTTGCCCCCGGCCTGGACGATGACACCGTACCGCCGCACGTCCAGATCACCTGGTCCGGCCACGCGCTCCGGCGCGCTGAGGATGTCCACGGACACCCTCAGCACCGCGAGCTCGTCTTCCTCGACAGGCCGGAACCGCGGATCCTTCGAGGCCGCGCTGATGGCGTTTTCGATGATCTCCACGGCGAGGGTATCCCGCACCGGCGCGACTGTGCCGATGCAGCCGCGCAGTTCGCCCTGCTTCTTCAGCGACACGAAGGCGCCCGCCCGCCGGCGCAAGCCCGGAAACTCCTCGAACAGACTCTCAGGCGGAGTGATGAACCGAAAATCACGAACATAGGCGGCGATGGCGTCGATCGCGAGCTGCACGAAGGGATGACAGGAGGAAGGGGGGCCGGCGACCATGAACCCACCAGCCGTCAATGATTGCGCGACACCATGTAGTCCGCGACCACATGCAGAGCCCGCTTGTGCAGGGAGTCCTCGAACGGGTCCAGGTGCACCTTCGCGGCCTGCACAATCCTGCGCGCCGTGTCCATCGCGTGGTCGATCGAGCCGTAGCGCTCCATCAGGGACACCACCCACGCCAGGTCGCCGTTGCCGCTGTGTTTCTTCGCCATGACCTCCGCCAGCCGCGCCCGCTCGTCGTCAGTGCAGTGTTTGCGCAGATGCAGGAGGGGCAACGTCACCTGTCCCTCTCCCAGGTCCTTGCCGAGCGATTTTCCGAGCACCTCACGCGGCGCGGCGTAATCGAGGGCGTCATCCGCCACCTGGAACGCCACGCCGATTGCCTGGCCGAACGCGAACAGGGCGTCGCGCTGTGCGGGATCGGCGTCCGCCGCCACCGCGCCCATCCGGCAGGCCGCCGCCATCAACGACCCTGTCTTGTGTTCGACGATTTTCAGATATTCCCGCTCGGAGATCGAGGTGTCGTCCTTATAGGACAACTGCATTAACTCGCCCTCGGCCATCTTCCGGCAGGCTTCCGAGAGACATTCATTCACGTCCTGGTTGCGGAACCCCACGATGCGGCAGATCGCCTGGCAATAGAGGTAGTCGCCGGCAAGAATCGCCACCTGGTTGCCCCACAACCCGTTGGCAGTCTTTCGTCCGCGGCGCAAATCGGCATGATCCACGACATCGTCATGCAGCAGCGTGGCCGTATGGATGTATTCGATCAGGCTGGCGAGCAGAACGTCGTCCCGGCCGGTGTACCCGGCCGTGCGGGCGCTCAGGATCAGGAGGAGGGGGCGAATCCGCTTCCCGCCGCTGCTGAGAATGTGGGCGCACACGGTGTTGACCAGCGCGACCTTGGAATCCAGGTTCTGGCGGATCTGATCCTCGACGGCGTCGAGCTCGCCGCGGTAGTACTCCCAGACATCGCTCATTCCCGCGATGGCGCATGTGTTCGCCCGTTCCGGCATGGGCGGATACTAGGTAAGCGCCGGTGGTTTGTCAAGCATCCCTGTTCGATGCTACGCTCGTCCCCATGCTGCCGTTTCTCAACGTCTGGCTGCACATCCTCGCCGCGGTGATCTGGATCGGCGGTATGCTCTTTTTGTCCCTGATCGCCGTCCCCGTCCTGCGCCGCATCGAGTCACCGATGGTCCGGCGGGATCTGTTCCGGGCGATGGCCCGGCGGTTCAGACGGCTGGTCTGGATCTGCATCGCCGTCCTGGTTCCGACAGGGATCGTGAACGTGCTGTATTACGGAAACACCGCCGCCGGCTCCTCCTATATGAACGTGCTGCACATCAAACTCGGGCTGGTGGCCCTCCTGATCCTGATGGGCCTGCTGCACGACTTCGTGATCGGCCCGCGCGCCGCACGCGCAATGTCCCGCGACGGACCGCCGCCGACCGGAACCGATCTGCTGATGGTGGAACTGGCGCCCTGGATCGGCCGCTTCAACCTGCTCCTGGGGATCGTGATTCTCACGCTCGCCGCGGCCCTGACAAGGAGCCATTAGTCCGAACGGTCCCGTGGCGCGATCATTAGCCCTACCCCTCTAAACACCTGACTCAGCCTGTGTTTTAGGGCCTTCCGGGGCGACGATGTGCTTGACACGTCCGCGCCCCCTCACGTAGGATGCAACCATCCATAACGG
>JAUSHW010000189.1 GCA_030648395.1 Nitrospirales bacterium | reverse complement strand
CACAAGGCGGTGCGGATCATCCGGAACAACGGCGACGTGGAATCCTGCGGCGACGCGGTGGGCTTTCATCTCAAGGCCACGAGGCAGTATCTTCAGAGCGGGCCGCCCGAGTGGCTCGCGCCGTCCGACGGCCGGGTCTTCCATTATGGATGGGTCAAGGACCCGAAAACCATGCTGGTCAAAAAGCAGGCAATGACGAAAGTCTATCACGGTGACGCGCCGCCGCCATCGGAGGCCCGGCTCTACAGCATGAAGGAGTTCGAATTTGAAGACTATCCGATCCTGAAGGAGTTTGACGGCCGCCATCCCGCCGTGATGCAGGCCCGTGTGGCGGCGGCATCGCGGCGCGCGCCGAGGCGGAAT
Organism: Nitrospirales bacterium; assembly: GCA_030648395.1. Lineage (GTDB taxonomy): Bacteria > Nitrospirota > Nitrospiria > Nitrospirales > NS-4 > SCTG01. The sequence goes on along the minus strand of JAUSHW010000189.1, from coordinate 5,461 downwards.
CGGTGGCTCAACTGGCGGTTTTATCGGGAGGTGGCCCGACGTGGCTTTCGCGGATAAGGGACGGGCGACAATCGCCTCCGTCACCATTACCAAGAATGAAGAGCGGAACATCGCCGCGTGCCTGGACTCCCTGAAATGGGTGGATGAGCTGATCGTGGTGGATGCCGAGAGCGCGGACCGCACGGTCGAGCTGGCGAAGGCGCGGACGTCCCGCGTGCACGTGCGTCCGTGGCCGGGCTATGGCCCGCAGAAGAACTTCGCGATGGACCAGGCGACGGCGGACTGGGTGTTGATCGTGGACGCCGACGAGCGCGTGACGGACGAACTGCGGGAGGAAATCCTGGCGCTGCTCACGGCGCCAGGCCAGGCGGCGGCCTACCGCATCCCGCGGCGGAACTTCTATTACGGCTGCTGGATCAGGGGCGCGGGCCAGTATCCCGATCCGCAGTTGCGGCTGGTCCGCCGCGGGCGCGGGCGTTACAACGACCTGCCGGTGCACGAACATCTGGAAGTGGAGGGGTCGGTCGGCGACCTGCGCGGCCATCTGGATCACCACACACATCCAACGGTGGTCTTGCATGAACTGAAGATCGAGCGCTACAGCACGCTGGCGGCCGAGGAGCGCATCCGGAACGGGAAATCGGACACGGCATGGTATCATCTGCTCTTCAATCCGAGTTGGACCTTCGTGAAGTTCTACCTGTTCCGCGGCGGGTACAGGGACGGCCTGCCGGGGTTCATCGTGTCCGGATTTTCTGCGGCGCACGTCCTGCTGAAGTACGCGAAGCTTTGGGAGCGGACGCATAAGACATGAAGGTGCTGATCACAGGCGGGCTCGGATTCATCGGCGGCGCATTGGCCAACCGGCTTTGCCGGGAGCACCAGGTCACGGTGTTGACGCGATCGGAGAAGGGCCGGTCGCGGCTGTGCGAGCCTGACCGCGTGCGCGTCAAAGTGGGAATCGTGGAAGAGATCACAGCCGCCGAGTGCGCCGGCATGGATCTCGTGATTCATTGCGCGAGCACGGTCGACAACTACAACATCCAAACAGATCCCTACCTCGACGTCCGGACCAACTGCGCCGGCACCATCGCGTTGCTGGAGGCTTGCAAGGTGCACACACCGAAGCTCCTGTTCGTCAGCACGTTCTTCGTCTACGGCAATCCATCAAAATTGCCGGTGGACGAACACAGCCCCTGCGAGCCGCTCGGACTGTACCCTGCGACGAAGCTTTGCGCGGAGCACTTCTGCAAGATCTACAGCCGGCTCCATTCGTTCCATCTGAACATCTGCCGGCTCACGAACGTCTACGGGCCCGGTGAAGTATTCGACAACACCAGGAAAGGGGCCTTCAATTATCTCATTCATAGGGCCCAACTGGGGGAGCCGATCGACCTGTATCGCGGCGGCGATTTCTTTCGCGACTACCTGTATGTCGACGACGCGATCGAGGCGCTGGCGACGGTGGCGTTGCGTGCGCCGGCCGGCGAGCTGTACCTGGTTGGGTCGGGCGAGCCGGTGCCGTTCAAGGACCTCATGGACTGCCTGCACCGGCTCACGGGCCGCAAGTCCGTCATCGGCTCGATCGAGCCGCCGCAGTTCCATCAAGTGGTGGGGATCACAAACTTCTCGGCGAACATCGCCAAGATCAAGGCGCTGGGCTGGGCGCCCAAGGTCGGCTACGAGGAAGGCATTGCACGAACGTTGGAGAGCTATGGATCCTGACATACTCAATCTGATCAAGAAGCACTGGCCGATCAAGAGCCTCTATGGGCTGCCGGAGACGTTCGTGCCCGGTAAAACCATGATTCCCTATTCGGGGCCGGTGTGGAGCGAGGAGGAGGTCTACGAGGCCATCCATACGCTGTTGGAAGGGAAGTGGCTCACCAGCGGCGAGAAGGTGCGGGAATTTGAGAAGGACTTCTCCGCGCGGGTGGGGCAGCAGCACAGCGTGATGACCAATTCCGGGAGCTCCGCCAATCTGTTGATGGTCGCGGCGCTGCGCTCAAAGCGGCTCTTCGGGTTCACTGACATTGCGATCGTGACGCCGGTGGCGGGCTTCCCGACGACCGTGGCGCCGATTCTCCAGAACGGCTTCACCCCGCTGTTCGTGGACGTCGAGCTCAAGACCCTGAATCTCGATCTGGACCAGATTGAGGCGAAGCTCACGCCCAAGACCAAGGCCATCATGTTCGCGCACGTGCTGGGCAACCCTCCGGACATGGACCGGCTGATGGACATCTGCCGCCGCCGCGATTTGCTGTTTCTCGAGGACACCTGCGACGCGCTGGGCTCCTCCTGGAGCGGCACGCCGCTGGGCGGATTCGGCAAGTTGTCCACCTGCTCGTTCTATCCCGCGCACCACATCACCACGGGCGAAGGGGGCATGGTGTCGACCTCGGATGAGAACATCGAGCGGGTGGTGCGGAGCCTCTGCTGGTGGGGGCGTGACTGCTACTGCGTCGGCAAGGCCAATCTGCTTGAGAATGGGACGTGCGGTAAACGATTCGACAAGTGGCTGCCGGAATTACCCGACCTCACCATCGACCACAAGTACGTGTTCACCGAGATGGGGTACAACCTCAAGCCGCTCGATCTGCAGGGGGCGATCGGGTCGGTGCAGCTCAAGAAACTGGGCTGGATTCACAAACAGCGGAAGGCGCACTACGAGGGCTATCAGGCGCTGTTTTCACAGTATCCGGACCTCTTCCGCATCGCCGAGGCGCATCCCCAGGCGGATGTCTCGTGGTTCGGCTTCCCGGTCACGGTGACGACGAACAAATTTACCAAGGACGAGCTGACGCAGTTCCTGGAGCGCGCGAAGATCCAGACGCGGAACTATTTCGCCGGCAATCTCTTGTTCCACCCGGCCTACTCGCATCTCGGCAACCCGCACGACTACCCGAACGCCGTGACCGTCACCAAGTCCACCTTCTTCCTCGGCGTCTCCCCCAACCTCACCGACGAGCAGATGGCGTACGTGAAGGCCAAGCTCGCCGAGTTCATCGGGGCGCATTAAAAAGGGGATTGGCGCCATTCATGAATGCGGCTAATTGGAGCGATCTCTTCCAACAACTCCCCAAACCACATCTATCGCACTTCTTTACAAAGTCTACAGAGAGCGAGTTTCTCTCCTGGATTAAATGCCCCAAGCGGGAAGTTCGAGCGTTAGCCTACCTTTGGTTGTCTGACATTGTTACGCTTGAATTAGAGATCCGACGGGCAGTAGCTGAGGCCCAGTCAGTGAAAGGTTTATCTTTATCCGGTGATCCAGAGGCTGCACACGCGTTGTTTCGTTACCACGCGGACAATGCATGCTATAGGACATTTGCCCTTCTGGATAAGGCCAGCCAGCTTTTAAATGCCTATCTGGGCTTGAAGGTTGAGCGCCCAAGCTTTAAAGCAGTAGTTCAAAAGATCAACAAGAGTTCAGATCTTTCGCAACTGGAATCAGTTAAACCTTTTCTGGAGCTTGAAAGTTCTGAGTGGTACAAGGCTCTCTCGGGGTATCGTCACTCGCTCTCCCATCGCTTAAGCCCGGTGGGTCAAGATCAGACATCTCTTCTAGCTTTGGTGAAGGGTTTGGCTCAATATCTTGAATTCAAACCTGTTGGGTACTCCATTGAACAATTAGAAAGCTTAATCTCTGGTGGCCATAAACGAGTTGTGGTGATTATCGAAGCGAGTGAGGCATTCCTTAGAAATACGCCTGCTATTTTAGAAGCTAGGTGAGCAGGCGCATATGCAATGCTGGAATGAAAAATGGGGCTAACGCAAACCCATTTTTTCGCATTCACTAGGCGTGAGGAATGGCCATGCGTCAGACCATGATCGCAGTATTGCTTTTGTCCTTAACTGGATGTGAGTTCCCTCAGGACTGGACCTACGTGCTGGGACGAATCCCTCAGCGCGATCTGTATGAGTGCGAACGCGATGCAAACGTGGCATGGGGTTATTTCCCACAACGCAAGCTGTTTATCAAGTGCATGGAGTCGCTTGGCTACCAGAGGATTCAAAAAAATTGACAGGGAATGGCAAATTGTAGCAATCAGGACGAGATTGATAATGACATGAGCCTGACAGAGATTAAGAGGGAAATCGATGAGAGGGTTCCTAAAAGACTTATAAAAATGGGGACAGGCAACTTTTCTCAGGTGGAAAAGTTGCCTGTCACCATCAGTCTAACGCTGAACTTACCCCTGGCCCTTCCGTTCGAGATTCTCTAGGCGTTGGAAGCAAAGCTTGAAGATGGTGCGGTTTTCCCGAAAGTGCTCGTCTGTGTAGGCCCGGTCCTCCGTATGACGCACATCTATGTGGGTCATCAGACCTTCCGCCACGAGTTGGAGCTGGCGGCGAAGGTCTTCGATTAAGATGCCGTTGTGGCGCTTGACCTCGTCAAATCCCTCGCACATCTCCTGGCGCAAACCCTTGGTTTGACCATCAATACCCCCGAAGCGTCGGTCAATCTGCCCGAACCGCTGGTCAATTTGTTCGAAGCGCTGGTCAATCTGCTCAAAGCGCCGGTCGATCCCACCGAATCTCTCATCAAGGTATTGAACGAGTTCCTGATCCATGACGCCTCCTCTGCGGGTGAAGGGTATGCCGCTAAGCCTCTCTTGTCAATGAGACACGGCGAAGTGAAAAAGGTCAAAAGCTGACAGACTGGCCTTGCAATGGCACCTGCGGATTTGCACTGGTTTACTTCGTCCAATCCCGTGTATAATCGCGGGCTACGGTGGAAAGGGGATAGCCGGGGCGTGCGGATTCTGTTTCTGACTGACGACGCGCTCGACTATGCCTCGGACCCCCTGTACGTCGGCCTCTCCCGGGTACTCGGGAGCGACCGGGTGGTGGACTACCCATACAAGCGGAGCTTCCACGACCCGGATGCCCGCGTGTGGTGCCTGGCCCAGCGGCCGGGCCGGCGGTGCGGCCGCGAGGAGATCGTGGCTCTCCTCCGCGAGCGCGCGTTCGATCTGGTCTGCCTCGCGTCGTTTCGGCAGGAGAGCCTCGACGAGTGCGCGCGGCTGTATGGACAGGCGCCGTTCCCGCCGATGGTCTTTGTGGACGGGGAGGACGGCGCGAATCTTCGCCACGACGTGTTGGGGCGTTTCCCGATCCGCGTGTATTTCAAGCGGGATTACGCCTGGAAGATGGGGAGCCGGCTCCGGGATCTGGGCGCGCTGGCCTGGACGTTTCGCGGAGATCGCACGCTGTTCGAGCGAACCGTCCCGCTGCCGTTGTCGATCGTGACGGATACCCTCCCCGACTGCGGCGGGGTGAAGAAGGACATCGACGTGTCATACCGCGGGCGGGCTTCGCACCCGCGGCGGGTGAAGGCGGTGGACATTCTCTCCGGCATGGAGGGAATCCGGTTTGCCGGAGGCGTATATGCCAGCCCGGACGTCCGGGCGTACAAGCTGCAGCACGGCGCCGTCGAACGGTTGCGGACGAAGATGCT
>JAUSHW010000182.1 GCA_030648395.1 Nitrospirales bacterium | reverse complement strand
CGGTAATACCCTTCGGAGGCCGGGCCTTCCCTGCTCTCTCCGACTTGCTGATAGGTCTGGACCGCCCTCTCGATCCGTCCCCGATCCGCATGCTGGGCGGCCAGCAGCAGGAGGAACTTCGCCCTGGCTTCGCCGGAAAGGCGTCCCGCCTCGACCTCTCGCGCCAGGGCCAGAAAGGGTTCATCCAGTCCTTGCCGCAGGAACACCCGGCCCAGCCAGACGACGGCATCCTGGGCGACGCCTTCAGCCCCCCCCTTAATCGCCTGCTCGAAGCTGGTCCTGGCCTCGTCATAGCGCTTCAGCCGGACATGGGAAATTCCGAGGTTCAGCCTCGCTCGATCCCGGTTGGGAGCCGGGGAGGACTTCAGGTAGTCTTCGAACACCTTCACGGCGCGGGCGTACTGGGCGGCATCGAACAGCGTTTTGGCCCGTAGCCACCGGTCTTCTGGCGTCAATTCCGGAATCGCCACGCCCTCGCCCTTCAGCCGCTCCAGCCGCATCGCGGCTTCATCAGCCTGCGGCGAGGCCGCGTGCTGGACCCAGATCCGCCGATAGGTTGCGACGGAGGCGGCCGTTTCCTTTCCCTTGTACTGGCAGTCGCCCTGCCGCAGAAGCACGGCTGGAGCCAATGCATGGCCGGCGTATTCCGCCATGAACCTCACCTGTCGGTCGCGCGCCCGACTGCAGTCGTCCGCCTGAAACCAGGCGTCAACGGAGCGCGCAAGGGATTGCGGCCTCAGGAGACTGTCGGGGTAGCGCTCAAACAGGATGTCAAAGGCCGTGGCGGCCCCGTTGTAGTCGGACGCCTTCAGATCGGCTTCGCCGAGGTAATAGAATGCATAGTCACCCAGAACCGGCAGATGCTGCTGAGCCGCCAGCAGGTATGGGATGGACTGCCGGTCACCCCGTTCCTGGTAGTGCCTGCCCAGTGCCAGTTCCGCCCGTCCCGCCCACGGGGTGTTCGGATACTGCTCGATCAACCCTTGAAACAGGCGGACGCCCTTCTCGTGGTCCCGCTGGCTGAAAGCCTCGACGGCCTGAGCGAGACAGACGGAAGACTCCGCGCAGGGTGCTGCGACTGCCTGACCGACCGCCGGACGAGCCTGGAACAACAGCAACCCAATACCCGCAAAGGCTCCGGCAACGATCATAAACACGGAGTTCCTGCGCCTCCACTGATGAGACATGAAGAAGGACGTGAGGTTTGACGCGCAACCTGAATGCATCGCAAGATTATATCATCTTCCGCTGCTTGCCGCGAATCCGAGGGCTATGTTACGCTTTGCCGGTGATACCCACAATTGATCTCACGACCCTGAGCGCCGCTGAAACAGCCGCTCTCGTAAGGGACAAGGGCTGGCCCCGCTTTCATACCCACCAGATCCTCCGCTGGCTGTACCAGCGTCGTGCCACAGATCTCGAGGCCATGACCGACCTGTCGAAGACGGTCCGCCTGCAATTGTCCTCGGAAGCGCGCATCAGCGCCCTCACGCCCACGGAAGTCCTGACGTCGGACGATGGTACGCAGAAATTCATCTTCCATCTGGAGGACGATAAAGCCATCGAAAGCGTACTCATTCCCGATGAGGAGCGGCTGACGCTCTGCCTCTCGACCCAGGTGGGCTGCACCCTAGACTGCACTTTCTGCCTGACCGGCCGCATGGGCCTGCTGAGAAACCTCAAAGCCCATGAAATCGTCGGGCAGGTGCTGGCGGTACAGCGGCGCTTGCCCCCAGAAATTCGATTAACCAACCTCGTGCTTATGGGCATGGGCGAGCCGCTGGCAAACGCCGACGCCGTGGAGGAAGCGGTCCGTCGCCTGACCAATCAGCCCTGGGGCGTCGGACTCTCCCCCCGCCGAATCACCCTGTCCACCGCCGGCCTGGCCTCCCGACTGAAGCGGGTGTCGGCGATGGGCGTGAACCTGGCCATTTCGCTGAACGCCACCACCAACGAACAGAGGAATCGGCTCATGCCGGCGGTGAGCAAGGCGTATCCCCTGCTGGCCCTCATGAAAGCCTGCCGCGCCTTTCCGCTGAAACCGCACCGACGACTGACCTTCGAGTACGTGTTGCTCAGGGGGGAGAACGACAGCGAGCAGGACGCGACCCGGCTGGTGAAGCTCGTCCGTGGCATGCGCTGCAAGGTCAACCTGATTCCCTTCAACGAATTTCCGGGAAGCCCTTTTCGCAGGCCTGCCGATGGGACCGTCCTGCGCTTCCAGTCCATTGTGACGAAAAGCGGAATCGACGCCTACATCCGCAAGAGCAAGGGACGGGATATCCTCGGCGCCTGCGGCCAGCTTGGGACGCTGCCAGAGTCCGCTCCATTGATTCCCATCCCGCAACATTGTTCAACCGCGTAGAGGAAGGAGTCCCAGTCGCCATGCTGAAGAGAATGCTGCGCCTCGCGATCGCCCTGGCGATCATCATGGTTCTCCCTGCGCCCCATCCGGCGATGGCGAACCCGATGAAGGTCCAGGAGTTCACCTTGAATAACGGCCTCAAGGTCCTGCTCGTGGAGGAGCCCAAGGCCCCCGTCATCACGGTCCAGATCTGGTACAAGGTCGGCTCCCGCAATGAAGTCATGGGGCGGGCCGGCCTCTCTCACATGCTGGAACACATGATGTTCAAAGGCACGCCTCGGTACGGCAAGGGCGAATTCTCCAAGATCATCAAGAAGAACGGCGGCAACGACAACGCGTTTACGAGCCAGGACTACACGGCCTACTTTGAAAACCTGGCCGCCGACAAGCTGGCGCTCGCCCTGGAAATGGAAGCGGACCGCCTGCAGGGCCTCCTGCTGGACGACAAGGAATTCCAGTTGGAGCGCGAGGTCGTCAAGGAAGAGCGGCGTCTCCGCATTGAGGACGTTCCCCCGGCTTATCTGGTGGAGCAGATGTACGCCCAAGCCTTCATGACCCATCCCTATCACTGGCCCATCATCGGATGGTTCAACGACCTAGACGCGATGAACCGGCAGGACCTCAAGGCCTACTATGAGAAGTACTACGCTCCCAATAACGCCACGCTCGTGATCGTCGGCGACGTGAAGGCCGAGACCGCCCTCCCCCTCATTCGGAAATACTTCGAAGGTCTTCCCAGGGGGAATCCGCCCCCCCCGACATCCGTTATCGAGCCCGAACAGAAGGGCGAGCGGCGGATCATGGTGAAACGGGAAGCCCAGTTGCCGTTCATCTATTTCGGGTACAAGGTGCCCAACTTCAAGAGCCCGGACGTGCGCGCCCTGGCCGTGCTGGAGACCATCCTCTCCACGGGCAAAAGCGCGCGTCTGTATGATGCGCTCGTCTACCGGAAGAAACTGGCCCTGCAAGTCGGCGCCGGCTACAACGAGCTGGCGGCGGAGCCCGAGCTCTTCACCTTCTACGCGGTCGTCAGCCCAGGCGCAAAGATCGCGGACGTGGAAAAGGCCGTGCTGGTTGAGATTGAACGGCTCAAGAAGGAGCCGCCCTCAGACATGGAGCTGCAGAAAGCGAAGAACCAGGTGGAGGCCCGCTACCTGTTCGAGCAGGATTCCATTTTCCGGCAGGCAATGCTCCTGGGCACGGCCGAGACCGCAGGCGCCGGATGGCAATACATCGCCGACTACGTAGATAAAGTGCGCGCCGTCACGAAAGAGGACATCCAGCGCGTCGTGCGCAAGTACCTCAACGAGGACACGCGGACCGTGGGGATCCTGATTCCGGTCGCCCAGAAAACCCAGGCCGGGCAGTCGGCAGGAGGTGCCCAATGATCCGACTTCTAGCGGCAGCGCTCATCACCCTCTGCGTCACGGCGGCATTCTCGCATGCCGCCGACATTAAGCCGATTCGCGTGATCACGGACAACGGCATGGTCCTGCTCATCCAGGATCAGCCCTCGCTCCCCATCGTCACCGTGAATGTGCTGGTCAAAGCGGGCGCGGTGCTCGATCCGGACGCCAAGTCCGGCCTGGCCTACATGGCGGCCGGCATGATCGAGGAAGGAACCAAGACCCGCAGCGCCACACGGCTCGCGCAGGAGATCGAGTTCCTCGGGGCGGAATTTTCCGCCAAGGGCGGGAATGATTTCGCCACCGCCACGCTCCGGGTCCTAAAGAAGGACGCCGACCGCGGCTTCACCCTCCTGGCCGACATTCTCAGAAACCCCGCCTTCTCGGAAAAAGAAGTCGTCCGCGTGCGCCGTGAACTCCAAGGCGAGCTCCAGGGGGAGAAGGACGATCCAGGCACCGTCGCCGGAAAGGCCTTCGACGAAATCATCTTCAAGGGGCACCCCTACCGGCGCCCCACCAACGGGGACGAAAAGACCGTCATCAAGATCACCCGGCAGGATCTCGTCACCTTTCATGACAAGTTCTACCGTCCCAACCGTACGATCGTGGCCATCGTCGGAGACATTCGCGAGTCCGAAGCACTCGCCCTGGTCAAAAAGCATTTCGGGGGCTGGGCGAAAAAGGACGTCGCGATTTCGCCATTCCCCGCCCCTGAGCCCCTGCAAAAGTCCGTGCTCAAGCTGATCGACAAGGACCTGACGCAGGCCACCGTCTCGCTGGGCCATGTAGGTATCGACCGCAGGAACCCGGATTTCTATGCGGTGTCCGTGATGAATTACATTCTCGGCGGCGGTGGGTTCTCCTCGCGGCTCGTGAACCGGATTCGCGACGAGCAGGGTCTGGCCTACGACGTGGACAGCGGCTTCGAGGCCAACGTGATGCCGGGGCGCTTTTCCGTCACGTTGCAGACCCGCAACGCGGCAGCCAATCAGGCCATTGCCGCCGCGCTCGTGGAGATCAAGCGCATCCGCACCGAGCCGGTCAGCGATCAGGAACTGGCCGATG
>JAUSHW010000179.1 GCA_030648395.1 Nitrospirales bacterium | reverse complement strand
CTGCGAAAGCCGTTGGCGCACGAACAGGCGCGCCCGGTGGAGCCGCGATTTCACGGCCCGCTCGTTCAAGCCCATGATGCTCCCCACTTCCCTGGCCGACAGCCCTTCCATGTCGCGCAACACCAGGACCAGCCGATAGTGACGCGGGAGGGCCTGGATCGCGCCGTCCAATGCGTCCTTGAGTTCCTTGTTCTGCAGGGCCTGCTCCGGGTCGGGCCCGGCAGCGATGGGCTGAAGCCGGAGCTCGCCTTCATCGGTCGGCAGAAACTCATCGAGGGACAACTCGCGGTCCGGCGCGTCCTTCTTCTTGCGGCGCTTGCGGATGCATACGCGCGCGGCGATCGCGTACAGCCAGGTGGACATCTTCGCCTCGCCGCGAAATTTGTCCAGGCCCCGATAGGCATTGAAGAACGTCTCCTGTACCAGGTCCTTCGCGTCCTCCACATGGCCGCAGATCTTCAGTCCGAAGGCAAAGAGCTTGTCCGCGTGCTCCCGGTAGATCGTGTCGAAGTCGTGCTCGCCCGCCATGGTCCCGCGAGTCTAGCGGCACCCGGCCGTCGGGTCAATCAGTACAGCGCGTCGGCCGGCTTCCCGCCCTTGGGCCAATCGTTGACCTTTCCCGGAAAATCCGGACGCGGCTGGCGGACGATGTAGACCGCCAGATCGTACGCCTCGTCGTCGCTCAACGTTCCGCCCTGGCCGAGCGGCATGTTCGCCTTAATGAATCCAGCCGCCAGGCTCGCGCGGGCCAGGCCGGCGCCGATGGTGAAGGACCGGGGCCCCCACAGCGGCGGAGCCTCCGCCGTCCCCTGGCCGTCCACCCCATGACAGACCGTGCACTTCGCCGCAAACAGCGCGCGGCCGTTCTCGGGATCGGGCGTTCGGGTCGGCGTGAGTTTCAGAAAGCCCCTCCACTCCCTGACCGACTCGACGGGGACGCCCTCGGAGAGCCAGGTGATGTAGGCCACAATGGCCTCCTTCTCGCGGCTGCCGGACGGCAGGGCCCTGCCGTTCAGGCTGCGCTCGAAGCATTGGTCGAGGCGGTCCTCGATGGTGCTCACGCCGGCATTGCGCGACCGGTATTCGGGATAGACCGACATCAGCCCCACATACGGCGCGGCATGCAGCTTCCGCCCCGCGTCCAGGTGGCAGTTCGCGCAGTTCAGCGCGTTGCCGACGTACCCGCGCGCATGCTCCTGCGTGTTGGCCACGAGCTGGTAGCCGTACCGGATTTTCGCGCCGCGCTCATCGCCCGGAATCGTCTCCAGCGACGGCGGCACAAAGACCCGCGACTGACAGGCGCCGACCGTGAGCGCCAGACTTGCAACGAGTACCGCCAACTTGCCTGTTCCGTTCATAGCGCCGCCTGCTTCCAGGCGGTCATGCCGCCCAGGAGGCCGCGCACGTTCTGAAAGCCCGCCTGCATCAATATTTGCGCCGCGGTATGGGCGCGCCCCCCGGCCTTGCAGATGGTCACGATCTCGCCGTTCTTGAAAGGCTCCAGCTCCGCCAGCCGTTTCGCCAGGTCGCCGACAGGGATGTTGAGCGCCTTCGGAAGCTGCCCCAAGGGTCCTAGCAGTTCCTCCGGGTTCCGCACATCCAGCAGAACAGGAGGCGTGCCGGCTGCGATCCGTTGCTTCAAATCGTCCACGGAGAGACCCTCCACTTTCTGATCGTTTGCCCCGAGCGCGAGGGTGCCCTTCACTTCGCAGGCCGGCACGTCGACCGGTATCCAGGCGGCCTTCGGATCGCGGGCGCAGGCATAATTGGCTTTCAACACCTCCGTCATCCAGTCGGCCGGGCCGAGCTTCAGGCCTTCCAGGTAGTCCATATATTCCTGCCTGGTTCGCGGCTGGAGGTTCGGATTGCGGGCCTTCTGGTCCTTCAAGCTCGACGGCTGCCGGTGCCGGTATTCATGGGCCGGATAGACGACGAGGTGGGTGGGAAGACCGAGAATCCGCTGCATACTGTCCCAGTGCTCGCCGGGATCGCCTCCCGGCAAATCGGTGCGGCCCGCGCCGGCATCATCCAGAAAGAGCACGTCGCCTGTGAGAATCCGGTCCGGGAGCACCAATGCCACGCTGTCCTGGGTATGCCCAGGCGTGGACATCACTTTCACCGGCGTGTTGCCGAGCGCGCACTCGAACCCATCGGTCAGGCGCAAGGTGACGCACCGGGCCGGCGCGTTGGCGTGCATAACGTACTCACACCCGGTCTGGTCTTTCAGCGCCGCTCCGCCCGAAATATGATCCGCGTGGGTATGGGTATCGATCACATGGGTCAGCGTGAGCTTCTGCTGGTCAAGTATCCGAAGGTAGTCCGGGACGTGCTCCAGAACCGCGTCCACCAAAACCGCATCCTTGCTTTTCTCATCGCCGATTAGATACGTCCGGCACGCGCCGGGGTTCAATTGGGTGAAGATCATGGGGCGGCCTCCTTCTCTCTCTTCAGAGAGAGCCGGCTGTAAAAGGATTCATGGGCCATTTACTGCGCCTTGCCGAAGCTGCGCACGTAGAGGATGAGTTGCCAGGCCTCTTCTTCGGTGACGACGAGCGGAATGAAGGGCCCCATGGCGGTGCCGGGGCTGCCGTTCCTCAGAATCCAGAACAGCTCGCCGTCCGTTCGCCTCGCCTGCCAGGCCTTGTCCGTGAAGTTGCGCGGCAGCGGGCCTTTCAAAGAGCCCGGCTCGATGTCCTTTCCGAATATCCCCTTGCCGTCCGGACCATGGCAGGCCCGGCAGAAGGCCTTGCCTTCGAACAGGGTCTTGCCCTGCGCGATCGTTTCGGGCGTGGCGGGGAGCGGATTCACGACGGCGCGGGCCGCCTCGATCTGGTCCTTCGGCACGCGGGGGCGAAGGACTTCCGGGTCCGCGCCCCACGCATGCGTCAGCAGGACTTGAAGGGACAAGGCAGCGACCGACAGCACCATCCGGGACGTTCGCATCGGCCGCTGCCCTCCCACAGTCCGACTATTCCTTGCGGGGCTTGTGGCCGACGGACGTCGGATGCCCGACATGGCCGTTCGGAGCCTTGGCGCCCTTCGGCCAGAGATGGAAGATGATCCCGTCAGTCTGCGCCGCCACCGCCGCGACTTCCTTGGCCTTGTCCTCCGGCATGTCCAGGATCTGCACCCGGCCGGTCGCAATCTCGACTTCGTGATCGTGATAGAACTTGTTCCAGGTCTTCAGCGGAACGTGCGCGCGCGACACCGGCTTGGCGATGAAGTACTCGACTTCAACCAGCAGCGCGTTCGGATCGGTGGATTCAAAGAGCAGGCATTGCAAAACCTCGGGCGAGATCCCCTTGCAGTAATGATGGAACGGACCCCCGATCGTGCCGTCCTCCATCTTGTGAGGGGCCATGACATGGATGTTAAAACCGTCCGCCGGCCCCGGCTTCTTCTCTTCGGCAAGGGCGCCCCCCGCCGACGTGACGAGCAAACAGAATGCCCCGACAGCACCAAGCAGTTTATGCATACAGCCTCCTTTTTATGGGTGAAAGCACAGTGCCATGATTGTGTAGAGCCACGAGACAGGGAAAGGATTCACGGAAGGATTCACGGAAGGATTCAGGGTCGGCGAAATTTGTCCTCCAGACGCCGAGAGGACTCAGATGCCTTCTTGCCCGGCGCAGAACGTGGCTGTCGCTCGATCAGAATCTGTTCCGCCATCAGCCAGTCTTCCTCATCATGCCCGTGCTCCCCGCCCCGGCGCACGTAGAGCTCGTAGGCCAACCTGACAACCGCATCCTCGTCCACGCCCTTCAAAGCCTTAGCCGCCCCGGCCGGCGCCGGAGGGGGCGAGGCCGCCTTCGCCTTAGATTTTTTTGGTGGCATCGCCGACCTCCCGTGTTTTCCCATACCGGTACCGCGGACTCTTCACCGTGAATACCGGACAGGCCGCATGCCGCACGACATATTCGGCCACGCTCCCAAGCGCCAGCCGGTTGAGTCCCCGCCGACCGTGGGTGCCCATAACAATAGCACCATTCGCGCCGAGCTGAAAACGCCCGGCCTCCTTCATGATCACCTCGGCCGCCGTCCCCGTTTCGCACACGACCTCGGCTTCGACCCCGTCGGCTTTCAGCACCGACATCAGCTCATGGAGCCGCACCTGAATTCTACCACGCAACGCCACGGCCTCGCTGACGCCGAACAAGGCAAAGTCCAGAGGGTAGGCCGTCGCCTCCATGGCATGGACCAGGAGCACCTTTGCGCCGAACTGCTTGGCCAGCATGGCGGCATACTCAAATGCCTCCTGGGCGAACTCGGAAAAGTCCAGTGGAACGAGCACACGATCGATGCTGACCGACTTGGGAGGGCCGGCGGGCTCGTCCTTTGCGGACATGCGAACCGTGAGAACCGGGCAGGGCGCCTCCCTCACCACCGCCTCCGCGGCGCTGCCAAGCAACAGCCGGTCCCAGCCGGTGCGGCCATGAGTCCCCATCACGATCAGCGTCGCCCGAGCCTCCTCCGCGACCCTGGCAACAGAGGCCGCCGGCTGCCCATAGACCTGCCGGGTCTCGCACGCAATGCCGTCTTTTTCAGCGAGGTGAGCCAGCTTCGCCAGCTCGCGATCCGATTCCTCCTGCATCTGCTTGAGGAAAACGGTGTTGACCGGAAACTCCCGATCCAGGCCGGGCGGCCCTTCCAGCACGTTCAGAATGAGCATCCTGGCATGCA
>JAUSHW010000175.1 GCA_030648395.1 Nitrospirales bacterium | reverse complement strand
CTCCCGCGTGTCGCTCGCCTATCCCAACGCCGCCGAGCCGGCGCTCTACGACCTCTCCCTCGACGTCGACGAAGGCGCGACCCTGTCCGTCCTGGGCCCCAGCGGGTGCGGCAAGACCACCGTGCTCCGGGCCATCGCCGGTTTCGAGCATCCCCAGGCGGGAGAGATCCGGATCGCCGGACGCGTGGTGTGCAACGGGAAGCAGTGCGTTCCGCCGGAGGAACGGGGCGTCGGGATGGTCTTTCAGGACTATGCGCTGTTCCCCCACCTCACCGTGACCCAGAACGTCGCATTCGGGCTGCGGCGCCTGGAGCCGCGCGCGGCCGCGGACACCGTCGCCCTCACGCTGGACCTCGTCGGGCTCGCAGGCCTTGCGCAGCGATATCCCCACGAACTCTCCGGTGGCCAGCAGCAGCGCGTCGCGATCGCCCGCGCGCTTGCGCCCAAGCCGGTCGTGCTCCTACTGGACGAGCCGTTCAGCAATCTGGACCCTGACATGCGGGGACAGATGCGCGAAGACGTGCAGGAGATCCTCCGGCGAACCGGGATCACGGCCGTGCTGGTCACGCATGATCACGACGAGGCCTTCGCGATGGCCGACCGAATCGCCGTCCTGAATCACGGCCGGCTCGAACAGCTCGACAACCCGGAGTCCATCTACCACACGCCTGCCACCCCCTTTGTGGCGAACTTCGTCGGTCAGGCGGACTTCCTCCCCGGCCGCGTGGAGAACGGCAAGATCCACACGGAAGTGGGTGTCTTCGAGAACGTCACCGGCCATCCGTCCGGCACGGCGGTCGAAATCATGATCCGGCCCGACGACGTGCACTTCACGCCGGCTTCTCCAGGCACGGCCCAGATCGCGGGACGGCAATTCAGGGGCTCCGAGAATCTGTACACCGTGCTCCTGCCGTCCGGGCAATATCTCCACAGCAGCGAAGCGTCCACCACGGTGCACCCGATCGGCACCTCAGTCGAAATCACGATCATGGCCACCCATATTGTCACGTTCGTCAAGCGCTAGCGTCTTCCCCCTTCCAAATCGCTTAGTTCGCAACAGCTACGGATCGCTAAATACTCTTGACAGGGGATAGCCATTTAAGATATTAATAATCGTTCTCAATTTCATAGGTTTCCGGGACGATATGACTGTTCTGACAAAAACAACGTTTTCGCCTCTACGGATGGGCTCTTTTTCTGCTCATTAATTGAGAATGAATTGCAATTACGATCTCATTGCGAAAAAGCATAAGGAGGAATTTATGCGACGACTAGCAATAATCGGGGCCCTCTCGGTCTGCCTTCTGGGCGGTGCTCCACTCGCGGCGATGGCCGACGAAAAGACCGAGAAGGCATTGGAGGAACGGATCCAAAAACTTGAGAAGATGGTGGAAGTGCTGACGAAACACGAAGCCGCGGAGGCGAAGGTCAAGGTGACGAAGGAAGGTGAAAAACCCCTCAGTGTGGCAACCACCGGCAGCGGCAAGCTCATCTACGCCAAGCCGTTCGTCTCGGCCCCCAAGGCCACTCTCGGCGGGTACATGGACTTCGAAGCCAACTTCCTGACCGATCAGCAACTCACGCGCAGCCGGGCCACGAATTTCGACCAGGCCCGGTTCATTCCATTTATTTATGGGGACGTGACAGACCGCATCAAGGTGGCCGCCGAAATCGAGTTTGAACATGGCGGAAAGGACAACCCGAAGGCCGAAGGCGAAATCAAGATTGAGTTCGCCACGATGGATTATCTGATCACGGAGCCGTTGAATTTCCGGGCCGGCTTGCTTTTGATGCCGGTCGGCAAGTTCAACCTGCTGCACGACTCCCCTCTCAATGATTTGACCGATCGCCCCCTGGTTTCCCGGCTCATCATTCCCAGCACATGGACGGAGGCCGGCGCCGGATTCTATGGAACACTGTATCCGGGACGGGTCTCGAAGCTCGATTACGAGCTCTACGCCTTCAACGGCTTTGGGCGCGAGGCCGCCGCCACCACAATCGGCGTGGGCGACGGCTTGCGGAAAGCCAGGGGCTTTCAGAAAACCGACAACAACAATAACAAGGGAGTGGTCGGGCGCGTGGCTTTCAGCCCGTTCCTGGGCGTCGAAGTCGCCGGATCGGCCGCCCGTTCGGCCTATGACCCGAATGCCGAGAAAAATATCGCGCTCTGGGCCATTGACTGGACCTTGCAAAAAGGGCCGTTTGAGGTCATCGGGGAATCGGCATGGGCGCGGATCGAGGACAACTTCAGCGGCGCCACCATCGGCCCGGCCGGGATGCGGGGATACTACATCCAGGGCAACTACCACTTCCTTCCGGACTTCCTCAAGAAGTGGGCGCCCACGCACTTCACCGACGCCTCGACCTTCACGGCTGTGATCAGATGGGACAACATTGATACCGATACGGATAACCGGACGCTGACGGCTACAGGCGGGAACACACGCGAGTTGCAAAGGCTGACCCTGGGCTTGAACTTCAGGCCCATTGAGGACACGGTGTTCAAGTTCGATTATCAGTTCAATTCCCAGTTGAACACGAACAATGTTTCAACGTCCGTGACGGGAGAATCGGTCCGGATCGACGGGAATGGATTTCTCTTCTCGGTGGCGACGTATTTCTGAACTTTAGACCATGTGCCTCGTGGGCAGGCGCACTCCTCGCCCGCCCACTGTGCCAGGGGAGCGGGAAGGTTCTTCCCGCTCCCCTGCCTTGCTTTTAGAAGGAAGGCAAAGTTATGATGCCGCGCCCTAGTGAAATGATGGTAACGATGTTGAAACAGCTTCCAGTCCTTGGGTGTCTCTTGCTTTCTGGGTGCATGACCCTGGCGGAGAAACCGACTGCGGTTTCCTCGTGCTCCTTCGACCAAGTGTGGGATGCCGCCATCCTGACCATCGCGGACGTTCAGTTCGAGACGATCAACAAAGCGGCGGGGGTGCTGGAGACGCAATGGGTTGAAGTCGAAGCGTCCACGCGCGCGGGCGCGTTGGAGCGGGACGTCAACAAGGAGCGGTTGAAGTACGTGGTGGAAGTGAAACGGGACGGGAACGGGGCCGTTGCCACAGTTCTGCAGCTCCGCGAGGAATGGTCTCCGATGGGTGCCCGGATGCGCCAATGGCGCGGGATTCCCGGCAATTCCAGGGAAGAATCCGCCGTCGCCGCCGGGATCGCCAAACGCCTCAAGGAAAAGGGATGCTGAGACGTGTGCTGACGGCCGCCCTGCCACTATGGTTCGCGCTTGCCCCGCTCGCCGACGCATCGGAGCCGGGGAAGCGAACCTGGGATCCGGATTTGAAGCGGTGGCTGACCGAGGAGGAACTGGGCAGCATCGACGTCTACCTGACCGAGGAACAGGCCCTCAAGCTTCTGTTTCCCAAATCCCAGCACGTCCGAGCGGAGGAGCTTCGGCTGGCTTCCGAGCAGAAAGTCCGGGTCCAGGAACGGATCGGCTGGAAATTCCCAGAAGAATCGTTCCGGGCCTTCAAGGCGGAAAGCAACGGCAAGGCGGACGGGTACGCCGTACTCCAGGAGACGATTGGCAAGCACCGCCCGATCACGTATCTTGTAGGCGTGACCCCGGACGGCAAAGTGTCCGACATCGAGATATTGGTGTATCGTGAGAGCAAAGGCAGCGAGGTGCGGATGAAACGGTTCAACTCCCAATACGAAGGCAAGACCACTCTCGATCCGATCCGAATCAACAAGGACATCATCAACATCACCGGCGCGACGATGTCGGTCCGGTCCGTGAGCGCCGGGGTGAAGCGGGCTCTCGTCCTGGTCGAAGAGTTCTACCTCAAGCCCCGCTGACCACCATGCGCAACTTCAACACCCGCTTCCGACTACTCGACACCGATCGGAACATTCGCCTGGTCTATACCCTGTTCATCATCACGCTCTTTGCAGGCTTCCTGTTCACCATTTACTGGGCGCACAGCACCACCGGCCTCTCGTATACCGGTATCGCCCAGCACTATCTCGGCTCCGACGAGACCTTCGGCGAGCCCAAGTCCTTCCGGGAGCTGGCCGAGACGACGCACTTCCACTTCTTCACGATGCCGGTCGTCTTCCTGATCCTGTGCCACGTCTTCTACCTGACGATGGCCGGCCAGGGGATGAAGATGGCGATGACCCTCCTCGCCTTCGCCGGCGTTGCCATTGATCTCGCCTCGCCCTGGCTCATCCTCTACGTCAGTCCCCACTTCGCGCTCGTCATGCTGCTCGGCGACGTCCTGATGCTCGGCACCTTCCTGGTCATGGCCGGCTGGCCGCTCTACGAGATGTGGATCCTCAAAAAGCGGCTGATGGCCGAGGAGCGCTCCGGAGAGTAACCGCGCATCCTGGACTTCGAGTTCTAACGCCGACTGTCGAGATCCCATGGAACCCATCCATACCGTTACGCTGAAACCGGGGGAAGAAGCCCGCCTGCTGGCCGGGCACCCGTGGATTTATCGGAACGAAGTCGAGGGATGGCCGCCGAGCGTGGAGCCCGGCGACCTGGTGGACGTCGTGGACAGCCGCCGGCGCTTTTTCGGACGCGGCTATCTCAACCCGCGCTCCACGATCGCCATCCGTCTCTTCGGACGCGACCGCACCCCCATCAATGGCGACTTTTTCATGAACCGCATCCGGCAGGCCCAGGCCTGGCGGGAAAAGACGCTGGGGAAAAGGTCTGCCTACCGCGTGGTTCATGGCGAAGCGGACGGGCTGCCCGGCCTGATCGTGGACCGCTACGGCGACGCCCTGGCGATCCAGGTTCTGACCGCCGGGATGGACCGTCGCCGGGATCTCATCCTGAAGGCCCTCCAGGAGGTCCTCGCTCCCCGGACCATCGTGGCCCGCAATGATTCTCCAATGCGTGAACGCGAGGGCCTTGTCCGTGAACGGGGTGTCCTTTTCGGGGAACTGCCTCCTGAACTTGTCGTGCAGGTGAACGGCCTGGACGTGGCGGTGGACCTTCTGGAAGGCCAAAAAACAGGCCTGTTCCTGGACCAGATCGAGAACTATCGCCTGCTCGAACGGCTGGCGGACGGGGCAGAGGCGCTGGATTGCTTCTGCTATACGGGCCTCTGGGGTCTCCACGCCGCCCGGTACGGAGCAGCCCGCGTGACAGGCCTCGATCAATCGGCGCCGGCCATCGCGCGCGCGAAGATCCTGGCCGAGCGAAACGGCCTGGCCGGGCGCTGTACCTACCGCGTCGGCAACGTCTTTGACGAGCTCAAGGAGCGGGACCGACGCCGCGAGTCCTTTGACCTGATCATCCTCGACCCCCCCGCCTTCGTCAAAACGCGTGACCGCCTGGCCGAAGCCGTCGCGGGCTACAAGGAAATCAACCTGCGGGCGATGCGCCTTCTCCGCCCCGGAGGCTGCCTGATCACCTGCTCCTGCTCGCACCACCTGAGCGCCGAACAGTTCCGGCAACTCCTCACCGACGCCGCAGGAGACGTCCGCCGCACCGTGAGACTCGTTGCGCAGGGCACCCAGGGGCGCGACCATCCGGGACTCCTCGGAATGCCGGAGAGCGAGTACCTCAAGTGCTTCGTTTTACAGGCTTTGTAGGGCGCTCGTTTATTGACTGCCCATAGTCGTTATGCTACGGTCATTTGGCTTTTCCGGTGACGGAATTGGGGCGATTAGCTCAGGGGGAGAGCGCTTGCTTCACACGCAAGAGGTCGCAGGTTCAAGACCTGCATCGCCCACCACTCCGAGCTTGCTGGACCGGGACTTCGATCAAACGTCCCGGATATGCAATACCTCCAGTGTTCTTTGATTTTTTTTCCTAGACAGTAAGGGTGTCTTTTGATACACTCCTTGCCAGTGATACCAGTTTGATGGAATGGAGGCTGGACATGCTATTCACACGAAACTTGATGGCGATCCTGCTGGTGGCAGCGCTGGGCCTCTCCGGTTGCGCCAACTCCGCGGGAATGTCCCCAGACGTGTATCCCGCACCCAGGCCGCAGGACCTGCCCGTCGGGATTGATGAAGGACTGATCACTCGGGATTGGGACGGCGGGTACCCCCTGCGGTGGTTCGCGTTCCTGCTGAATCCCCTGGGCATCGCCGGCGATCTCATCATCAACCAACCGCTCTATCTGTTGTCAGCGCAAGAGCCCGAGTTCTGGGGCTACACCAACCAGGACAATCTGGCCCGGCAACGCTTCCCCAAGTCCCAGTACAGCTACGACACGTTTTACTATCAGTACCAGCAGTACCAGGAAGCGAAAAAGGCACGGGAAGCGCAATCGCCCCCGGCTCAATAAGCCGCCCGTTGTAGTCCTCTGGTTTTCGGCACCTTCAGGTCGCTCTGCTCCTGCGTGATCGCGGGGGGCCTTCTCTGCCTGCTGGCAGCATGCGGCGGCGGCCCCTCGGAACCTCCTGCTCAAGGGCCACCCGCTCCCCGTATCACACCGCCTCCCGCCTGGAACCTGTGCGACCGCCGGGAAACCGTCCTGATGAACGAAGCGGGACGCCGGACCGAGCGCGCCCCCTGGGGGCTCGGCGAAGAAATCACCGCCTACCGCCAGACGGCCGGCCGCGAGAGCGAATACCATCTGTTTTTCGACGACCGAGGCCTCCTCGTCGGCTATATCGGCATCCTCTACGAAGGACTCGATCTCGCCGGCCAGCCCGATTACGCGGCCTGGATAGCCAAGCAAATCCCCACGGAATTTCTCCTGCCGGCAGGAGCTTCGGGAAGAACCCCCGGCCTTCGCTCGGGACGTTTCTACGGCGACCAGGGCGCGCGCGTGAGCGGGCGAGCCATCGTGGTCACGCAGAAAGACCGGCCGATGCTCTTTGTCGATTCGAACGTGCTGACCTCCTATGCCCCTTTGCTCTCTCCGTACAAACCGGAATATCTCCGCCGCATCCTCCCGCCGGCTGAAGCCGCGCCACGGCCCGCCTACGGGCCGGGCGACAGCGAGAGCCGGGACTTCATCGGCCGCCAGCATTTCTCGAAGGGCGAGGTCGCCCACTTCGGCCTGTGCGGGGAGAAAGCGGTTGACGTGGCCCTCGAGGCCTACCAGCGCGCCATCGAAATCGGCCTGAGCGAGCCACTCTATCAAGCCGAGGCCCATCACCGTCTGGGACTGTCCTATCGGGACAAGGGCCTCCTGCCGCAGGCGGCGGCCGCCATGGAAACGTCCCTGAAGATCCGGCCGGCGATCCCGGAAGTGGTCAATCATCTCGGGAAAGTGCACGCGCTCATGGGGGACAAGCCGCGGGCGACGGAAGCCTTCCAGACGGCCATCGGCCTCAAGCCGAACTACGCGAACGCGCATTTCAACCTGGCGGAAATCATCGAGGACACCCAGCCGCGCCGGGCCCTCACGGCCTACGAGAATTATCTCGCCTACACGGAGGATACCCCGGGCGAGCAAGAACGAATTGAGAAGGCGAAGAAACGGATCGAAGTGTTGCGAAAAGCGGCGAAATAGCGGTCGCTAGATTTCCCGGCGGCCGTCCAGCGACTTGATTAAGGTCACCTCGTCGGCATACTCGAGATCCATGCCCACCGGCACCCCGCAGGCAATCCGGCTGATGTGAATCCCCAGGGGCCTGATCAGGCGAGACAGGTAAATGGCCGTGGCCTCTCCCTCGATGGTCGGAGACGTGGCCACGATCACCTCCTCGACCTTGCTCTGCGCAACCCGATCCACGAGGTCCTGCGCCTTGATGTCGCCCGGCCCCACACCGTCCAGGGGAGAGAGCGCCCCGGCCAGCACGTGATAGAGCCCCCGGTACCCACCCGTCCGCTCGAACGTCAGCAGCGTGGTGACATCCTCCACCACCACCAGCCGCGTCGCGTCGCGGGACGGGTCCAGGCAGATGTCGCAGAGCTCGCCCTCGGCGATGTTGCGGCACTGGCGGCACAGCCCCAACCGCTCCTTGACCGCGCGGATCGCCTGGACAAGGCGGTCGGCGTCTTCGCTCGGCTGCTTGAGGATGTGGAACGCCAGCCGCTGGGCGGTCTTCCGGCCGATCCCTGGCAGGCCGGCCAGTTCCCGCACCAGCGCATCGAGAATGCCATACCGCTTCATTGTCAGAGCAGGCCGGGGATCTGGAGCCCCCCCGTAACCCCCTTCATTTCCTCCGCCACCATTTCGCGCGCCTTCCGGAGCGCCTCATTCGTGGCGGCGACCACGAGGTCCTGCAGCATGTCGGCATCGTTGGCCTTGACGACTTCCGGATCGATCTTCACCGAGACAATCTCCAGCCCGCCGTTCGCCACGACGCTCACCATGCCCCCGCCGGACGACGCCTGCACGGTCTTTGTCGCCACCTCCGCCTGAACTTTGGCGAGACGCTCCTGCATGGCCTGGGCCTGCTTCATGATGTTGCCGAGATTTCCCATCCCTCCGAACATTCCCTTGTTGGACATCTCAGTCTCCCTTGCTCTCCCGCTCCGCCCGGGCCTGGTTTCGCCGCACGTCCTTGACCTCGCCGCCGAAGACCGACAGGACCTCCTTCACGAGCGGATTAGCCAGCACCTCCTCGCGAAGGTGGCCCTCCGTCTTCGCGGCGCGATCACGCCGAAGATCCGCCACCGTCGGCGCCTGTGCCCCTTCCTCCAGCACGACCAGACGCAACCGGACGCGCCGGCCCGCCAGCGCCGCGCAGACGTCCGCCACTGCCTGCTGGGACGCCTCCTGCTGGAGCATCTTCATCGACACGCCGGCCGACGCGGGAAACCCGATCGTCACCATGTCGCCCACAACGCCGACCAGCGTCGAATTTTCGAGAAACGCACCGATGTTGGGCCGCTCGGCCTGCACCCGCGCCACCACGTCCTCCCACACCAAGGCAACCGGTTCTGAAGAGCTGGCCTGCGGCGGGGGAGCAGCGGCCTGGCCGGCCTGCGACGAACGTTCCGGCGGCCGCGTACGTTCAGCCGGCGCCGACGGTGCCGCTTGGGGCACGGCCGCTTGGGGGACCGGAGGCGCGGCAGGGCGCGCGGACTGCGGGGCGGCTTTTGCCGGTGGGGACGGCGCCCTGGCATCCGGGCGCGCGGGCGGCATGCCGGCCTGTTCGCTCCCAACGCGACAGGCTCGCACGACGGCCATCTCCACGACGTACCACGGATGCTGGCTGGTCCGGATTCCGTCCTCGGCCTCCAGAAAGACACGGAACAATTCCTGGATGTGGTCCAGGGA
>JAUSHW010000169.1 GCA_030648395.1 Nitrospirales bacterium | reverse complement strand
GGAATCTCAACCCCGGGACGCTGGTCGGAGGCACGCTGTTCTTCACGAGCTTCACTCCGGTCAACGATATCTGCACGGCTTCGGGGACAGGACGGCTCTATGCCGTGTTCTACCAGACCGGTGGTCCGTATAAAGACTCGGCTGTCGGCACGACGACTTCGGGCGGCCACACGCTGGTGAATAAAAGGGTCTCGCTCGGGGAGGGCCTGCCGTCGCAGGCCGCCATCCAGCTCGGCGCGCAGGGAACCGGGACCTCGGGATCGTCCAGTAGCGCGGGGTGCTCTGGACGGACCACCGTCTACATTCAGTCGAGCACCGGCGTGCTGGGGCAGAACTGCGGCAAGACGGCGATGCAGGCCTGGAGCCGGATGCTGTCGTGGCGTGACTTGTAGGGAGGTGGAGGTACGCGTCACCTGGTGTTGACAATCATTGGGCGGGGCGCCGCGTTCGCGGCGCCCCTTGCTTTGCTGCTGGCCCTGTCGGGCTGTACGGCGGAGCCGACCTCGCAGGCGCCGGCTCCTTCAAAAGGAGGGGCGCCGGCTGTTGCGGGCGGCGCCGTGTCCGGCAGCGCGGTTCCTCTCGTCACGTCCGCCAGGATTTTCCCCGTGGATGTGACCCTCGATTCATTGCTTCGTGTCGAGGCGCAGGGCGAAGGCGGGAGCGGCGGTCAGATCACCTACCGCTATCAGTGGTTCGTCAATAACGTGCCCGTTCCGGGGGCGACCGAACCGAAATTCCTGGTGGAGGCGCTGAAAAAGGGCGACAGTATCCGGGTGACGGTGACGCCCAACGATGGCAAGGCGGACGGGCCGGTCTTCGAAGCCAATCCTGTGACGGTGGGCAATACGGCTCCTGAAATTGCGGAAATCCAGATGGAGCCGGTCCCGCTGCATCGGGGCGATCAACTCAAGACCAGGGTAACGGCGGGAGATGCCGAAGGTGATCCGATCATCCTCTCCTATAAATGGTTCCGCAACGACAAGGTCGTTCCGGATGCGAAGGCCGACACGCTCGACACCAAGGACTTCCGCAAGAAGGACGTGCTGGCAGTCCTGATCACCGCATCCGATGGGAAGGCGACGCGGGAGGGCCATGCGGGTCTGCCGGTGACCATTATCAATTCCCCTCCTCGCTTCACGTCGGTTCCGCCGGCCGAGTTCAAGGACGGCCAGTACCTCTACGCCGTGGTCGTGGAGGATCCCGACGAGGACCCCGTGACGCTTGAGCTCAAGCAGGGGCCTCCGGGCATGACGCTGGACCCGAAGACCAGGCAGATCGTCTGGAAGCTGACTCCGCAGAGCGCCGGCAAGCACCACATCGTGATCGCCGCGAAGGATAGCGACAACGAGGTGACCCAGCAGGAGTTCGACCTCGACGCGCAGCGTCCTCCCGAACCCCCGCCGGGCCAATAGCTTGTCCAAGGTAGCCCTCCTCAAGGTTAAACTCAAAGAAGGCATTGACACCGCCAGCCTGTTCGGCAGCCGGGACGTTCATCTGAAAATGATCGAGGAAGCCTTCGGCATCCGGGTGTCCGCCCGGGGCGAAGAGGTCCTGCTCGAAGGCCCACCGGAGGCCGTGCGGGGCGGGGAGCGCCTGCTCGGAGGGCTCACGACGATGATGGGCGAGGGGCTGGTGCTGCGTCCCGACGACGTGGAGTTCGCCATCCGCACGTTCAAGGGCGGGGAGGACTCTGCCGCCCCGACGGAGACCGGTCGTGGCGCCCGCGGGACAGTGGAAGTCAGCACCGCCAAGCGGACGATTCTTCCCAAGACCCCCACGCAGAAGCGCTATCTCGAAGCCATTCGCGCGCACGATCTGGTCCTGGGCATCGGGCCGGCGGGCACGGGCAAGACGTACCTGGCCATGGCGGCGGCGGTGGCCAGCCTCTGCCGGCGCGAGGTCAGCCGGATCATTCTGGCGCGGCCCGCCGTGGAGGCCGGCGAGAAGCTCGGCTACCTGCCGGGCGACATGATCGCGAAGGTCAATCCCTACCTGCGGCCGCTCTACGACGCGCTGTATGACATGCTCGATCTCGAGCGGGCCAACCGGCTGATCGAGCGCGGCGAAATCGAGATCGCTCCGCTGGCGTTCATGCGCGGTCGCACGCTCAACGACTCGTTCGTGATTCTGGACGAGGCCCAGAACGCCACCTCCGAGCAGATGAAGATGTTTCTCACCCGCCTGGGGTTCAACTCGAAGGCGGTCGTGACAGGCGACATCACGCAAGTGGACCTGCCGCAGGGGCGGGTCTCCGGCCTGATCGAGGTGCGGGACATTCTGTCGGGCATCCCCGGGATCGCGTTCGTCTATTTCTCCGAGAAAGACGTGGTGCGGCACCGATTGGTGCAGGACATCATCGTGGCCTATCAGCGGCACGACGAGAAGCAGCCCCCACGCAAAGATTCCAGGCGTTCCGCCAAACACTCTGATTGACCCAGTGCCCGTCCTCCTGCAGAACCGTCAGCGCGCCGTGGCCGTCAACTGTGCCTGGCTGGGCCGGACGGCCGAGGCCGTGCTGGCGGCCGCCCACGTCGAGTCGGCGGAACTGAGCCTGGTGCTGGTCTCCGATCGGCGCATGCGCACCCTCAATCAGCGCTACCGGAAAAAGGATCGGACGACCGACGTGCTGGCTTTTCCAATGCATGAGATCTGGCCTTCCAAGCGTCGGTCGCCAGCGCCTGCGGCTTCCCTCGGGCCAAGGACGCGTCCCGGCGCGTCCGGGGCGGGCGGGTGCGACATTGCGAAGTCTCGGCTGAGCCGCGTTCCAATGGTACTCGGCGACGTGGTCATCTCGATGCCGACCGCGAAACGGCAGGCGGCGGAGCTGGGGCACAGTCTGCGCGATGAAGTGGCGCGGCTGCTTGTGCACGGCGTCCTGCATCTGCTCGGCTACGATCACGAGCGGAGCGAACGCGACGCTCTCCTGATGGCCCGCAAGGAAAAGGCGGTGCTCCGCGCGATTCGAGGCAAAGGCAACTGAATGGGTGTGTTGAGTCGATTAGGGCTTGGGCTGGCGAAGACCCGCGAGGGTCTGCTGGGGGCCATCCGGCGCCTTCTGCCGGGCAGCCGCAAAATCACGCCGGAGCTCTGCGAGGAATTGGAGGCCGCGTTGCTGTCTGCCGACGTGGGCGCCGCCTCCGTGTCCGTCTTGATGGAGGCCGTGAGGGAGTCGGTCCGGCAGGCGGGGGAGGCGGACGCGTCTTCGGTCCGGGCCGTTCTGAAAAAGGTGATGACGGAGCGCCTACGGGCGGGCAAACAGGCCGAGCCGGTCACGGCCGTTCCTCACGTGATCCTGCTCCTCGGCGTGAACGGCGTCGGCAAGACCACCACGGCCGGCAAGCTCGCGGGGCAGTTCGTGAAGGCCGGCAAGCGCGTGGTGCTCGTGGCGGGCGATACTTTCCGCGCGGCCGCCGGCGAGCAACTGGAAATCTGGGGGCGTCGCGTCGGCGCGGACGTGATCCGGCACCAGGCGGGCGGCGATCCGGCGGCCGTCGCTTACGACGGCGTGGTGGCGGCCCTCGCGCGCAAGGCCGATATCGTATTGGTGGACACGGCCGGACGCCTGCACACGAAATCCAATCTCATGGAGGAGCTCCGCAAGGTCAAGCGCACACTGGGCAAGGCGCTGCCTGGCGCGCCGCACGACGTGCTCCTGGTCCTGGACGCCACGGTCGGCCAGAACGGCCTGGCGCAGGCGCGGCAGTTCCACGAGGCGATCGGCGTGACCGGCGTGGTGCTGGCCAAGCTCGACGGGACGGCCAGGGGCGGCATCGTGCTGTCCATCGCCGGCGACCTGGGGCTTCCCGTGCGGTACGTCGGGGTCGGCGAGGGCGTGGGCGACCTGCAGGCCTTCGACCCCGAGGCCTTCGTCGAGGCCCTGCTGGGAGAGCCGGAGGAATCATGACGGCCCTGCCGGGTCCCATGAAGGCGTGGCAGCGAGTGGTCTTCAGCCTCTCCGCGCTGGCTATTCTCAGTGTGGTCGGCGTCGCGCTGCACGAGTTGGACATGCC
>JAUSHW010000115.1 GCA_030648395.1 Nitrospirales bacterium | reverse complement strand
TCCGGGTGCCGGCACGACTGCGCCATGACGCCCATCCACGATCTCGGCTTTTTGGCGGCGAAAAACCCGGACGGCACCATCGGCTTCCGCGTGACCGCGGGCGGCGGGCTGGGCTCCGCGCCGCGGATCGCGTTCCTCCTGCACGAGTTCATGCCGATGGAGGACCTGCTGCCCACCTGCGACGCCATGATCAAGGTCTTCGACAACCTGGGCAATCGCAAGAATCGCAACAAGGCGCGGATGAAGTTCGTCATCGAGAAGCTGGGCTTCGAGGAATTCAAGCGCCGGTTCGAGGCCGAGTACGCCGTCCTTCGCAAGGGCTACAACGGGCAGTTGAACCTGCCGACCATTGCCGACGCCGCGCCGCAATTGATTCAGCCGATCCGGCCGAACGGCGGAAACGGCGCCAAGGGCAACGGCGGGCCCGGCGGCAACGGCCATGCAGAAACGCCGTTTGAAATGTGGCGGCGCACGAACGTCGTCCTGCAGCAGCAGCCGGGGTTCGCCACCGCCTTCATCCGGCTTCCGATGGGCGACCTCACCTCCGCGCAGATGGCCAAGGTGGCGGATCTCATCGACGAGTTCGCCAACGGCAACATCCGCACCACGATCCAGCAGAACCTCTGCATCCGCTGGGTGCCGAACGACAAAGTGGCGTCCCTGTACGAGCGCCTAGTCGCCGCCAACCTCGGCGACCCCGGCGCCGAACTCGTCGAGGACATCATCGCCTGCCCCGGCACAGACACCTGCGGCCTGGGGATCACGTCGTCCAAAGGACTGGCGCGCGCCCTAGCCGAGGTCTTCCCCGCCGGCAAGGTCCCGGAGGATCTGCGGAACGAGTCGGTGAAGATCAGCGGCTGCCACAACTCCTGCGCCCAGCACCACATCTCGACCATCGGGCTCCACGGCGTCGGCAAGCGGATGGGCGAGCACTTTGCGCCGCATTACGAGCTGCACCTGGGCGGGCGGATCGACGGCGTGCCCAAGATCGGCCAGATGACGATCAAGCTGCCGGCCAAAAACGTCCCGGCAGCCGTCTCGCACCTCCTGGACTTCTGGCGGCAGCACCGCCGCGAGGGCGAGCGGCTCCTGGACTTCATCGAGCGCACCGGCAAGGCCCGGCTCAAAGAGGAGCTCATCCCCTTCACCATCGTGCCGCCCTTCGAGCAGGATCCCTCGTACTACTTCGACTGGGAAGGCGAGGACGAATTCATCCTGGAGGACCTCGGCCCCGGTGAGTGCGCGGGAGGGGCGCTGGAGATGATCGAGAACCGCATCCTCGAAGCCGAGCAGGAGCTGTACCAGGCCCGGCTGCTCGAGGGGAAGGCACAGCATGCCACCGCGCTGAACAAGGCCTATCGGGCCGTGCTGGCGGCCGCCAAGGCGGTGCTGGTTCCGGAAGGCATCGATCCCAACACCGACGCTGAGACCTTCAGCGAGTTCGAGCGCCTGTTCGGCGTGACGGGACGCATCGCGAAAGCCTATGCCGCGCCGTCCGCGAACATCGGCGACCTGGGCCCCCAGAACACCACGGCCGCCTTCGCCGCCGAAAAAATGGCCTATGCGAAAGGCTTCGTCGAGGCCTGCAAAGTCCTCACGGAAGACATGAGCCAGAGCCTCAAACAGAAGGAGCTGGACGAGAAACAGGCAACAGGAGAATGCGCCATGCCAAGCCCTGCGGCTCCCGATTCGGAGTCTTCCTCGAAGCCCGTCACGACGTTGGACCTGCGCGGCGTCATGTGCCCGATCAACTACGTCAAGACGAAGCTCAAGCTCGAGATGATGGACGAGGGCGAAATCCTGGAAGTCTGGCTGGACGCGGGCGAGCCGATCAAGAACGTGCCCCAGTCGCTGCGGAACGACGGCCAGAAGGTCCTGGCGGAAGCGCCGGCGGATAATTTCTTCAAGGTCACCGTGGAAAAGGTCGGATGACGCCTGCCCCCGCCACGCCAGACCTGACGGCCCTGCAGGCGCTCAGCGACTCGTTCGAGGCCAAGGCCCCGCACGATCTCCTCGCGTACGCCATCGGGACGCACTTCCCGGACATCGTGCTGGCCAGCAGCTTCGGCGCCGAAGACGTCGCGCTGATCGACATGGCGCACCGGATCAACCCCGGGACGCCGCTCTTCTACCTGGACACGGACTTCCTGTTCGCGGAAACCTATGCGACGCGCGACCGGCTGATCGCGAAGTACGGGATCGCGCCCATCCAGGTGAAGTCCCTCCTCACGCCCGAACGGCAGGCCGAAACATTCGGCGACAAGCTCTGGGAGCGCCGGCCCGACGAGTGCTGCAACCAGCGCAAGGTGGAGCCGCTCACGCGGGTTCTGAAAGGCTACAAGGCCTGGATCACCGGCATCCGCCGCGACCAGGCGCCCACCCGCGCGAACGCCGGGCTGGTCGAATGGGACCCGAAGTTCCAGCTGGTGAAATTCAACCCGCTGGCCAGGTGGACGGTCGAGGACGTCTGGGCCTACATCAAGCTGCACGACGTGCCGTACAACCCGCTGCACGACCGGAACTATCCGAGCATCGGCTGCACCTACTGCACCCGCCCCGTGATGCCCGGAGAGGACCCGCGGGCCGGCCGCTGGGCCGGCCAGGCCAAGACCGAGTGCGGGCTGCACCCCAAATAACATGATGAATTCACATCTCCGTCAACTGGAAGACCAGAGCGTCTACATCTTTCGCGAGGCGTACAAGCACTTCGACAACCTCGCGATGCTGTGGTCCATGGGCAAGGACTCCACGGTGCTCCTGTGGCTCGCCCGCAAGGCATTCTTCGGGCACGTCCCCTTCCCGCTGCTCCACATCGACACCAGCTACAAGATCCCGGCGATGATCGAGTACCGGGACCGGTTCGCCCGCGAGTGGCGGCTGGAGCTGGTCATCGGCCAGAACAAGGAGGCCCTGGCCAAGGGGATGAACCCGACGCTGGGCCGCGTCGAGTGCTGCACCGCCCTCAAGACCAACGGCCTCAAGAATCTCATCGCCGAAAAGGGCTACCAGGGCATCATCCTCGGCGTGCGGGCCGACGAGGAAGGGACGCGCGCCAAGGAACGCTACTTCTCCCCTCGCGACAAGCACGGGGACTGGGACTTCCGCGAGCAGCCGCCGGAGCTGTGGGACCAGTTCAAGACGACGTTCCCCGAAGGCACGCACATCCGGATCCATCCCCTGCTGGACTGGACCGAGATCAACATCTGGGAATACATCCGGGCCGAGAACATCCCGATCATCGATCTCTACTTCGACAAGGGCGAGGGGACCCGCTACCGGAGCCTCGGCTGCGCGCCCTGCACGACCCCGATCAAGTCCACCGCCAGGACCGTGGACGAGATCATCGAGGAGCTACGCAAGACGACCGTGGCCGAGCGGTCCGGCCGCGCCCAGGACGAGGGCCGCGGGATGGAGCTGCTCCGCAAAGACGGGTATATGTAAATGGCAACCGCGATCGCCAGACCAACGGAGCATTTGAATATCGTCATCGTGGGGCACGTGGACCACGGCAAGTCCACGCTGCTCGGCCGTCTCTACGCGGACACGAATTCGCTCCCGGAAGGCAAGCTCGACAAGGTCCGGGACATTTGCCGCCAGCAGGGCAAGGCATTCGAGTATGCCTTCCTCTTTGACGCCTTTCTGGAGGAGCAGGAACAGGGCATCACGATCGACACCGCCCGCACGTTCTTTAAGTGGCAGGACCGCCATTACATCATCATCGACGCGCCGGGCCACAAGGAGTTCCTCAAAAACATGATTTCCGGCGCGGCGCGCGCCGAGGCGGCCCTCCTGGTCATCGACGCCCAGGAAGGCATCAAGGAGCAGTCGAAGAAGCACGGCTACCTGCTCTCCCTGCTCGGCATCCGCCAGGTGGCCGTCGTGGTCAACAAGATGGATCTGGTCGGCTACCGGCAGGACGTGTTCGAGGCCATCGAAAAGGAGTACCGGGAGTTCCTGAGCCAGCTGAAGGTGACGCCGGAGCGGTTCGTGCCGGTCAGCGCGAAGCTCGGGGACAACATCGCGAACAAGAGCGCGAACATGCCCTGGTACGGCGGCACGACGGTGCTGGACAGCCTCGGCCTGTTCCGCAAAGAAACGTCGCGCGAGCAGCAGCCTCTGCGCTTCCCCGTGCAGGACGTGTACAAATTCGACGCGCGCCGGGTCATCGCCGGCCGCATCGCCGCGGGACGGGTCAAGGTCGGCGACCGCCTGGTCTTCTCGCCGTCGAACAAGTCGGCCCTCGTCAAGACGGTCGAGGCCTTCAACGTGGAACCGGTTCCGACGGAGGCGACAGCCGGCCAGTCCACCGGCATCACGCTGGACGAGCAGATTTTCATCGAGCGGGGCGAAATCGCCTCGCGCGAGGATTCGGCGCCGCTGGTCTCCACCACCTTTCGATGCAACCTCTTCTGGATGGGACGGCACCCGCTCGAGGTGGGCAAGAAATACCTGCTGCGGCTGGCGACCCGCGAGGTGGAGTGCGAGGTGGCCATCATCCACCGGATCATCGACGCGTCCGACCTGGCGTCCCGCGAGACCCGGACGATCGTCGGCCGGAACGAAGTGGCCGAGCTGACGATCCGCACGAAAGCGCCGATTGCGTTCGACCTCTACAGCGACTCCGAAGTCACCGGCCGCTTTGTCCTGGTGGACCAGTACGACGTCTCCGGCGGCGGGATCATGACCGAGATGGTCACGGACGAGCACACCGTCCTGCGCGAGGAAGCCCGGCAGCGCGACATCGCGTGGGTCAAGGGCGACGTGGGCGCCGACGATCGCGCAAGGCACTTCGGCCATCGCGCCGCGTTGGTGCTCATCACCGGCGGGCGCTACACCGGCAAATCCTTCCTGGCTCGGCGCCTGGAAGGACAGCTCGTGGCCGACGGCCGCCACTCCTATCTCTTGGACGGCGCCAACCTGCGTCGGGGCCTGGATGCGGACATGGCGGAAGAAGACACCAAGGAGACCGTCCGGCGGTTCGGCGAGGTGGCACGGCTGCTGATCGACACGGGCCTGATCGTGGTGTCCACCACGAACGCGTTCGGCGGGGCCGACCATCAGGCGATCCGCACGCTGGTCCACCCAACGCCCGTCATCGCCGTGCACATGTCCAAGGCAGAGGAGGAGCCTCCTCCCAACACCGATCTGGCTTTCCCAGGGCCGAAGGATTACGAGGCGATCGCCGCGCAGATCATCACTGAACTGAAAACCCGCGGCGTCCTCGCCGAAGCCCTCGGCGCCAAACCTCAGTTCCACTACTCGATTTAGGTCCGAATGATCAATCGTGACGCAATAGAACTTGCGCTAATAGGACCGCTTGACTGGGGAAAATTCGAGTCAATGGCCGCGGAGATTCTCCGGAATGATGATTTTCCTAGGATCCGTAAGCTTGGAGGTCGGAGCGATCTTGGAGCTGATGCTGTTGAAGAAGCTTTCTTTGC
>JAUSHW010000145.1 GCA_030648395.1 Nitrospirales bacterium | reverse complement strand
CCCGAACGGCACCAGGTGGAGGCTGGAATGATACTGGTAGCGCGTGAGATGCCTGGCCAGCTCCTCGGCCTTCTCGGCGGAGGCGCGGGTGACGAACGGGTGCCCGTGGAAATGGATGAAGACGGCCCGGCAGCCGCGCTTCATCATGCGCCAGGCGGCGACCGGCGAATCGATGCCGCCCGACAGCAGGCAGGCCACCTTGCCGGACATGCCGACCGGCAGGCCTCCGGCGCCGGGGAACCGTTCGCAGTAGTAGTAGGCGCTCGTCCCCAGGATCTCGATGAAGATGGTCATTTCCGGCTTGCCCAGGCTGACGTGCGCGCCGGTCCGCTCCACGACGGCGGCGCCGACGTGGCGGTCCACTTCGATGGAGGTCAGCGGGTAGGTCTTGTCGGCCCGCTTGGTGGTGACACGGAACGTGTGGAACGTGAGGCTCTGCACGGTCTCACAGATCGCCGCGCTCATCGTGTCGACGTCGCTCGACACGAGGTGCGCAGGGGCGAAGTTGGCGAGACCGAACGTCGCGTCGATCCGGGGCTTGATCGTGGACCACTGGGAGGGGTCGTCGAGTGAAATCCTGATGCGGCCGGCCATGCTCTCGACGCGGCAGCGGCCGATCCCCCGCAGGCCTTCCCGGATATTTCGCACGAGGCGGTCCACCAGCATGGGCCGGTTGCGGCCCTTCAGGGCCAGCTCGTGGTAATGGGCGATGATGTAATGCATGCATTTATGTCATTGCGAGGAACGAAGTGACGAAGCAATCTCGTTCATCAAGCACATGAGATTGCTTCGCTTCGCTCGCAATGACAAGTCAATGTCCCATTGCTTCCAGATAGCGCTCGCAGTCGATGGCGGCCATGCAGCCGGAGCCGGCGGCGGTGACGGCCTGGCGATACCGGTGGTCCTGGACGTCTCCCGCGGCGAACACGCCGGGGAGGCTGGTGTGGGTGCCGTCGTGTGTCTTGATGTAGCCCTTCTCGTCCAAGTCCAGTTGGCTTGCGAATAGTGTGGTGTTGGGTGAATGGCCGATCGCTACGAAGACGCCGTTGCAGGGCTTCTCGGTGACCGTGCCGGTCTTGACGTCACGGAGCCGCACGCCGGTGACCAGCGGATCGCCAAGGATTTCCTCGACCGCCACGTTCCAGATGAAGCCGACCTTCGGGTTCTTCCTGGCGCGGTCCTGCATGATCTTGGACGCGCGGAGCTGATCGCGGCGGTGCACCACCGTGACCTTGGTGGCGAACTTCGTGAGGAACGTCGCCTCCTCCAACGCGGCGTCGCCGCCGCCGACCACCACAAGTTCCTTGCCCCTGAAAAAGAATCCGTCGCAGGTGGCGCAGGTTGAGACGCCGTGCCCGATCAGCCGACGCTCGGACGGCAGTCCCAGCATGTTTGCGGAGGCGCCGGTCGCGATGATGAGGGCGCGGGTCTCGATGGTCTGCTCGCCGTCGATCGTCAGGGTGATGGGCGAGCGTTTGAAGTCCACGGCGGAGACATCGCCGCGCAGGAATTCCGTCCCGAACCGTTCGGCCTGGGCGCGCATTTCCTTGATGAGGTCGGGCCCCATGATGGCGTGGTGGAAGCCGGGGTAGTTCTCGACCTCGGTGGTGAGGGTGAGCTGGCCGCCGGCTTGCGCGCCCTCGATCAAGAGAGGCGAGAGGTTGGCCCGCCCCGCGTAGATCGCGGCGGTCAGCCCCGCCGGCCCCGATCCGATGATGATGACGTTGCGCATATTGGGAATTTAACACATTTTAGAGTTCGTGAGTGGAGTCCGGCTCCGGCACGATCACCTCCATGCCGGCGTGCTCGGCCCGGATCGCGGCGGCGAGCGACAGCGACTGCTTTTCCTCGCCGTGCACCACGAACACCTTGGCGGGCGCCGGCGTGATCGCCCGCACGTAGGCCAGCAGGTCGTTGCGGTCCGCGTGGGCGGAGAGCCCGTTGAACCGCACGATCCTGGCGCGGCGCGGCGTCGGTACGCCGTAGATCGACACTGTGTCCCATCCCTCCACGAGCTTCCGTCCCAGCGTGTGCTCTGCCTGAAAGCCCGCGATCGCGATGATGTTTGCCTCATCCTGGATGGCGTGCTTGAGGTGGTGGAGGATGCGCCCGCCCTCGCACATACCCGACGCCGCGATGATCATGCAGGGCCCTTTCATGGCGTTGAGCTTGATGCTTTCCTGCACCGAGGAGACGTAGTGGATGTAGCGGGCGGCGAAGGGATCGCCCTGGGAGGTGAACGTCCGGAAGGTCTCCTCATCGTAGCACTCCGGGTGCTGCCGGAAGATGTCCGTCGCTTTGACCGCGAGCGGCGAGTCGATGTAGATGGGCAGCGGATCGATGCGGCCCTCCGCGACCAGTTCCTTGATCCGCATGACCAGGTCCTGCGTGCGCCCGACCGCGAAGGCCGGCACGATGATCTTGCTCCGGTGCACCACCGCATGGGCGACCAGTTCACGAATCTTCTCTTTCACCGCGTCCCCGCTTTCCTCGTGGAGGCGATCGCCGTAGGTGGACTCGATGATCAGTGCGTCGCAGGGTGGAGGGCTTTCGGGGTCACGCAGGACCGGCATCTGCTTGCGGCCCAGGTCGCCGGTGAAGAGGACGGTGGTCGAATTCCCGCGCACCGCCTCGGTGAGCCGGATGGCCGCCGACCCCAGGATGTGGCCGGCGTCGTGGAACGTGGCCGTGATCCGCGGACGGACGGTGATTTCATCGTCGTAGCGAGCGCCGGCGAACCGCCGGACGATCGCGCGCACGTCGTCGCCGTTGTAGTAGGGGAGGCGGCACTGCCGGCCCCGGCGGCTCTCCTTCCGGTTTACATACGCGCAGTCGCTTTCCTGGATGCGGGCGGAGTCCTCCAGCATCACCGCTGTCAGGTCGCCGGTCGCGCGGGTCATGTGCACCTTGCCGCGGAACCCCCGCTGCGCGAGCACGGGCAGCGCGCCGGAGTGGTCGATGTGCGCGTGGGACAGGATCACCGCGTCCACGGATTTCGGGTCGAAGCCGAGGTTGCGGTTGAGGGCGTCCGACTCATGGCGCCGCCCCTGGAACATGCCGCAGTCCAGCAGGACCTGCGCGCCTCTCGTCTGGATGAGGTGGCGGCTGCCGGTGACCGAGCGCGCCGCGCCATGGAACGAGATCTTCATCAGAATGCGATCTCTATGGAAAGGAAATCTTCATGCCGGCTTCGACGGCTGGTGGTTTGCCGAGATGATATCCCAGGCCTCCTGGGCGGTTTCGGCGTACCGGAAAATCTGCGCGTCCTTCGGGCTGATCAGGCCTTCCTCGATCAGCATGGGCCAGTTGATGAGCCGGTCCCAGAAGGCGCGTCCCATCAGCACCACGGTCAGGCCGGTCACCGTGCCGGTCTGGATGAGCGTGAGAGCCTCGAACAGTTCGTCCATTGTGCCGAAGCCTCCAGGAAAGGCCACCAGCGCCTTGGCGCGCAGCAGGAAGTGCATTTTCCGGATGGCAAAGTACCGGAACTGGAAGCACAGGTTCGGGGTGATGTAGGGATTGGGGTGCTGCTCGTGGGGCAGGGCGATGTTGAAGCCCATGGACTTGGCGCCGACATCGGCGGCCCCCCGGTTTGCCGCCTCCATGATGCCGGGCCCGCCGCCCGTCACGATCACGTATTCGCAGCGGCCGTCGACCTGGCAGCTTGACGAGACGATGCGCCCGAACTCGCGGGCCTGCTCGCAAAATGGCGACAGGGCGAGATGGCGGCGCCCGATGGCGACGGCCTGCCGCCTGTCCGGATCGGCCGGCTTTTGCGCGAGCGCGGCTTCCGCGTGCACCAGGCACGCGCGCGCTTCGGCCGGCTCGACGAGCCGCGCGCTGCCGAACACCACGATGGTGGAGTGGATACCCTCCTGGATCTGGGCCATCTCCGGCTTGAGCAATTCGAGTTGCAGGCGGATCGCCCGCAGTTCATCGCGGCTCAGAAATTCCAGGTCTTCGTCGGCCCGGCGGTACGAGGGCGAATTGATGATCGCCTCCAGGAGTTTGTCTTTGTCGGGCGGCTGCTCGTTCATGGTGCGTGATTATACCGGGGTTGTGGGACGGTTTGTAGGGGCGGTTCGCGAACCGCCCCTACGAGGCCAGGCGTGTGAGCTTTTCATAGAGGATCCGGACTTCTTTGCGGAGCTGCTCCAGGGGGAGCGTGCCGTCGACCACGTGGTCTGCAACGGCCACTTTCTCCGCCAGCGGCATTTGGGAGCGGATGCGCCGGCGGGCATCCTCTTCCGTCAGCTTGTTGCGATCCATAAGGCGCTGCAGTTGGGTCGGCTCATCGGCGGTGACGACGATCACGCGGTCCTTCTGTTTGTGCGCTCCTGTCTCGATGAGCAGGGCGGCATCGAATAGCACGACGGCATGAGGGTCTTCCGTCGCGATCGTGCGGAAGAGACGCTCCTCCTCCGCGAATACGTGTGGATGGATGATGGCCTCCAGCCGCGCGCGTTTGGAGGGGTCTGCGAAGACGGCCGCGCCGAGCCGCTCGCGGTCCACCGATCCGTCGGCCCGCAGCATCCCGCGACCGAAGGCCTCGGCGATCTCCCGGCAGGCGGGTGTGCCCGGCGCGACGGCCTCACGGGCCAGCACGTCGGCGTCAATGAGGCGCGCGCCGCACTCCACAAAGAGCCGTGACACGGTGCTCTTGCCGGTCGCGATCCCGCCTGTCAGGCCCACGCGCAACATCGCCAAACGATAGCACATTGCATCCCCGCGACAAAGGTCTGTACAATTCCGCACGGTATGAGTGCACACCTTCTCGATGATGCGATGCAAGCCCAACTGGCGCTGGAATGGGCGCGGTTCAGGAAGGCGCTTGCCGCCGCCGGCGACATCGGCGAATTGAACCTGGAGGAGTGGCGCGTTGTCGCGGATCGGGACCGCAAGAGCCTTCCTCCGGCGCTGTCCGTGGCGGCGGTCCAGGGGCTGCTCACGCTGGAGAAATCCGGCCTGCGCGGGCAGGCGATCCGGGGCGGGGAGGAAACGGCGAATCCAACCATGAAGCTGGTCGCCCAGTCTCAGGCCCATGAAGTCCGGCTCGCGGACGCGGACCACGGTGAGGCGTATGCCGTGCTCGCCTATCAAGCCGGCAGGCGCCTGGGTTTGGATGCCGCGCAGGCGGTGGTGTTCGGGGACGCCCTGGCCTATTTGATGACCGGATGGATGCAGGTCCATGCGGAATCCGGCAGGACGGACAAGATACTCATGGAGTTCAATAAATCGGCGGGCGCGCCGCAGGAAGGCGGGTTCCTTTGGAGTCAGCTGCAGTCGCTGTCCTGCCGCGCCGGATTCAAAGCGATGGTGGACATGGCACGGCTGATGGGCACCCCGGCGTTCAGATGAGGCGAAGGCTGATCCTGACGGCTCTGGCGTGCAGCTGGCTTTTTCTGCCGGGTGGAGCAGCGCACGCCGAAGGCTCCTCGCCGGGACGAGTTGTCATTGTCGCCAAGGACGGCTCCGGGGCCTATACCGAGATCCAGGCGGCGATCGACAACGCGCTGCCGGGTGACACGATTCTCATCAAATCCGGAAACTACCGGGAGGACGTGGTCGTGCACAGCAAGGATCGGCTGAAGCTGATCGGCGAATCGCGCGACCAGGTCACGATCCTCGGCTTGAAGCGGGTGGGCGCGTTCAGGATCGGCAAGTGGCCGTACGGCGCGAACGACATCGAGGTGCGCGATCTGACCGTCTCGCAAAACGGCGGGCTGGCCGTCGGCATTTTCAACGGCACCAAAATCCTGCTCGCCAACATTCGCGTTCAGGGGCTGCTGTACGTCCAGCAGGCGAAGGACGTGCGCATCGAGCGCAGCCTGCTCGGCGGCAGCGAAACCACCGGCGTATCCTTTTCGGATGCCCAGGGGGAAGTGGTGGGCAACGAGATCCGCGACAACGACTATGGGGTCACGGTCGCGGGCAAGTCGGACGTCCGCGTCGAGGGCAACGTCATCACGAACAACTTGTACGACGCGGTCGTGTTCCAGGCGGGGTCCAAAGGCGCGGCCGTGGGGAACCGGCTCATCAAGAACGGCGGCGCCATTTCCGTGCAGGAGGGAGCCCAGGCCGATCTGAACGGCAATACCATCGCCGCCGCTCCATGATCGACGAAGCGCATCTCGCCCGCGCCGTGGCGATCCGGCAACTCAGCCACGATGTCCGTGAGATCACTTTCGAGATGGTGGATCCGCCGACGCTGGAGTTTCGCGCCGGGCAGACGATCTCGGTCAAGGGCGGCAGCTTTTTCGAGAAGCGCCTGAAGCGCACCTATTCGATCGCCTCACCACCTTCCAAAGGACATGCCTTCACCATTGCCGCCAGGCTGGTCGGCGGCTACAAGGGCACCGAGTTCATGAGCGGCATCCAGGTCGGCGACACGATGTCCTTCATGCCGCCGTTCGGTGAGTTCGTCGTGGATCAGGCCGGCACCGGCCCGCTGATCTTCGTTTCGACGGGGACCGGCACGAGCCCCTGCCGGGCGATGATCCTCGATCTGCTGGAGCAGGGCAGCCGGCGACCGATGACGTTCTATTACGGCGCGGCCACCGAAGCGGACGTCATCTACGAGGAAGAATTCCGGGCCTTGGAGAAGGCCCATCAGAACGTCCGTTACGTGCCGACGCTCACCCGGCCGGGGCCCTGCTGGGCCGGCCGTCGAGGCCTGCTGGCCGACATCTTCCGCCACGAAAAGACCCTTCCATCCGACGCCCACTGGTACCTCTCCGGCAACGGGTCGATGATCGACGAAGTCCAGGACATCCTCAAAACCCGCGGCATCTCCGGCGACCGCATCCGCATCGAAAAATTCTTCCCGGCGCGGTAACTCTCAAACATCACAGCGGTTCGATGCAGCCGGCGTCGTCGTGGCCGGGGTCGTTAACGCGGAGGCTGACGGCACAGGCGGTCATGTCCTCCGGTGGGTAGGGGCGGAGGAGCGGCTGCAGCAACTGGGCCTGCCGAACCGCGGGATCGAGCCACTGCTCATAGTCTGCCTGAGCCAGGATCACCGGCATCCGGTCGTGGATATCCTTGAGCGCTTCATTCGGCTCGGTGGTCAGGATGGCGCAGGATTCAACGAGCGTGCCGTCCGGTTCCACCCAACGCTCCCATAGGCCTGCAAAGGCGAAGGGACGCCCGTCGCGCAGGCGGATATAGAACGGCTGCTTCCGCTGCCCCATCCGGCCCTCCCGCTGCCACTCGTAATAGCCGTCGGCGGGGACCAGGCAGCGGCTGCGCGCAAAGGCTTCCCGGAAGGCCGGCTTCTCCGCCACGGTTTCGGCTCGTGCATTGATCATCTTGTTGCCGATGGCGGGGTAGTTCGCCCATGACGGGATCAGCCCCCAGCGCACCGGCGCCCACTCCCAGAAAATGGGGTCAGACTCGATTAATCGGTCGGTTGAGATATTGGTTGGAGGGCTGTTTGGTTTTAATCGAGTCTGACCCCATTTTCCGATTCTGACGATGGCGATCGGCTGGGACGGCGCGATGTTGTAGCGAGGTGAGACGGGGGGAACGTGCGAAAGCCGAAAATGTTTGGCCAGGGTGTCGGCCGGTGTGGTGAGGCTATAGCGTCCGCACATGCTGCACGCTAACATGCGAGTGGAGGCCTGTCAAAACCCCTTTTCTTTTCCGCCGCCCATGCAGTACCCTAGTGTATCCAACTTTAGTTCCGCCGAAAGGAGCACGACCGAATGGCCGGATTTCCGATAGAGCCCGCGGGCCGGATCAAGACCCTGCCACCGTACCTGTTTGCCGCCATCGATGAGATGAAGAAGAAGGCCATCGCCCGAGGCGCGGACATCATCAATCTGGGCATCGGCGATCCGGATTTGCCCACTCCCGCGCCGATCGTCGAGCGGATGCGGCAGGAGGCGGGCAATCCCAAGCACCATCAGTATCCATCCTATGAAGGGATGCTGAGCTTCCGGCAGGCGGTGGCCGATTGGTACAAGCGGCGCTTCGGCGTGTCGCTCGATCCCGCCGACGAAGTGCTGACGCTGATCGGCTCGAAGGAAGGCATCGGCCATGTGCCGCTCGCCTTTGTGGACCCGGGCGACGTGGTGCTGGTGCCGAGCCCCGGCTATCCGGTCTATCCGGTGGGAACCAGCTTCGCGGGCGGCACGTCGTACATGATGCCGCTCACGAAGGCCAACCACTTCCTGCCGGATCTGCAGGCCATTCCCAAGGACGTCGCGCGCAAGGCCAAGCTGATGTTCCTGAACTACCCGAACAACCCGACGTCGGTGACGGCCGGGAAGGACTTCTTCAAGCGCGTGGTCGAGTTCGCGAATGAGCACCACATCATCGTTTGCCACGACGCGGCCTATTCCGAGATCTACTACGACGGGCGGAAGCCGCCCAGCTTTCTGGAGGCGGACGGCGCCAAGGAGGTCGGGGTCGAGTTTCACTCGCTGTCGAAGACCTTCAACATGACCGGCTGGCGCATCGGCTTCGCCGTCGGCAACAAGCAGGTGCTGGCCGGGCTCGGCAAGGTCAAGAGCAACCTGGACTCCGGCGTATTCCAGGCCGTGCAGGAGGCGGGCATCGTGGGGTTGCGGGACGGCGATGCCCTGGCCGAGGGGATCCGGGCGGTCTATCAGGAGCGGCGGGATGCGTTGCTGCCGGGGCTCGCGCGCATCGGCCTCGAGGTGGAGCCCCTCCACGCGGCGTTCTACGTGTGGGTCACGGTGCCGAAGGGCTTCACGTCAGCGGAATTCACGGCGCTTCTGCTGGAGAGGACCGGCATTGTCACGACGCCGGGGAACGGCTTCGGCGAGGCGGGCGAAGGCTATGTCCGGCTGACGCTCTGCACGACAAAGGAACGGCTGCTGGAAGCGGTCTCGCGCATGGATACAATCGGGTTCTGACACCATGGTTGAAGCCTACATCGGCATCGGGTCCAACCTCGGCGATCGCCGCGATCTCTGCTCCCGGGCGCTCGGCCTGCTGGGCATGCTTCCGCACAGCCGCCTGATCGCCCATGCCTCCGCCTATGAGACGGAGCCGGTGGGGGATGTCGGCGGAGCCTTTGTGAATCTGGTGGCGCGGGTGGACACCGAGTTGCCGGTCCGGCGTCTCCTGCTCATTCTTCAGGAGACGGAGCGGGGTCTGGGCCGCGACATCGACCGGCGCTCGGGGCCGCGCACCATGGATATTGATCTCCTGTTTTACGGGGACGAGGTCATCCACGACGGCGAGCTGGTCGTTCCGCATGCCCGGCTGCACGA
>JAUSHW010000111.1 GCA_030648395.1 Nitrospirales bacterium | reverse complement strand
TGCTGGGAGAGAGCTGCACCAGCCCGGACGCGCGCGTCGAAAGCTTCCCCGAATGATAGAGCACTTGGCCGATGGATA
This sequence comes from Nitrospirales bacterium, assembly GCA_030648395.1. Classification (GTDB taxonomy): domain Bacteria; phylum Nitrospirota; class Nitrospiria; order Nitrospirales; family NS-4; genus SCTG01. The sequence continues at coordinate 8,227 of JAUSHW010000111.1, read as the reverse complement.
AGGCAAACGGTCTGTCGGCCTTGGTGGACGCCGCGCCCGCGGCGTACCGGGCCGCGACCTCGCGCACGTAGCCATTGCGCAGGTAGGCGGTCGGGTTGGCCGTGAGGGGCCTGGCTTCACCGAGATTGTAATACCCGGGCAGCAGCTTCATGATCTCCTTCTGCACCGCCTGCGGGCCGTCGTATTCCATCGGGTAGCCGAGCGCCGTGCCCAGTGCCGCGAAGATCTCCCAGTCGGGATGCGCATCTTCATATGAATCCAGCGCGGGACGGACGCGGTTCACCTTGCCCTCCAGATTGGTGAAGGTGCCGTCCTTCTCCGCAAACGTGCAGGCCGGCAGCACCACGTGCGCGAGCCGCCCGGTCTCGGTCAGGAAGGGATCCTGGCAGATCAGCAGCTCGACCTTCTCCAGCGCTTCGCGCACGCCCGTCGACGCCGGCAGCGTGGCGAGCGGATTCTCGCCCACCAGGTACAGCGCCTTGATCTCGCCGCGCCGGCAGCGCTCGAGCATCTCCATGAGAGGCGCGCCGGGCGCAGCGGGCAGCGCGGCGTTCCAGGCGGATCCGAACCGGGCGCGGGCCGCCGTGTCCGCGTAGGACGCCTGACCCGGCAACAGTTCGGGCGCGACGCCCATATCCACGGCCCCCTGCTCGTTGGCCTCCTCGGCCAGCGCGTTCACGCCACAGCCGGGCTTCGTGAGCTTGCCGGTGACCCAGGCCAGGTCCACCAGATTCAGGACATTCGCATAGCCGTTGGCCTGCCGCGTCACGCCCTCGGCGCAGAGGATCACGGCTTTCGGCGCTTCTGCATACAGCCGCGCCAGCTCGACCGCAGTCTCCCGCGTCACGCAGGTCCGGGCCGTCAGCGCGTCCCACGGCAAGCCGGACACGGCCGCCTTCAGCGCGGCAAAGGCTTCCGGGGCGGCGCCGGTCGCGGCTTCGTCCACCAGATCCTCCTCGATGACGGCCTTGACCAGCGACTTGATGACCCACTCCTCGCTCCCCGCCGCAATCGGCAGCGGGTGCGTTGCCAGCTTGGCGCTGTTGGTCATCCGGGACGCCGCCACAATCACCTGCGCGCCATAGACGCGGAGCGCCTCCTTGACCCGCAGACTCGCGACGGGATTGGTCTCGGTGATATCGGTGCCGATGAGGAGCAGCACGTTGGCCTTCGTGATCTGCTCGTAGCCGTTCATCATCCGCCCGATCCCGGCGGCATGCTGCATGGCCCGCGTGAAGTTCAGGTGTCCGTACCGGGCGCTGCTGTCCACGTGATTGGTCCCGATGGCCGCGCGCATCAGCTTCTGGAACAGGTACAGCTCCTCGTTGGTGCAGCGCGCCGTGATGAGCCCCGCGATCGCGGAAGGACCGTGCTGGGCCTTGATGGCCTTCAACCGTCCGACCACGACGTCCATCGCTTCGAACCAGGACTTCGGCACGAGCCCGTCGTCCGTGCGGACCAGCGGCCCGCCCAGGCGTTCCTTGCTGTCGATGTACTGGAAGCCAAACCGCCCGCGAACGCAGAGGCCCCCATGCCCCTTGGCCGTCTCGGCGCGATCGCCCCACTTGTTCTTCCAGGAGAGCGGCGAGGTCACACGCTGAACGCCCTTCCCGCTGGTCTCGATATGCATCTGGCAGCCGTCGGCGCAATAGGCGCACGTGCTCGTCGTCTTCTTCAATTGCCAGGGCTTGTAGACGTACTTGGAGTACTTGTTCGTGATGGCGCCGACAGGGCAGACCGCCAGGCAGTCGCCGCAGAATTCGCAGGTGAGACCCTTGTCGCCCTTCGCCACGACGTGGGTGCTGCCCTCCTTCTTGAAGAACTGCAGGGCGTCCACCATCTGCACGTCCTTGCAGATGTTGATGCACTCCCCGCAGAGGATGCAGCGGTTCATGTTGAAGTCGAGGACGAGGCTGCGGCGGTCCTCCGGCAGGCCCTTGGGCTTGGCATTGACGAGGTTTGTGACCCCGTGTTTGAAGGCCGTGTCCTGCAATTCGCAATGGCCGTCGGCGTCGCAGACCGGGCAGTCGAGCGGATGAATCGAGAGGTGCTTCTCCACCGCCTTTTTCCGCGCCGCAAAGAGATCCTCTCCCTCGCACCGCACCACCAGACCCGCCTCGGCCTTGGCGGTGCAGGCGCGCACCGGCGCCTTCTTGCCCTCCACCATCACCAGGCACATCCCGCAGGAGCCGAACGGATCGAAGGTGTAGTGGTAGCACATGGCCGGGATGATCTTGCCGGTCTGGGAGATGACGTCGTAGAGCGACACGCCCGTCTTGGTCTGCACCGGCTGGCCGTCGATGGTCAGCTCGATGCTAGGCGCTTCGACATCAGGGGAGGTGACTGGTTTCAACGCCATGCCATCACCTATCACACTCCCCCATAACGATGTCGTATGTGCCGAAAATCGTCACGATGTCGGCGATCATGTAGCCGCGCGCCATGTAGTCGAATGCCCCCATGTGAATGAAGGACGGGGCGCGGATCTTCAGCCGGTAGGGCTTCCCCTCGCCGTTGCTGACGATGTAGAACCCCAACTCGCCCTTCGCGGCCTCGGTTCCGCAATAGATCTCGCCCTTCGGCGCCGGAAAGCCAAGGGAGAAGAGCTTGAACTGCTGGATCATGCTCGCGAGGTCGTTGAAGACCTTGTCCTTCGGCGGCAGCGTCACGCTGGGCACGGAGGCCATGACCGGCCCGTCGGGCAGTTTCGCCAGGAGCTGCCTGACCATCTTCAGGCTCTCCCGCATCTCCTCGATGCGGATCCAGTACCGGTCGTACGTGTCGCCGTTTTTCCCGACCGGGACGCTCCACTCGCACTCGCCGTAGGCGGCATAGGGCTCGAACTTGCGCAGGTCGTAGTCCACGCCGGAGCCGCGCAGCGTCGGCCCGCTCAGGCCGAAGTTGATCGCGTCCTCGGCCGAGATCACGGCGACGCCCTTCGTGCGGGCGAGCCAGATGCGGTTGGTCTCGAGGAACGTCACGTACTCGTCGATCTTTGGGGGGAAATAGTCGACGAAGCGGCGAAGCTTCTCGATGAGGTCCGGCGTGAAGTCCCGCTCAACGCCTCCGATCCGGTACCAGCTCGTGGTGAGCCGCGCCCCGCACAGCTCGTCGAAGAAATCGAGCAGGATTTCCCGGTCGCGGAACGTGTAGAAAAACACGGTCATCGCGCCGATGTCCAGGGCCTGCGTGCCAAGCCAGAACAGGTGACCGATGATCCGCTGCACCTCGGCGACGATCGTGCGCAGGTACTCCGCGCGGGGCGGCAGCTTCATGTCCATCAGCTTTTCGACGGCCCGGCAGTAGGCGAAGTTGTTGTACATGGCGCAGATGTAGTCCAGGCGGTCGGTGTGGGGGATGAACTGCTGGTAGGTGCCGTCCTCCGCCAGCTTTTCCACGCCCCGGTGGAGGAACCCCAGAACCGGGATGGCCTTGACGATCCGCTCGCCCTCCAGCGCCAGCACCACCTTCAGCACGCCGTGCGTGCTGGGGTGCTGCGGCCCCATGTTGAGCATCATCTCCTCGGTCCGCAGCGTCGGCAGCGAGGGGCTCTCCGGATGCTCCGGGTCGACCTTATAGACGGTCGTGCGCTGATCTTCCAACGGGTGCTTCATGGTCCCTTAAATGGTCTTCTCCCCGAGGAAGGGGAACGTGTCGCGCCATCCCTTTCCGCGGACCGGAAAGTCCTTGCGCAGCGGAAACCCTTCCGGATAGTCGTCCGGCATGAGGATCCGCACGAGGTTCGGGTGGTTGCGAAACCGGATCCCCATCATGTCGTAGACTTCGCGCTCCATGAAATCGGCGCCCTTCCAGATGTCCGTCATGGAATCCACCACGCAGTCGTCCTCCGGGACGCGGGCCTTCACGCGGATTCGCGCCCGGCGCCGGATGGAATAGAACTCGTAGACGACCTCGAAGCGCTCAGGCTGGTCCGGCCAGTCCACGGAGCTCACGTGGACGATGTAGTCGTAGTCCATCCCGGGATCATCATGCAGGTACCGGCACACCGCATGCAGGTGCTCCCGCGCCACCTGGACAGCCAGATCGCCCCGCCATTCAACGGCCTGCCGGAAAGCCTCGGGGAACGCCTGCTGGATCTTCTCGGCGACGGGATGCACGGGCTACGCCTGGACCTGCTCAGGGGGCTTCGTATAGAACACCCGCCGCTGCATGATCTGCTCCTGCAGCTTGAGAATGCCGTCGAACAGGGCTTCGGGCGTGGGCGGACACCCCGGCACGTACATGTCCACGGGGATGAACCGATCGACGCCCTGCACCACGCTGTAGCTGTCATAGATGTTGCCGGAGGTGGCACAGGAGCCCATCGCGATCACATAGCGCGGCTCCGGCATCTGATCGTAAATTTTGCGGATCACCGGCGCCATCCGGACGCAGACCGTGCCGGCGACGATCATGAGGTCGGACTGCCGCGGCGAAGCCCGAAAGACGCCGGCGCCGTAGCGGTCGATGTCGTAGCGCGCGGACACCGCGGCGATCATCTCGATGGCGCAGCACGCGAGGCCAAACGTCATCGGCCAGAGCGAGCCCTTGCGGGCCCAGTTGACCGCCTTCTCCAGCGTCGTCAGGGTGAGCCCCAGATCGCCGTCCTTGTCGTGCCCCCGGGAGACCTGGATGAGGTTCATATCGGGCGGGCTGTTCTCCGTCAGTCCCATTCCAGCGCGCCTTTCTTCCAGGCGTAGATGTATCCCACGACGAACAGCGCGATGAAGATCAGCATCTCCACCATGCCGACCACACCGATCTTGTCGAAGGCGATGGCCCAGGGATAGAGAAACAGGATTTCAATGTCGAAGATCACGAACAGCATGGCGATGATGTAGTACCGCACCGGGAACGGCATGCGCGCGTCGGAGAAGGGTTCGCTGCCGCACTCATACGCGCTGAGCTTTTCCGGGTCAGGCAGCTTCGGCTGGAGAAAATGACTGATGACAAGCGTCCCCGCGCCGAACGCGAAGGTGACACCGATGAACACCAATACAGGAAAATAATTCGCCAGATAGGCTAGGAGATGCGAGGCGCCGTCCACCGTATAGCCTCCTACAAAAACAAAGACTTGCGACAAGAGGGAGAGTCTAGCATCGCAATTTCAGACAAAGCAAGCGACCAAAAGGCCTAGGTACTCTATGGGTCTTACGGCTTTTTCGGCGGCTTCCTGGTCATCTTTTCAGAGGGGGTGCGCAAGTCATCCGGGGCGCGGCCGGAACCTGCATCCCATTGTTCGGTAAGCGGTTCGGTGGTACCGGTCCTTCGGTGGATCTGTGTGCGGATTCGCTTGGGGACGGTTTTTCCGTAGTCGGACGGGTCAGGCTGGTTGGTCAATGTCCGACGATCATACTTGGGCAAGACAGGCTCTCCCTATAGATGCCCGCCAGGTTTCCCTGGCGTCTTTGGCGGCAGCGGCACAGGCCCACGCGGAGCCTCGCCGGGCGCCATGGGATCATACAACCGCTCGTTCCCGTTCACCCCGTCTTCTTCGATGTCGATCCACATTTCGCCCCTGGCAGGCTCGAATTCGCCGTCGCCGTTCAGGTCCACCCAGTAAAACAATGGCTGGGAAAACGTGATGGCGACCTCATAGCCGTACTGGTTGACGGACGCCTTGTAGGTGCGGCGGGCGGTCATAAAGTCCGGCTTGCTCTCCATGCCGGTCATTTTGAAGACGCGGAAGAACATGTTGTTCCGCCAGTCGTAGTAGGCACCCACTTCACGGCGATCGAATTCATCAGGTTCAACGGGCAGGGCAAGATTTTCAGCAGGAGGACCCGCGCTTCCAGTCTCATTCAAATCAAGGACGCCGGCAATAAAAAGAGCCCCGATCGCCAACCCGACGGATCTAAGCACAAGTCTCATTTTATCACCGTAACATCATCCTAACCCCTCGTCAATCAAGTGTTTTATATTGACATCTGGGTGATATCTGCTATCCTACCCCTAGTACGAACACGGAGGAAACGCATGGTCAGAATACCGCGCAAGCTGGAACGGAGTAGAGTCTTTCTCGCCATGGCGTGTGCCGGCATTCTGCTCGGAACCGACGCCATCGCTCTCACCGAAAGCGCTCCCTTAAAGTTCACCGGTCCGACCGAGGTCAAGCTGGCAGCCGAGCAGTCCCTCGCTCTTCAAGGCGGTTACCTGCAGCCGTTTCCCGAGTCCGCGGCCGGCGTGTTGCAGGGTTCGCGCGAAGCCAAACGCCTGTTAGGCTTCGGCGACATCGTGCGTGTCAGGCTTGCGCCGACGACGGACGCCAAGGTGGGGGATCGGTTTACCATATTCAGACCTACCGCGCATGTGTATCACCCGGCGACCAGGGATTACATGGGACGGCACGTCGTCATCCTGGGCATCATCGAGATCTACCAGGAATCGGATGCGGGGGTGGCGTTGGCCAAGATCGTGCAGGCGTTCGACTCCGTGACGGCGGGTGACCTTCTGAAGCCTTTCGCGATACCGCCGCCGATTCCCGCCCAGCAAGTCACCAGCGGCCCGGTCGCGGGACTTATTGTTGATTTCAAGGCTTCACGTGGGCTCATGGCGCAAGGGGAGATCGTCTACATTGATCGAGGCGAAGCGGACGGGGTGGCCCTGGGCGATCGCTTCACCATCACCCGCAGGGGCAGACGGCTGTCCGCCGGAGAAGGAAACCTCGACATAAAATTCGCCGAGATCAAGATCATCGGCCTGCAGGCACGAACGGCGACGGGGTACGTTCTGAACAGCATCGATGCCCTCCAGCATGGGGACACCATCGCTCGTCTGCCCCCTCCCCCTCCGAAAGCTGAACCGGTCGCCGCCCCGCCCAAGGAAGCCACTTCAGACGCCATGGCGGTCGCCAAGGCTGCGCCCTCTCAGGCCAAACCCGCAGCGCCGCCGGCGCCCGCCATGAAGGCATTCGAGGACGTGTATTTCGACAGCGGCAAATCGACGCTCACGGACCAGGCCAGGAAGACCCTTACGGATCACACGGACTATCTGAAGCAGAACCCCGCGCTGGCGATCACCATCGAAGGATACGCCGACGATCGCGGCAGCGCCCAGTCCGGCCTGACGATCGGAGAAAAACGCGCACAGGAAGTCCGGCGCTTCCTGGCCGACCTTGGCGTGAAGAATACCCTCATGGTGACCAGTTTCGGGAAGGACCGGCCGGTCTGCACGGAGAAAACCGCAGCCTGCCATGCAAAGAACCGCCGCGTCCACCTGGCGGTCGGGAACTGATTGATTTCATCGGCTGCGTCGATTAGGATACACCCTATGCTCCTGCGAGTTGCCATTGCCTTTCTGTTTGTCTTCTCCCTGACCGCGGCCGCAAGCGCGCTGGTGGGGGAGCAATTCGCCGGCGAGGTCCTGAAGGTGGACACCGCGGCGAACAAGCTGACCGTGAAAAAGGCCGATGGCAATCGCACCTTTGCGGTTGACGCCAAAACGGCTTTTACGGGTAACCGGAAATCGCTCAATGATCTGGCCAAGGGCGACCAGGTGACGGTGGAGTTCCAGACGGCGGGAGGCCAGTACACCGCGCTCCGGGTGTCCACACCCTAGCTTTTCAGTCCGCTTTTGCTTCTTTGTCTGCCCAGGCAACCCAGTACCTCCAGGTAGCCGTCCCCCGCCGCCTCTACCGCGTCTTTACGTATGCGACTCCGCCCGGCACCCCGACGGGCTGGGCCCCCGGGATGCGGGTACGCGTCCCGTTCGGACGAGGCACGCTCACGGGGTTCGTCGTGGCCGTCACGTCCGAGCCCGAAACCGGCGGCAAGCCCACGCAGATTCGCGAGGTCCTTGCGCGCCTGGAGGAGACGCCCAGCGTTCCTCCCGACCTCCTTGCGCTCACCGAGTGGGTGGCGGAGCGCTATCTGGCCCCCTTTGGACAGTGCCTACGCCTGGCCTTTCCCGGATCCCCAGAACGGACCGGCACCGCCGCACGCGCGAAACACACGGATGCGTCCGCCACAGCCGCCGCCGTTCCCACCGCCGATCAGTCCATGCTGAACGATCATCGTGCAACGCTGAACGACACGCCGGCACCGCTCTGCAAAAAAGTGCTGGACGCCATCGCCCGACAGACCCATGCGCGCCTGCTGCTTCCCGCGACCACCGGCAGCTTGCTGGGTACCTACGCAGACGCCATCCAGGCCGCGTTGGACCAGGGACGGACTGCGCTCGTGCTCGTCCCCGAGACCGGGCGGGTCGACGCGCTCCATGCCTTCTTTGC
>JAUSHW010000020.1 GCA_030648395.1 Nitrospirales bacterium | reverse complement strand
CGGCAGTGGGGGCCGACCGATCTGCGGGTGGCCAATCTCCTCCGCCACGGGAAAATTCTGGAAGAGGCTCGCGAGGAGGCGGCGCTGCTGCAGCAGCGGGACCCCGATCTGGCCCGGCCCGAGCACGCGGAGCTCAAGGCGGCCCTGCTCCGCCGGTGGCATGAGAAACTGGAGCTGGCGTCGGTGTCATGATCCCACGATTCCGCCGGTTCAAAAACGATCTCCGCACCGGCTGGGCCACGGTCCGCCAGGGGTCCGCCGAAACCGTGGATCAGTCCCTGCGTGAGTTCGAGCTGCTCCGTCTGAAGTTCGAGCTGTACCGGGTCGAGGACCAGATCCGGGACCACCTGCGTGCGGCCGGCGAGCGGGCGTTTCAGCTGATCGAGCGGAAAGGCGGGAGCGTGCTGGAGGACCAGGAGATACGGGGCCTTTTCGAGAAGGTCGATCAGCTCAGGCAGGAAGAGGCGCGCGTCCGGTTCGAGCGGGACCAGATCAAGGAACAGTGAGGCAATGAGGCAGTGAGGATGGAACGGACATGCCGGTTTACGCCGGAATAGACATTGGAACGCTGGCGATTCGCCTGTTGGTCGCGCGCGTTCTGGACGGGCGGCTCCGCGAGCTGGATTCGGAACGGCGCATCGTCCGCCTGGGTGAGGGCATGCAGGCGAGCCGCCGGCTGCAGCCGGCGGCGATGGCCCGCGCGGTCGACACGATCGTCGAATGGGCGCCGAGGATCGAGAAAGCCGGCGCGCGTGAGGTGGTGGCGGTGGCCACGAGTGCCGTCCGCGACGCCGGCAACCGCGCCGAGTTTCTGGCGGACGTGAAGCGCAGGACCGGCTGGGACGTGACGGTTCTGTCGGGCGAGGAGGAGGCGAGGCTGTCGCTCCTGGGCATCCAGTCCGGGCTCCCGCCGGATGTGGAGCGGTACGTCGCGCTCGATATCGGCGGAGGCAGTACCGAGTTCATCAAGGCGGCGCCGGATCAGTCGCCCGCGATGGTGTCGATCAACGAAGGGGTCGTCCGCCTGACCGAAGACTGCCTGCGGAGCGATCCTCCGAAGCCCGACGAGGTGGCGGCGGCCCGGACCCGCATTCGGAACCATCTCAACGCGGTGAAAGACAAGCTCGGCTCGGTGGTCGGGCTCCGCCTGGTCGGGACGGCCGGAACCATCACGACGCTGGCGGCGATGGACCAGAAATTGGACGCGTACACCCCCAAGCGCATCCACAATTACCGCCTCTCATGGGACGCGGTCCGCCGCATCCTGGGAGACCTGACGTCCCGCACCCATGCCCAGCGGCGCGAACTGAAAGGGATCGAGCCGGGTCGCGAGGACCTCATGGTGGCGGGCACGCTGATCCTGCTGGAGTGCATGGAGCGGTTCGGGTTCGTCGAGTGCCTGGTGAGCGACTACGGCCTTCGCGAAGGCATCCTTCTTGACCACTGGCAGAAGTCCAGAAGCTAACGCGTGTGAGTCTGGAGTTGTCGCAGAAGTTCAAGAAGGACTATACTTTGCCCATGGCAGATCCTCAAGGCTCGCAGGCGGTGGTCTACACGGCTCCGCGAATTATTCCCGTGCAGCATGTGGTCAAGCTGATGGCGGCGAAGGGCGTGAGCGCCGTCGTGGTGACGGAGGCGTTTAAGCCGGTCGGGATCGTGACCGGCCACGATATCATGGTGCGCGTCACGGCTCCCGGCCTGGACGCGGCGAAAGCCATGGTGGGGACGGTCATGTCCGCACCGCTGGTGACGATTGTTGAAAGTGAGAGCGTCGGGAATGCCGTCGCGCTCATGGGGCGGCACGGCATCCGGCGGTTGCCGATTGTGGACCAGGCCGGTTTCCTGGTCACGCTGCTGACGCTGGACGATATTCTCCGGCTCAATCTCGCTGACGCCAGTGTTCTGACCGACATTGTGCGGGAACAAACGCGCCGTGCAGGCGACGGCTCTCCGAACATAAAGGGTCCGACTGTCGTCAGGTTTGCCGATGTGCTCCCGCCGCCGTCTCCCCCCAAGCCCATGTCGGTTGGAACGATCAGCGGAATCGCGAGCAGATCAGACGTGGTGACGATGGTCCAAAGACGTCCGTTGCGCAGGCTCAATTTTTTAGTGAGCGGGTGGTACCGTCGCAACCGGCTGCCGATATTGCTCATCGTGGGAGCCTCGATTTTAGGGGCTGCGGCCACCTTCTACCTGAACGCGTTCTATGGCTACAAGCCCGCCCATTACGAACCCAAGGAAGACAGTCGCGAGATACAGATGAAGCAGATGGAACTGCAGGAGTTGCAGCGGAAACAATCGGAACGCAATAGCCCTGGAGGCAGCCCGGATCGATGAGCGTTCTCGTTGTTGACGACACACTGGAAGTCCGGGAAATGCTGAGCGTGCTCCTGGAATCCGCCGGGTACCGGGACATCCTGTTTGCCGAATCGGCGGAAGCGGCGTTCGAACGTCTGGGGATGGGTGGTTCCGGCGCGGCTCCCGTTGACGTCGATGTGATACTCATGGACGTGAATATGCCCGGCTTGGACGGGGTGGAAGCCTGCCGCCGCATCAAGGCAGCGGAGCACTATTGCGATACGCCCATCATCATGGTCACGGCCATGTCAGAGGCAGGTTTTTTGGAGGCGGCTTTTGCCGCGGGGGCCGCGGACTATGTCACGAAGCCCATCAACCGGGTGGAGCTTCTTGCACGGATGCGCTCGGCTTTGAAGCTGAAGCGCGAGATGGACCGCCGCAAGGCCCGGGAACAGGAGTTGGAGCAAGCCCTCCGGGAAGTCAAGGTGCTGCAGGGCTTGTTGCCTATCTGCTCGCATTGCAAAAAGATTCGCAACGATCAAAATCAGTGGCAACCCGTGGAAAGCTACATCACGGCGCATTCCGCTGTCGACTTCAGTCACGGCATCTGCCCGGAATGCCTGGACAAGCACTATTCCAAGTGATCCGTTACAGGCCGGGGAGACCGGGGCCATGGGCGAGATTGTGAAAATTACGAAAACGGACGCAGAATGGAAGGCGCTGTTGACGCCGGAGCAATATCGTGTCCTGCGTCAGGAGGGGACGGAGAAGCCCTTTGAAAATCCTTACCACAATAACAAGGCGGCCGGCACGTATCAGTGCGCCGGCTGTGCGTTGTCTTTGTTCTCATCCGATGCCAAGTATGACAGCCGAACAGGGTGGCCGAGCTTCTGGAAGCCGATTGCCGACAAGGCCGTCGAGAAGAAAACGGACTGGAAGCTGCTCCATCCGAGGAGCGAAGTCCACTGCGCCCGCTGCGGCGGCCATCAGGGCCACGTGTTCGACGACGGTCCTCAGCCCACCGGCCTCCGCTACTGCATCAATGCCGCCGCGCTGAAGTTCGTCCCGGCCTAGTCCAAGGGGTCTGGCTCCCTTCTTCGTGGAGCCTGACCCCCTTTCTGTATCTGACCTTCCATAGTTATCTATAGCTTGTCATAGCATGTTAAATGGGTTAAGCTGCCATTACCATTGGAGGCGAGTGTTATGGCCAAGAAAGTGCCCTATGCGCTGAAGATCTCGGAGGAGGCGCGTGATCGGCTCAAATCATTCTGCGCCGAGCGAGGCATCATGCAGGCGTATCTTGTGGAGCAGGCGGTTGTCGAGAAGCTCGACCGCGAGGAATTGCTGGAGGATGCGCTGGAGTTCAAGCGGTGGAAGCACCAGGAGCCGCACAAGATCGATTTTGAGGCGTATCTCAAGGAGCGGGGAAAGGCCAAGCGGGCGAAAGCTTCATGATCTATCGCCTCACGGTCATCCCTCGGGCTGTGAAAGATCTGGATAAGTTGAAAGGCAAGCTATTTACTCAGATCACGGAAGCCATTCAGGCGCTTGCCGACGACCCGCGACCGCCCGGGTCGCTCAAGCTCTCAGACGAGGAAAACGGCTATCGCGTGCGGGTACGGAACATTCGCATCTTGTACCGGGTTGATGATCGCGCCAAGGAAGTGATCGTCTATCGCGTCAAGCACCGCCGCGAGGTCTATCGCTCTTGACCGTTGAGGTCGGGCTGCTTTCTTCCAGCCTGCCGCCTTTTGCGGTCATCTCTGCCTTATCGTCGTTCAGAGTTGCGAGAAAATCTCCGACAATTTCATTAGAGAGCCAGGAATCGTTATAAGTATGACCTGCCCCGCCTGTAACTAAATAGTAACCAGAAAATTTCAAATTCTGCCCCGGCTCGACCAAGAATGGAAGCGCCTGATTCTCTTGAAGCGTTACATCCTTGACTAGACAAGTAGAATCTATATGGATGGAGAATATATGAGTAAGTTCTTTCTGTAGCTCAGCAACGATAAGCATGTCTGTTCCATCTGGAATCGTGATATCCACCTCGGTAGCTTGCCCCTCTGCAGCATTGAAAAGTTCTCCCCCATACCTGAAGCGGCCATTGCATTCTCTGAAGAAAATGTGGGGACAGCTTCCCATAGCAAAATTCCTGTCTAATCGATAGAGATTGGTTAGATCAAGAGTATGTACGTCTTGGCTTTGTTCGCGATTGCCAAGTTCGAGGAAAATACTATCTGGTCGTAAGGCAGGTCCGCACAGATGAAACGATTGAGTCTTATCTGCCGGGTATCCCATATGAACAAGGTCCTGATACAGTCCAGCTTCGAGCCATGTAGTGTGGACTGCTCCCGACTGACCAGGGATATGTTGGAGGGGAGGTAGGACTGTTGCTAGTGGGATCAATACTGTTGAGCCTGAGGGTATTGGTGCGAGCGGGAGTTCAAGCGTCCCCGTCTCTTTGCCTGCATCGTTAAATCTGCGGTAGGCGATGGATGATGGATTTTCAATTATTCCACGCACTGATTTTAGTCTCACATTTTCTTTCGTCTCATTCGTTATTGCCAAAAATATACCCCAAAGAGGGCGTATACGGTAGTCTTCCTGAAACCATTTAGGACCGAACTCTCCATCAAGACCGCCACATCCCGCTTCAACTGAGTATCCGACAGCACAGGCTATCTCACTAACCGGCACGCCTGTCTCAAGAACTAATCGAGTAATGGCGTCCGTCTTTGCAACACTTTCGCTTAGTTCTGCTAGCGTTGGAGTTCGAATTGCTTCAAAGTATCCAAAAGCAGATGTCGTTTTTTCAGTTTTTACTGCCTCAGGAAAGGTGTGAAGATAAGTTTCTAGATCTTTATAAGTTTTCCCGGGCGAACCTGTCGGTCTTACGCCATGCCGATATGTCCGAAGTAGGTCATTTTGAAATGCAAGAACAAAGTTCTCTGCCAGCAAGGAATTCTTGAATGGAAGTCTTGAGAGATCGCCGGCTAATATCTCGCGAAATGCTGCCGAGTCCTTACACACTAAGTATCTGCAGTAAAGAACGTCAGACTCATCAGGAGATAGGATCCGATCGCGTTTAACGATATCGTGCCAAGCATCTCGGGCAGCTCGAAGTTCATCTTTTGAGAATTTTGTTCCGCGCGGGTGGTGCTCATTGTAATGGCCAGCATCGGCATGACAATCGAAGCATAGAGCAATGGCATTATCTTCTTCGTCACTTCCACCCTTGCCTGGAGGGACTATGTGATGGACTTCTACTTTGACACCTTTGTAGCGATGACAGGCACAGCAATGACGCGCAGCTTTTACTAGTGCATTCGTTCTTGTCTTTGCGGAGAACCCCATTTTAAATCAGGCCTCAGTAAACTATGAAAAGAGGTCGGGCAACTTTTCTCTCCTGCAGCAAGTCCTATACTTCCGATTCGCGGCCGCACCCAACATGACAGAAAAGTAGTCAGGCCCCCTTCGCACCATTTTTCCTTTGTCACGGCATAAGATTATTTATTGCGACTATCCTTTCTCTCCACTGCTTTATCTGTTCTGCTGCATGCAATCCAAGATACTCGCACGCTGCTGCCAAAAGATCACAAATAATCTCAAGGCCGTAATAGAGGGAGATGGAAGCCCGTAATGTTGAAATTGCGGCTGGTGCGGTGCTGACAAATCCTGAGGGAGAGGGCGGCATATAGGTAGACAGGTCGGATATATGAGCGGCTTCACATGCCCTTCTATAAATCCTTTGGTAGTGTGTCGTTAGGCTACATTCTTCGGCTAATTTCCCCAGGTTCTTTTCTTTGAAAACCTTCCAGTGCTCCTCGATGCCAGCAATCTTCTGGTCGAGCATGGTTTGCCATTCAGCCGCATAATCTAGGGGGCCATCATTGTCTGGATTGTTCCGGTAATAGGCCACTAAGCCCCTGTATCCTTCAGCACAAACCAGTTTGGCATTAAGATCAGTGGCATCATTAATCACCCAGTGCATATAGATAAAGGTTTCAACTATTGTCTTCAAATGGTGGGCACTTTCCCCTCTCTTGTCTTTTGCATCTTTCTGCAGGCATTCAAATGCGCCATACGCTTTTAGAGCTAAACCTACCAATACTCTTTGACGTAAACTTGTAATTGGAGACGTTTGGAGAGCCGTATTTAATTTCCCGATAGCTTGCTCTGCGAGCGAGCTCATTTCGTATGCGAGTTCCAGGAAAAGCTGAATCTTTTTCTCTGCCAATGCTATGTGCTTCAGCTCAGCATCGCGAGCTGCTTTCTTCTCCTTTAAAAAATCGGTAACGCTCTTTGGCGAATTTTCAGGCATGCCAACCTCGTGCCGTTACAATGAGAGAGAGGACTTATCTGAACACCACCACTCCCAGCGCGATCATCGCTAGCACGGCGGCGAAGATCGACGCCCACAGGGTCCACACAAACGCCTTCTCCATCTTTGCGAGCTGAACTGTCAACTGCTCGATGAGCTGCAACTGCGCGGCGAGGCGTCTCTCCAGCTCGAGGACGCGCGTTGCCGTGTCGTCAAGGGCGACCTTCTCCTGCTGTTGTTCCTTTTTCAGGCTCTTGACGGCGTCAATGATGTCGGGGAGGTTCGGCGCGAGAAACTTGAAGAGGGCACCGAGCATTGTCCAGGGAACAGGCATGGGTTCGTCCTCCTAGAGCTTCGCGAGCTTCTTCGCCAGGTCCCGCTCATCGGCTTCGGATTTGACCTCGCCGTTCAGGCGGGCGTCGAGCAGGCGGTCCAGGATCTTCCTGTAGAGCGGGCCCGGTTTCAGGCCCAGTTTCTTCAAGTCCTCTCCTGTCAGCGACGGCTTCACCTGCCGGTACGCGGTGAGGTAGGCCGAGATCTGGCGCTTGACCGATTCCGATTTCGTCTTGGCGATGAGGATCAACAGAACCTCGTCGGCAAGCCCGAGGAGTGTGCGGTAGGTCTCGGCCGGCTTCAGGGGCGGGCGTTTTGCCAGACGCCGCAAGAGGGCGAACGAGCCGAACCGGCCTTCGCGGATTTTCCCGGCCTGCCGCTCCGGCACCGGCAACCGCTTCAATGTGTCCTTCACGGCCTTGTCCGGCACCACTTCCAAGAGCGCCGTGAAATAGACCACCCACGCGTCCATTTTGTGGTCCAGATAGAGCAGCTTGTGCCAGTCAAGCGCGTCCTCGACGGACTTGAGCAGCGCCGCCAGGCGGGGCGACCACGTGAGGCTCGGGTGGATGAACCGGAGCAGGTCCAGCTCGGCCAGGCGCGCGATGGCCTTGCGCGGCTCCTCTTCGGAGAACAGGAGGATGAGCTCGTCCATCAGGCGCGAGCCGGACAGGCGATGGAAGAGGTCCATTTTGGCCGCGCCCTTGATCAGGGTGAGCGTCTCCTTGCCCAGCTTGAACCCGAATCGCTGCTCGAAGCGGATGGCTCGGAACACGCGCGTCGGATCCTCGACGAAGCTCAGGCTGTGCAGCACGCGGATTGTTTTTTCCTTGAGGTCCTGCTGGCCCCCGTAGAAATCGATCAGGTCCCCGAAGCGGCCGGCGTTCAGGCGGACCGCCAGCGTGTTGATCGTGAAGTCGCGGCGGTAGAGGTCCTTCTTGATCGAACTGCGCTCGACGGTCGGCAGCGCCGTCGGGTACTCGTAGTACTCGGTGCGGGCGGTCGCCACGTCCAAATTGAAGCCGTCCGGGAAAACGAGGACCGCGGTGCCGAAGCGCTCGTGGGCCTTGACGGAGGCCGTCACCTCGGCGCCCAGCGCGCGTGCATAGGCGATCCCGTCGCCCTCGATGACGAGGTCCAGATCCAGGTTCGGCCGCCCCAGGAGGAGGTCGCGCACGAAGCCCCCCACCACGAAGGCCGACACGCCGGTCCGTTCCGCCAGCTCGCCGGCCCGCTCCAGCACGGCATAGACATGGGCCGGCAGGCGCTCCCGCAACAGGCCCTTGATGTTGCGCCGGAAGGGCGACGAGGACTGGCCGGCCGGCGGCGGCTGGCCCTTCACACGGGCTCTGGCCGCCAGGAGGACGTCGTCGTGGAGCGTGCGGAGAAGGTCGGTACGGGTGATGACGCCGACCACCTTCACGCCGTGGAGCACGGGCACGAACCGTTGGTTGCGCTCGATCATGCAGGCTTCGATCTCCCGAAACGGCGTCTCCGGTGAGGCCCGGTAGGCATCGGTCTGGACGAGGGGGAGGACCGGCGATTGGCCGAACTGGTGGAAGAGGGCCTTCTGGATGATCTCCCGCGTGACCAGACCCAGGTAGCGATCCCGGCCGTCCAGCACCGGCAGGACATTGACCCCGTACTTCGTCATGCGGCTCTCGGCGTCGGCCACCGTCGCGTCCTCGTTGATGGCCTTGACCGGCGTGGTCATGACGTCCTTGGCCAGCAGGGTGGGGCGGTAGCGTTCGGTCAGCAGTTGCGCGAGCCGTTCCTTGATTTCGACCAGGGTCTGCCCCTTGACGCTGGCCGCCGCCGCGACGGCGTGGCCGCCGCCGCCGAACTCCCGGGCAAGCTGCCCCACGTCGATCTCGGGGCGCCGGCTCCGGCCGATGATCTCGATCTTGTCGTCCATGGCGATGGCCGCGACCACCGCGTCGAGCCCTTCCATGTCGGCCAGCTTGTGCACCACGTCGGCGAGGTCACCGCGGTAGCGGTCATACGTGCTCGTGGCCAGCAGGACCTTGCGGCCTTCGAGGTAGTAGGTCTCGCTTGAATGGAGCAGATCGTTGAGCAGCGCGATCTGATCGGGATCAAGATGGCTCCGCAAGGTGTCGGACACGACGTTGAGATCGGCCCCTGCCCGCAGGACGTGTGCGGCCGCGTCCACGTCCCGGGGCGTGGTCGAGGCGTAGGCCAGCGAGCCGGTTTCTTCGTAGAGTCCCAGGGCCAGGACGGTGGCCTCGAACGGCGTGAGCGGAATCTTCTTCGATTGCAGCTGCTCGATCAGGATCGTCGTCGTCGCGCCGACCTGTTCGACCTTGCGGAAGTCCACCCGCGGCAGCCCGGATTCTCCGGCGGGCTGATCCGGGTCCGGGTGGTGGTCGTAGATGTGAATCTGCACCTGCGGCCTGCCGAAGAGGCTTTTCAGCACGCCGACGCGCTCGGGCTCCTGCGTGTCCACGAGAATCAGCCGCGTGACCTGCTCGAGATCAAGGTCTTTCAATCTGGTCATCCCGAGATCGTGGACCGCCAGGAAGCTGCGGATCGTCTCCTGGGAGCCGCCCGGGAACACGAGCAGGGCGCCCGGATAGAGCTTGCGGGCCGCCACCATTGAGGCCAGCCCGTCGAAGTCCGCATTGAGATGGGTCGTGATGACGTCCATCAGACCGCGACCTTCTTCACGAGCCGTTGCGCCAGTTCCTGTTCCTCTCTTGCGGTGGTGACCGTGCCGTCCAGTTTCGCGTCGAGCACGCGGTCCAGGACCGTTTTGTAGATGGGGCCGGATTTTAAGCCCATGGCGGCCAGATTCCTGCCGCTGATGGCTAGACGGGTGGGATGGTACGTGGTCAGATACGCGGACAGCAGGCGCTTGACGCGTGCAGATGGTGCTTCGGCAGCGAGCAGGATCAGGCCTTCGTCCGGCAGGCCGAGCAGGAGCCGGTAGGCCTGTGAGGGCGTCAGCGGGCGATCCTTGCGCAGGCGGCGCAGGGCGGGCTTCAGACGGCGCGTGACCGTTCGGACTTTGTCGGCCTGTCCCTCCGGGAGGACCAGCCGCTTCATGAGGGCGTTCACGGCCGGCGCGCTCAATCCAGCGGTCAGCGCCATGAAAGAGGCGAGGGGGTGGTCGGGCTTCCGGTCCGGGAATCGTCGCGTCCACCACTCCAGCGTGTTCGCCAAGCCGGCCAGCAGGGTCGTGAGGTGAGGCGTCACGCGAAGAGCCGGGTGAATGGGATGGAGCAGGTCGAGCGCGGACAGGCGCCGGATCGTGCGGGCCGGATCCGGTTCGGCCAGCAGCAGCAGCAGCTCGTTCTTCACGCG
>JAUSHW010000110.1 GCA_030648395.1 Nitrospirales bacterium | reverse complement strand
CTGACGCCCCCTCGCGGAGCGGAGCCTGTTCCTTGTCCAGGTGGCGGTAGTAGCGCCACAGGTAATCGTGGTAGTCGTCGAGCGTGGCCAGCAGGTAGTGCACCTCGACGGCGTCGTTGCCCTCGATCGCCTTGACCATGCGGTCTCCGAGGAACGCCGCCATCTGCGTGGTCTTCTCGATGGCGGTGAACTGCTTGAGCGGCCCGCCGATCTTGTAGTCGGACATCGTGCATACTCCTTTCAGAGCCGGTGGATCCCGCCGCCTCACCCCGCCCGCGTCGGCCGCTGGAGAAACAGAATATATGCCAGCAGCGTGGGCAGGGGTGCGAGGAGAAACGGCAGCAGCCACGGCCACACGTTCACGCCGCGGACCTTCGCCTGATCGTACATCCAGACGAACGCCCACACGGCGAGCAGGCAGTAGTTGGCCAGGATGTATTGGATCGTGTGGGGGTGGATGCCGCTTGGCCCGCCCCCCCGTGTCTGCGAAATCAGAAAGGCCTCAATCACTGCAAAGAGGACCAGCGCTGTGATGGCGAATCGTTTACTCCAGACAAACATGGGATCCCCCTCCGTCACATGTGTGGATTCCTGGGATGCTGTACCGCAAAACGCTATGGTAGAATATTGCATGAATTGCGTCACGCCCACAAGCAAAGAGGGAAGCGGTTCATGCGCATGCCGGTGAGTTGGGCAGCGGTGTTCGCCGTTGTGCTCGCGCTCCAGGCGTCCGAGGCCTCCGCGTTTCAGGTGGCTGAACCCGGGAACGGCGCGGTGATCAAGCCTGGCGGCGTGCTGAAAATGAAGGTCGAAATCCCGCCGGGACTCCCCGTCGTGCGCGTCATCTATACGCTCTATGAGGAGGACCGGGCTCCGGAGGACAAAGTGGAAGCCCCGCCGCAGGTTGTGGCGCAGTCGGTCCCGTTCGAGGCGGCCCTGCAGGTTCCCATTGAAGCAGCGGGCGGCGTGCGCCTCCTCGCCGTGGCCCACGTCGCGGAGCGGAGGGGGCAGTACGTATTGTTTGACGAAGTCGCCTTCCGGGTCGAGCCTGATGCCGCGCTGACCAGCCTGCAGGCGGAGGTGCCGGTTCGATTCAGCCAGACCCTGGGCGAGGTCAAGTTTTTGAGCATTCAGGGGACGTACGCGGACAAGGTCGTGCGGGACCTGACCCCCGGGCACACGGGAACAGCCTATCGGTCAAGCAATGACAAGATCGTGCGGGTCAATGCGGATGGGCGTGCGCAAGCCATCGGAGTGGGACATGCGGAGATCGTCGCGAACAACAACAGGAAAGAATTTAAGGTCCGCGTTGTGGTGCAGCCGGAGAATCGGGAGAACCTGCCTCCGGTGGCCCATGCCGGGACCGACCAGATCGTGAAACATGGCACACGGGTCCGGCTCGATGCGCTCCTCAGCGGGGACCCGGAAGGGAAGAATCCGCTCTACTACTGGTCGCAGGTGAGGGGCATGCCGGTCGCCATCCAGGACCCCCTGACACTCAGGCCCACATTCGTCGCGCCGGTCGTCACGGCGCCCCGTGTCCTGAGGTTCCGTCTGGTCGTGAAGGATGAAGAGGGGGCCGAGAGTTTTCCCGCCTATGTCAACGTCACCGTCATCCCTTAATTGATGACGCGGTGGCCGCGGCCCTCCAGGCATTTGACATAGCTGCGTTTGTACTGGTGCTCGGCGCCCACGCCTTCATGTACGCCGCCGCCGGTCCCGCCGATTGCCGCGCCCAATGCAGCCCCGCTTCCTGCGCTTCCGGTGACGGCGCCGATGACGGCGCCGACGGCCGCACCTCCGAGCGCGCCCACGGCGGTGCCCTTGGCGGTTTCGGTCGCCGTGCCTCCCGACGCCTTGCTCGCCAGTTCCTTGCACTCCGTCAGGTCCCGGTCCAACGTCTCTTTATTAGCCCCCGCTCGGGGATCAACGGTGGGTTCCCATCCTCCGTACGACGCGCATCCGCTCAACCAGAGTGCGAGTATGCCCAGGGCAATGAGTCTGTGCATGGCCGGTCTCCTTTGCGCTCAGTATAGCAACTTGTCTTGTCAGGGGATGCGGGCGGCTGGAGAAAGTTTCCGCCACGTGTAGTCGCCGCCGAAGTCGGGGTCGGGAATCACCTGGGTGCCGACCCGCGAGTACCACCAGCGGCCCCTGGCCGAGGTGCCGTCCGCCGAGAGTTCGACGGTGAAGCCGCCCTCGCGGTCGTTGCCGGGTTGCTTCCACGAACCGGACCATCGCGTCCCCTCGATCTTGCTTCCGTAGATGACGCCGTTTTGCCAGTTGTAGGTTCCGTTGCCGGTCATGTCGACGGTGGCCTGATAGGTCCGCTCTTCCTCGGCAATATCCCACACCCCGCTTACGTCGAGGGCCAGGGCCGGTACAGCGAAGGTGAGCAGTCCTGCCGCGACAATGGCGGCGCGGAGAGCCGGCTTAGTCACAGGCACCCGACGACACGTAGAGGAGGTAATTGCCCATGCCGTGGAGATCCAGGGCTTCCTGCCGGTTGAGATGATGGACCATCGTCATCTCATACTCATCCTTTGTGTTGACCGGAAAGCCCTTGGTATCGCTGTAGACTTGCTGGGGGAGGAAGCCGCGCAGGTACCCGTTGCTCTCGACATTAGGCACGCTGCGAAGTAAGGTCTGGTTGGTGGTTTTGTTGTCGAGGGCGATCATCAGAAGGCCGTCATGCCCATGCGGATAGGCGTACTTGACGCACCCGTCCACGGTAAATTTGAGAGGCTTCGTGTCCACCTGCACCACGCCGGCTTTCAATTCCCGCCCTTCGTCAGATTCGTTGGACGGCCGTTTGCCGAACTGGCTGTAACAGACCACGTTGACGCCCACGGTATAGGCCTTGACCGGCTTGATGTCGGCGCCATCGGGAGCGAGGTCCATGGTGAAGGTGGCCATGACGTCCTTTGTCGGAGGGACCTTATGGTAGAAGGCCACGACCGCAACCAGTCTGCTGTTCTTCTTGATGGGAACGCCGTATCCGGTCGGAAACTTGGCGTCCGTAACCTCGATGCCGGCTCCGGCAAAATACGTCGGCTCTCCAGGGCAGGAGAGGCTCTTTTCCTCCAGATTCTGGAGCAGGATATGGTGCAGGTACTGGCCGGGCAGTTCCTTGCCTTCCTTGGTGAAGATCCGCGACCTGTAGCCGGTCACATGCATGTCCTTGGGAGCTTTGAAAAAATGGATCGGCATACTGGACGCCAGCTCGCCGCTATGCCCGGTCGGCAGGTCGATCGGCCCGAAGGTCAGGACCAGGGCATTGTCTTTCAGCGTGACCGTCGTGACGGCTTTGGCTTGAGGCTCCGTCGGCGGATGCGGGTGGGGAAGGGCATCGGCGAAGGCCGGCGAGATGCCCAGCAGCGAAGCACACAGGATGAGCGCGAGATGGAGCATACAACCTCCCGTGGGAAAAGGTACAATGTCGTTACCATACCTGAGCGGTGAAGGGGGCTGCAACCGAGAATGTTGTCAGTGCGGGAAAGTTGTCTCACGGTGTCCGTGGGTGTGTGTGTGGCGATCGCCATGTCAGGCCCGCCGCTCCTTGCGGAGAATCCCTTTGCGGTCGACGTGCCCACGGCTCCCGACGGCGTGCAGCGCGCCGTGGTCGAGGCCGATAGCTATGATTTTTCGCCGCACCATCTCGTCGTGCGCGCGGGTCGGCCGGTCGAGCTGACCTTCAAAAGCCTGACCTGGCTGGTGCCTCACAATGTCATCATCGATGATCCCCGCTCGGGCCTTGCGATCCGCGAGGCGATTCCGGCTGGAGAGAGCGTGATGGTCAGGTTCACGCCGATGGTTCCGGGAACCTTCGCGATCTATTGCGACAAGAAGCTGCCGCTCTTCAAGAGCCACAGGGACAAGGGCATGGAGGGCGTGCTGGAGGTCAGGTAAAGAACGCCTTGATCCGGTCCCAGAGGCCTGGCCTCGCGCCGGAGCCCGTTGCATCAGCAGGGCGCGCCCTGGCGGGCGCCGTGATCGGGCGGGCCTGCAGCACGTAGAGCCTGCCGCCGGCAAACGCCCATTCCATGTCAACGGGTCGGCCATAGCGGCGTTCGATCACGCACAGGGCTTCCGTGAGGGCCTGGAGCTGGCCGTCCTGTAGCGACAGTTGGTCATGCCGCGGATCCTCCCGCTCGTGCGTCCCGCCGCCGGAGAGCAGAACCAAGGCCCGCTCCTTCCGGCCCACGCGGCGCTCCAGAATCGTCCGCGTCGGCTTGTTCATGACGAAATGATCGGGTGTGACCCTGCCGGCGACGACGGTCTCGCCGAGCCCCCAGTTGGATTCGAACACGGCCTGATTAGGGTCCCCCGTGTGCGGGTGCGCCGAGAAGCCGACGCCGGAGACCTCGCTGGCGACTTGTTCCTGGACCACGACGGCGATGCGGGGGTCGAGGTGATTGATCCTGCGTTCACGCTTGTAGGCGACGATGCGGGCGTCGAGGCAGGAGGCGAATGTCGTGTGGAGCGCAGCCTCCAGTCTGTCCGGCGAGACGCCCAGCACCGTCTCGTAACAGCCGGCGAAAGACGCGCCTTCCAGATCCTCCTCCGGTGAGGACGACCGCACGGCAAACAGGGTTTTCTCCTCGAGTGCGAACAGGGCCTCCCGGAGGCGCTTCTTCTGTTCGGGATTCAGCTCGTAGCCGCTGCTGATCTGCTTCAGCCGCTGGCACGCCTCGCGCAGGCCGGTGTCATCCGCCGCGAGAAAGGTCTTCCAGGCGGGCGTGGCTTTCAGCAGGACGAGCCACGGTTCGAAAAACGAGACCGCCAGCACGAAGCCGTTGGGGACGGGGAGGCCCGCCTGATAGAGCGTGATAAGGGACAGCCCCTTGCCGCCTACTTCGTCTGTGGCGGGCAGAGGGGTGTCGTCAAAACGATAGAGAAGTTTCATAAAAAAGGGGACAGATTGGAAATCTGTCCCCCCTTCTTTCTTCTGTCGCGTCCGGCTTACGCCAGGCGCTTCAGAGCCGCAATCCGCTCCTCGATGGGCGGGTGCGTTGCGAACAGGTTCATCCATCCGCCGGTCCCGCCGGAGATCTTCATCGTGGCGAGCGCGTCCTGCGTCGAGTATTCCACCTGCGCGGCCTCGACGTAGCGCTGGATGCTTTCCAGCGCCGAGATCATCGGCGCCGGGCCATACGCCTTGCCTGCAAAGCGGTCGGCCTCGAACTCCCGCCGCCGCGAGAACCAGTTGATCACGATCATGGCCAGGATGCTCATCACGATCTGGAGCACGATGGACGCGATGATGCCGAGGCCCGCCTGGTCGCGCGCCTCGAACATTCGGCGCACCCACATGGCGATGAAGTACACGAAGGTGTTCATCAGTCCCGCCAGCACGGTGGTGGTGAACATGTCGCCGTTCCAGACATGGCCCATTTCGTGCGCGAGGACCGAGCGGACCTCCTCCTCGTTCAGGTTCGCCAGGAGACCGGTGGATACCGCCACCATGGCGTTGTTCTTGGTCGGCCCTGTCGCAAACGCGTTCGGGTCAGGTGCGTCGAAAATCCAGACCTCCGGCATCTGGACGTGCAGCCGCTGGGCGAGCTCCCGGACGGTCTGGAAGACCACCTCTTCCTGCCGGGTCTTGGGCTCGGTGACCTGATAGCAGTCCAGCATGGCCCGGGCGAACTGCTTGGAGAAGGCCAGCGAGACGAAGGCACCGCCGAAGCCAAGGACGCCGGCATAGAGCAGCATGTACTCGTTGACGGACCCGCGGATATCGATGCCGAAGGCCGGCAGGACGACATTGGCCAGGACCTGGAATACGATATACAGTGTGATGGAGATGAGCAGGTTCGCAACCAGCAACAACCCAATCCCCTTCAACTTTTTAAGCATCTGATTTCTTCCTCCTTCACATGCGGGGTTAAGGGAACCGCACGCGTACTTGATAATGTTACCATTGCAGGGCCCGGTGTCAAGGCCCTTTGTCTCGATCTTCTTGACCGGAGCGGACTGGAAGAGTACAAAACTTTCAAATGGT
>JAUSHW010000135.1 GCA_030648395.1 Nitrospirales bacterium | reverse complement strand
CCTCAGCCCATGCCCTGTGACGCGTATAAACTCCTGAATTGATCAAGGTAGCACAGCGTTTTCAGGATGGTCAACTTCAGGGATGGGCTTGGCGCCAGTTCGTGCCGACGCCGACGTCCACGCGGAGGGGCACCGCCAGCGTCATGGCCTGTTCCATTTCCTCGACGACGATCTTTTTCACCGCCTCGACCCCGGCTTCCGGCACCTCGAAGATCAGTTCGTCGTGGACCTGCAGGATCATCTTGGCCGTGGATCGTTCCGCAACCATCCGCCGATGGACCGCCAGCATGGCGAGCTTGATCACGTCCGCCGCCGTCCCCTGGATCGGCGTGTTCATGGCCATCCGCTCCCCCATCCCCCGCTGAGCCGGGTCACCGCTGCGCAACTCCGGAATCGGACGCCGCCGGCCCAGCATGGTCATGACATACCCGTTCTCTTTGGCATCGGCGATGGTCTTGTCCATGAAGGCCTTTACGCCCTGGAACCGCGTGAAATAGGCCTCAATGTGTTTCCTGGCCTCCTGCTGCGAGATGCCGAGTTGGGCGGACAACCCGTAGGGACTGATCCCGTAGATGATGCCGAAGTTCACCGTCTTGGCAACCCGGCGCATGTCCTTGGTGATCTGCGCCGCGGGCAGGCCGAAGATCTCCACGGCCGTGGCCGTATGGATGTCGTCGCCGCGCGCGAACGCGCCGATGAGAACGGGATCCCCGGCAAGGTGCGCCAGAATGCGCGGCTCGATCTGATTGTAGTCCGCGGAGAGCAGCACGCGCCCGGCATCGGCGACGAACGCCTCGCGGATGCGCCCGCCCCACTCTCCCTTGACCGGGATGTTCTGGAGGTTCGGCTCGGACGACGAGAGCCGTCCTGTCGCCGTAACCATCTGGTTGAGCGACGTATGGAGACGCCCCGTCTCGGGGTTCACCAGCAACGGCAGCGCATCCACATAGGTGGACTTGAGCTTGCTGAGACTTCGGTAATTCAGAATATCGGCCGGCAGCTCATGCTGCAGCGCCAGCTGCGTGAGCACCTCCTCATCCGTGGAGTAGCCGGTCTTGGTCTTCTTGGTCGGCGGGAGTTTGAGCTTCTCGAACAGGACCTCGCTGAGTTGCTTGGGCGAATTGACGTTGAACTCCGTGCCGGCCTTCCGGTAAATCTCCCCCAGCAGGCCGTCAAGCTGCTGCTCGAGCTCTTTCGCCATGCAGGCCAGCGTGTCGGTGTCCAGGCGGAACCCGTTCGCTTCCATCTCGCCCAGGACGACAGTGAGGGGCAGCTCCACCCGCTCGAACAGATCGGTCAGACCGCCGGCCGCCAGCTTCTCAGCCAGAATGGGCCGCAGCCGGGCAATCGCCGAGGCCGCGCTTCCGGCTCGCATGGCCACTTCTTCGGCATCAGGCTGATCGAACAAGTCCCCTTTTTTCGGTTTCTTCGCCGGCGCGACATGGCCCAGCGACTCGCCCAGGTGCTCCTGGGCCAGCATCTCCAATGTCGGGCTCCGGCGATTGGGATTCAGCAGGTATCCGGCCAGCATCGTGTCAAAGCGCGGAGCAGAAACGGCGATGCCGGCACGCCGCAGGGCCACCCAGGCAACCTTATAGTCGTGGGCGTCCACCTTCAGGGACGGGGACTCCAGCGCAGCGCGAAGATCGTCCAGTCCGGACGCGCCGAAAAAAGAGGCCGGCCCGCTCAGCCCCGCACAGATTCCAACGCCCAGCAACTCGGCCCTGAGCGGATCGTGGCCCGCCACCTCGCACTGGATCGCCGCTTCGCCGGCGGCCCTGATGGCCTCCACCGCGCGCGCGCGGGACGCAGGATCGTCCAGCACGACGACCCGGTCCGCCGCGCCCGTCCCCTCGACCGACCCGCCGGGAAGAGACTTAAGCAGGCCCCAGAACTCCAGTTCGCGATAGAGCGCGCGCAACTCCTCCGCCCTGCCTTCGCCGAGTCGAAACCGGTCGTGATCGAAAGACACCGGACAGTCCGTCACGATGGTGGCAAGCCATCGGCTCTGGCGTGCCTCTTCCGTGTGCGTTTCCAGCAGCGCCCGGAGCTTCTCGCCTTTGACCTCCGGGAGGCGCGCCAGGAGATGCTCAATCGTGCCGAATTCGGCGATGAGCTTCTTCGCCGTCTTCTCGCCGATGCCCTTGACGCCCGGAATGTTGTCCGCCTGGTCGCCCATCAATCCCATGACCTCGACAACCCGGGCCGGCTCGACTCCGAAGCGATCCCGGGCGTCTTCCTCGG
Organism: Nitrospirales bacterium; assembly: GCA_030648395.1. Taxonomy (GTDB): domain Bacteria; phylum Nitrospirota; class Nitrospiria; order Nitrospirales; family NS-4; genus SCTG01. The sequence continues at coordinate 6,736 of JAUSHW010000135.1, read as the reverse complement.
TGAACACCTTGTCCTTCACCGGATCGAAGATGCGGACCGCGGGGGAAAGAAGCTGAAACATGTCCTTGTCGCCGGTCACGATGACCACGTCCAGCCCTTCCGCCGAGGCCTGTCGGGCAAGTGTCCCGATCAGGTCGTCCGCCTCAAAGCCCTGGAGTTTCACGACGGGGATCGCAAAGGCTTCCACCACCCGATGGATGTAGGGGATCTGCTGCGACAAGGCGCCGGGCATCGGGGGACGGTGGGCCTTGTACGCCTTGAATTCTTCGTGGCGGAGGGTCGGGCCCTTCTCGTCGAACACCACGGCCAGGTAAGCGGGCCGTCGCTCTCGGATGATCTTCTGCAACATCGTGATGAAGCCATAGACGGCGTTCGTCGGGAGGCCGGCGGCGGTCGACAGGTCAGGCAGGGCGAAGAAGGCGCGGTAGATGTAGGCGCTGCCGTCAATGAGGTAGAGGGCCGGTCGCTGCGTCATCCGGCCCATCGTAACACCGCCCTTGCACCGGAACAAGGCGGTTTACTCGCCGATGCGCCGCCTGTATAATACTTTTACGATGCACGTACCGTTACGGACAGACACGCAAGCCCGACGGTTCCGGGGTTCTGCCGTGCTCGCCATCGTGCTGGCGACCCTTTTCGCACCGGGAATCCTCCCGGCCGCCGGACCATCCGCCACTGCCCCCGAGGTCGAGATCAAGAAGCACCCGACGGGCAAAGAAGGCACGCTCCGCCTGGGCGAAAAGGAGTGGTACATCTACATCGACGTCGACGACAACCGGACCATGATCCTCCGGACCGAAACCAACAAGGGCCGGGAGACGAAAAACGACGCGGAGGTCGTCGAACGCCCGATGTCGAACACCGAAGTCGACCGGATCGTCACCGACTGGGCCAGCGGCATCACGTCCACGCTGAAACCCTGACCACCCGAGCCTGCCGTGAAAAAACCCAAGTTCGTCATCTTTGCCCACGGCGGAACCTACGATAAGCTGTATCAAACCGCCACCATTGGCATAACAGCCGCGGCCATGGGCAAGGACGTCTACATTTTCCTGATGTTCTGGGCGATCAAAAAGCTGGCAATGGGCGAGCTGGACCGGATCGATTTTTCGCCGGCCTACGAGGCGCACGCCGACGAAGTGGCCCGGGCGATGCGCGAAAAGAAGGTGCCGAAGATCACCGAGATGTTTGCGGAAGCCAAGCAGGTCGGCAGCTTCACGGTCATCGCCTGCAGCGCCGGCCTGGAATACATGGGCGTGAAGCACGAGGACCTTGCCCCCAAGGTGGACGAGGTCATGGGCCTTCCGCTGATCCTGAATCTGGCGGCGGACGCCGAGACGACCCTCTTTATCTAGCCCTCACCGGGACTTCACCACTCCAACCCTTTCGCAATACGCCACCAGCTTGCACTGGCTGCAGTGCGGGGACACGGGCGTGCACAGATTCTGGCCGTACGGCACCAAGAGGTCGTTATAGATGAGCCAGTAGCGCCGGGGTAGTCGGCGCCGCAAGATCTCCTCGCTCTGCGCGGGCGTTTTCGTGCGGATGTAGCCCCAGCGGTTGCTGATCCGGTGGACATGGATGTCCACGCAGATGCCCGGCTTGCGGAACCCCATGGTCACCACCAGATTGGCGGTCTTGCGTCCCACGCCCTTGAGCGTCAGGAGCTCGTCGATCTCATCGGGAACGCGTCCGTCGTACCGCACCAGCAGGTCCCGACAGATCTCATGGATATGCCGGGCCTTGGTCCGATAAAATCCGACGGGGTAGATGGCCCGCTCGATCGCCAGACGGGGAATCGCACGCATGGCCGTGGGGGTCGTGGCGAGCCGAAACAGACGGGCGGACGCCTCAGCCGTGGTCTGGTCTTTCGTGCGCAGGCTGAGAACGGTGGAAATCAGGATCTGGAAGGGGTCTCGTGAGGCCTTGGCGACGACGCCCACCACCGGTTCCTTCCAGCGGAGAATTTCCCGCTTCAGGATCCGGACGCAGGCGTGGATATCCTCATCCCTCACGGCAACCGGTGCGATATGTCAGGAAAGGCGGCGCTCAGAACGGCAGGGCGCGTGACGCTTACTCGGGCTTGTGCTTGGCCAGCCACTTCTGGCGGCGGCGTTGGGCTTCCCGCTCCTTGTTCTTTTTCTTCAGGCTTGGCTTCTCGTAGAACCGCCGACGCTTGAGTTCACGAAAGAGCCCTTCCCCCGCGAGCTTCTTCTTCGCGATCTTCAGGGCCTTCTCGACATTGTTGTTGAAAACTTTAATTTCCATCCAAACGCTCCTGCCTCCTTAACCTCAGCGCAACGGGCCGAAATCTAGCATAGTCTCGTGAGGAAGCGCAAGCGGGAGACGCAGAGACGTTCGTGCGGCTTGGAGAGAGGGCAACGATGCGCCTGGACGGTATGGGACTCTTCGGGACGACGCGCCCGGAACGATCAGCCGCGGGCCTGTGCCAGCACAGCCGTCGGGCAACCCTTGACCTGGCACGCAGCGTCGCCGCCCAGCACCCCGTTCGGGTGTTCCGGGTTATCGGTCGGATGATACCGGTGATACCAGGTACACTCCAGACTGTACGCCGCGGCGGCGCTGGGCGTGTACTCGAACCAAAAATACCGGTACTTTCCCTCGGCGGCCTCTCGGTTCAGATCATCGGCGAGAGTCCGATCGGCGCGCCCGACACGGTCGGCCATCCGCCCATTGCGTGACACGATGTACGCTCCGGGAGAGCTCTCCGTGACAAAGAGGTGGATATACTTCAGGTTATAAGGACCCGACATTCCGCCCCCCTTTCGTTGATTGCACTGCAATCTACCAACACCGTGAATAGCCACAACTACACTTCTCGCAGTTCTCCGTATGCATCAAGGGCCCCCCGCAGTCCGGGCACGGCAGACCTTCCGGGCGGATCGCCAGGACTCCGGCCGTCGCCGTCTGCGGCTGTCCGACCGGATGATAGGTGGCCAGCGCCTTGGCGATGGCGTCCCAGAGCGAGAGCACGCGATTGCCCCCCATGCCATAGGGGTTGCCGTCCTGAATGCCGATCAACTGCCGGGTGATCTCATGCATCGGAATCCGGTAGCGCAGCGCGAGACTGATGAGCCGGCACACGCATTCCAGGTCAGCCTGGATCATCCCGCCGGCTTTCGCCACCGTGGCGAAGGTTTCGAACGGCTCCCCGTGCAGTGAATTAATGGTGAGGTACATCTTGCCGTAGCTGGTGTTGATCCCGATCGTTTCTCCGCTGACGCGAGCCGGCCGATCAAGCTTGATCGCTGGCGGACCCGCCGCGTGCGCGGCCGCCAGTTGCTCCATGACCTTGTCGGCGGTGACATGGGCGGAGGCCGGTTCCGGCACGGCCGCCGGACTCTCCTTCTTGCCCTTCGTTGAAACGCCGACGTTCATGACCTGCCCCTCGCGGCTGCCATCGCGGTAGACGGTAATGCCTTTGCACCCGAGTTCATAGGCCATCAGATACGCGGCCATCACATCGTCCACCGTGGCATGGTCCGGCATATTGATGGTCTTGGACACGCCGCTGTCGGTGTGCTTCTGGAAGGCCGCCTGCATGCGCACGTGCCACTCCGGCGCCACGTCATGGGCCGTGGTAAAGACATTCTGCCACTGGTCCGGGATCTCGGCGAGGCCTCGAGCCGACCCGTGATTGGCCATGATCCGGTCCATCAGCCCGTCTTTCCAGAACCCTTCCCGCTTGGCCGTCTCGATGAAATGGTCAAGGACATAGGGCAGGTGCTCGCCGTCCATCACATTCTTGAACCAGATGAGGCTGAATTCCGGCTCGCAGCCCCCCGACGTATCCGCGATCATGCTGATCGTACCGGTCGGGGCCACGGTGGTGACATAGGAGTTCCGGACGCGCTGGCCCCGCGCTTCATGGAGCGAGCCCTTCCAGGAGGGATACACGCCGCGCTGTTCGGCCATGCGGATGGATTCGTCGTAGCCGATCTCCGAAATGAATTGCATGATGCGGGCGCCCATCTCCACGCCGGCCTCGGAATCGTACTGAATGCCCAGCCTGAAGAGCGAACGGGCAAAACCCATCAGACCCAGTCCGATCTTCCGGTTGTCCTTGGTGCACTTCTCGATCTCGGGAATCGGATACTTGTTCATGTCGATGACATTGTCGAGGAAGTGCACGGAGGTCCGGATGGATCGCTCCATATGGGCCCAGTCGATCTCGCACCGGCCGTCTCCGGCCACGACCAGGTGAGTTTCGATGTTGATGCTCCCGAGATTGCACGACTCATAGGGCAGCAGCGGCTGCTCACCGCATGGATTCGTCGCCTCGATCATGGCGTAGTGCGGCGTCGGGTTGGTCCGGTTGGCCTGGTCGATGAAGAAAAGGCCCGGCTCCCCATTGCGCCACGCCGCCTCCGCGATCGTGGCCAGCACCTCGCGGGCATTAAGCTGCCGGACGGCTTTGCCGTTTCGAGGACTGACGAGATCATACATCTCGCCCTTGAGCGCGGCGCTCAGGAAGGCGTCCGTGACCGCAACACTGATGTTGAAATTGGTCACCTCTTTCGTGTTCGTCTTGCAGGTGATGAACTCCAGGATGTCGGGGTGGTCCACCCGCAGAATCCCCATGTTGGCGCCCCGCCGGGTCCCTCCCTGCTTGATGTGCTCGGTGGACTGGTTGTACACCTTCATGAAGGACACGGGGCCGGACGCCACGCCGCCGGTGCTCCGCACCACGTCGTCCTTGGGACGCAGGCGGGAAAACGAAAACCCCGTCCCACCGCCGGTCTGATGGATGAGCGCCTGATGTTTCAGCGTGTCGTAGATGCCTCCGATCGAGTCTTCGACGGGCAGGACAAAGCAGGCGGCCAGCTGCTGCAGTGGCCGGCCGGCATTCATCAACGTCGGGGAGTTCGGCAGAAAATCCAAGCGCGCCATCAAGGCGTAAAATTCTTCTTCGACCTTCCGCATCTCTTCTGGCGTTGCGCCGTAGAACCCGTCGGCCTGGGCCATGTTCACCGCCACGCGGCGAAACATTCCCTCCGGGGTTTCGATGACCTTGCCGTTTTCGTCCTTCGCCAGGTACCGTTTCTGAAGGACACGCAACGCATTCGGAGAAATCGAGAGGGGCGCTTCAGACGCGTTGGAATGCCCGGAATCTTTCATCGTATTCCTCCCCACCAATGAAACGTCACAACAAAACGGGGGGGCGTGTTTTCACACACCCGCCCGCACACACTAGTTCAAGGCCGACGCGGTCTCTGCAGCCCGACGTCGCCGACGGACAAATGGCGGCTGGTAGCGGGCAATCCACTGCCGCGCTTGCTCTCGTGCGCGGCGCGGCCCGTCGGTCTGGTACCATTCGAAATACCGGACACCCGGCACATCGTTGACCTGCAGGTGGCCGATCAATCGGTCACGCAAGCGCCGGGAACCCACGCTGCCGATAAACAGGATGTTCTGGTTTTGATCGCGCAGGACGTAGACGCCAATGACTGGAGGAACGCCATGCAGGTTACCGGAATTCCACCCCTTGGGACTCTTTTGTTGTTCCGCTCTCGCGATCATAGAGGCGACCCTTGCCGGCTACCGAATATGGAGGGCGGTGCAATCCAAGACCGCAACCTATAGCGTCCAGAGATAGGCGGCTTTTATCACAGGGGTTTATTTCTGTCAAGAAAAAAGCACTATATCTTGAGTCCAGGCTGTCATGCCTGACTACATCTTGTGGAAAACCATGGACTACGCGTTGGATAAAATGTGTGCTGGGTGAGAATACCCTGTGGATAACATTAAAATCAGCCCGGTGGATTCACTTGCAAGCGGCGGGAAAAGTTACACGGAAGGAAGGAGTCTGCGCAGGTAGAATGGATTCGCGCTATTTTGTCTTTCTCACATAGGTCTTGTAGTGAACAGCGCCGCCGGTGGGCTCCTCTTCCAACCCGACAAATTCGTGCCCCGTGGTTTCACACCATGCAGGCATATCCTTCTTGATCCCCTCGTCGTCAGAGACCACTTCGAGCACCTGGCCCACCACCAGTTCTTTGATTTTCTTCGAGGTCTTGATGATCGGCATCGGGCAAAACAGCCCCAGCGTATCCAGCTTCACATCATACGAGATAGCCATAATCGCTCCGTACAGAGGGAATTAAATAAACAGGTTGACCTGCGCCCCGCGGGCTTCGGCGAGGTACGTCGACACACCGGCAAACTGATCGACTTCGCCAATCAGCGTGTCCTTGGTGATCCCCATAAGACCGAGCGTCGTCGTGCAGGCGATGAAGCGCACACCCAGATCCAGGGCCATTTCGCGCAGTTCGGCGATGCCGGGCATCCGGTTCTGCTTCATCACCAGCTTCATCATGCGGGTGCCCAGCCCCCAGAAATGAAACCGGGACAAGGGCAGGCTGTCGGCGCCGCCTGTATTGAGATAGCCGAACATCCGCCGGAGCCAGTCCTTCGCGCCCCCCCTCGCCCCTTCGCGCCTGATGGCATTGAGCCCCCAGAACGTAAAAAACATCGTCACCTGCATACCCATCGCAGCCGCGCCGGTGGCAATGATAAAGGCCGCCATCACGCGATCCATATCGCCGCTCAAAACGACCAGCGTGACACGTTCGGGTTTGCTCGCCTGCAGCTCTGCCAGGGCGACTTGCGGGTCAAATTTGGTGGTAGCCATACCGGAAAACCTTTCAGAAAATGATCGGGGAGGCTGGGCGTCCGGTGACTCCCGATCCTCCCCGATTCCCCTCGAGCATCGCGT
>JAUSHW010000131.1 GCA_030648395.1 Nitrospirales bacterium | reverse complement strand
GCGCGGCCGCCGACCCGGCCGCGGATGAGGTGGTGGTCCGGGCGATCTCGAACGTCGGGTCCGCCTACGATCATCCGGCCCGCCTATCCGCACAGGAACTAACCAGCATCCTGCAGGAAGTCCGCATCGAGTTCAAAACGCATTGGCTGCAAAAGCTCATCACCGGTCCGCTCGAAGCGGTTCCGCTCTTTGATGAGGCGGCGTTGGCCCGCGTGGCGCCTCACTTGGCCGAGGCGCTGGTTCAGGCAGGAGCCCGCGACCGCATCGTGTTCTATGTGGCTCAACGCCGGGCGGACGCCCGGCGGGACGTCACGTCGGGGACGCTGTTTGTGAAGGGGCGCGGCCTGACCCTCGCGCTGGTCAATTACCAGAACCGGGTGGACGTGGTGCCGGGCCTGACGGCGTATGATCGGCAGGCTCCGGAAGTGGCGGTGGCGCCGCAGCAATTTTCGCTTGTTTTCGGGCAGAGCAAGTTCGTGATCGAGCAGGGTGGGAACGCCCTCGACAAGTGGCTGGATGCCGCGCCGCCCACGCTGATGGTGGATTACGCCCAGTTCCTTGAGTACAAGTCCCGGGCGGCGGCCGCGTCCAGAAACTAGACGTCCTCCACGCAGTGCGCCGCCGGGGCTATTCCTTCCATCTGAAATAGACGGTCTGGGAACCGCCCGCTCCAATCTCCACCTTCTGCCTGACCTCGCTCTTGTCACGCCGGATGGCTGTGATCTCGTAGGTCCCCGCCGGCAGGTCCACGAAGAGCCATGGCCCCGTGACCTGTTCGCCGGGCACGAGCAGGCTCACGTTTCCTTTTGTGCCCTTGATGGTGACCGCCACCTGCGTCACGTAAGCCTTGGGGCCGGCGATGAAGACCAGCTTCAGCGGGAACGGGGGGTACTGGGCCGCGCGCTCCTCCACGCCCACGCCGGCGCTGAAATACCGGACGGCGCCCACGCGGTAGATCGGAAGGATCGTCTGGGCGGTGATGCCGTCCGCTGCCGTGTATTCCAGTTCGATCCTGTCTCCGGGGTGGGCGCCTCCGGCATCAGGGGCGGCGCCGGCCTGCGCGAAGGGATCGGCTGCGATGAGGCACCAGAGAGCCGCAAACAGGATGTGTGCCGGGCGAAACAGTCGCATGGTTTCCTCCAACGTCAACAAAACGAATCCTACAAGGAGTGGCCGGAGGCGGAAGGGGCGTGGCCGCCTGCCCGGAGCGCCAGTTCCATGCGGGGCGCGACGGCGTCGCGGTCTTTGCGGAGGGTCACCTCGACGATCCGGTTGTCGTTGATCCCGAGAGCCTCGCAGACGGCGTCCTGAGTGATTTTGAGGCCGCCGTCGATGTCGCGCCGGAGTTCCGAGGCGAAGTAGAACCGCAGGTCGAGCGCTAGGGGGGCGTTGCTCTGACCGGCCAGGATGCCGCGCCCGCCGGTGTGTTTCGAGAGCGCGCAGAGCACTTCCTGTCCCACGAGGGCTTTGAACCGGCGGCCGGCCGTCGAGAGCACCCGCCGCCCGTTCACGGTGGCGTAGTGATGATTGATGCTGGGAGGAACCGGGAGTACCAGACGCAGGAGGTCGTCGGGGTGTACCTGCTGCGGGGGTGTCCCGTGATAGGCCCCTCCCCGAAACAGGACGCCGACATTATGGATGCGGGTTTTCCGCGGGATGAGCGACCGGAGGTCAGGCCTTTCGCCGGGTTCGGTCTGGGGACTGCGATAGGAGGACAGGCGGAGGACGGCGGGGCGTGAGCGTGAAGGGCGCGGCTTCACTGCCTGTCGAGAATGTCCATGATCTTGCTCATGGAGGCTTCGTGTTGGTTTTCCGCCTGGACGAGGCGCCGGCGCCAGTCCACGGGGTTCCAGATTTCCAGGAAGTCGAACATGCCGACCAGCACGATCTCCTGGTCGTCGGCCAGATTGAGGTGCTTGCGGAACTTGCCTGGGATGAGGATGCGGCCGGCCTTGTCGATTTCCGATGTGGAGGTTTCCGACACCACGTGATGCATGAAGAGGCGGCTCTGATCCTCGTCCAGCCTGGCCCGGGTCTTCGTGAGGGCGCTGGTCCACTCGGTCATCGTGTACGTCCGGAGGCAGGTCGGCTCGCTGCGCTTGAGGAAGACGACCGCTTTCTCTCCCGCCTGCCCTTCGGGGCAGAGGAGGTCGCGGATGTAGGGGGGGAGAAGGAAGCGGCCCTTCTCGTCCAGCTTGCAGAAGTTTTCTCCGGCAAACATCAGCGGCTATTCCTCCGCGTTTGCTCGCGGCTCTTCTTCCTGAGCCACATGTCCAACTCGGACTTCACGAACCGCCAGTCCTTGCCGAGTTTGAAGGCCGGGACGCGTTTCTCCTGAATGTAGCGGTAGAGCGTCCGAGGAGCCACCTTCAAATAGCGGCACGTCTCGGCGGTCGTCATGACTTCGTCGCGTACCGCTTTGGCCATTGAGCATTCCGTATAAGATGAGAAGGTATCCTAGTCCGAAGGGGCGGATTTGTCAAGCGCTTCACCATGCCAAACCTTGCCAATCATTGCCACTGATAGCCTTAGGCCGTCCGTTACAGCCGCCGGGCAGGTAGGGGCAGGCCCCCGTGCCTGCCTCCCGGAACCGTAGGGGCGCATCGCGATGCGCCCTCTTCGGAGGGCGTCACGAACCGCCCCTACAGGGGGAGCAGCCATGGGACAAGTATCACGCGGGCACGGCCACGCGCCGCACCTTAGGCCGACCTTTCTTTGCCGCTTGCCACAAGTCGTAAGCTGCCTGTCCCCGCAACCAGCTTTCTGCACTTGGGCCACCCGACGGTGTTGCCAACCAAGCCTCCAGCCGTAACGCCAGCTCAGCCGAAATTCCAGACCGCTCGTGAATCACGCGCGACAACTGCACACGCGAAATACCCAATTGCCGAGCCGCCTCAGCCACCGAAAGACCAAGCGCAGGCAACACGTCCTCGCGCAAGGTTGCTGCCGGATGCGGCGGATTAAACATCGGTGCCATGATTCCCCCTCCTCAATGATAGTCCTGATAATCCACCAGCACGGCATCTTCACCGTCGAAGGCGAAGGTCAACCGCCAATTGCCATTTACCGATACCGCCCAGTGTCCTGCCAACTTGCCGCTGAGTGCGTGCCATTTCCAGCCTGGCACATTCATGTCGGATGCAACACGCGCATCATTTAACTGGCGCAATTGCCGGGCCAACTTTGCCGCATGCGCCGGTTGTATTCCAGCTTTGATACCGTTTTCAAAGAACGCCTGAATACCCTTGTGCCGGAAACTTTGAATCACGGGCTAACTGTATCTAATGTAGATACACGTTGCAACAATTTATTTGAGGGCACCTTGCAATCACACATCGCGCCTTTGTGACGTGAAGGAACGTTGACGGTGGGGCGAGGGGATCAACGTAAGCCCCTACAGTAGGCGTTCATCATGCCGGCCAATCAGACCCGTCGGGCGAGGGTCAGGACGCAGACGGAGGCGGCGCCGGCGCGGCGCAGGGCGCGGGCGCAGTCGTTGACGGTTGCGCCGGTGGTCAGGACGTCGTCCACGAGCAGGACGCGGATGTTCTTCAGGCCGTCCGGCTCCCTGACGGCGAAGGCGCGCCGCACGTTCCGGGCGCGGTCTTTGCGGTCGAGTTCGGTCTGGGGCCGGGTTTCCCGGATCCGTTCCAGGTGCTCGAACGAGAGGGGCAGGCCGAGGCGCCGGGCGATCCGATCGGCCAGGAGCAGCGATTGGTTGAACTCGCGGGCCCGCAATCGGGAAGGATGGAGGGGAACCGGCATGACGAGATCAGCGGGCGGGAGCCGGTCCGCCCAGACGAGCATGAGGTCCGCCAGGGGAGCCGCCAGGGCGTCCTTTCGCCGGTATTTGAAGAGGCGGATCGCCTGCTCCAGCACCCCCTCGTAGCGATAGGGCGAGAGCGCGCGGTCGAACCGCGGCGGCTTCTCCCTGCAGGCGCGGCACCGGTGCTCCGGACTGTATGCCAGCGCGATCGGCGAGCCGAACGGCTGCCCGCACTGGGGACAGATCGGCCCGTCGATGGGCGTGATCGACTCCCAGCAGGCACGGCAAAAAAACGGCAGGCGGCGGTCTGCGGCAGGATGCCCGCAGGCGGCGCAGTCCACGGGAAAGACCCAGTGCAGAATGGTGTCCAGGATGTCCGGCATCGCGTGTCCTTTACTTATATCTTTGGACACCGCCGAGGCTGGATTGTCACCTCCCCCTCCCGTCTAATTGTCGGGCATCGTGGCTTTGTGTTATAGGTGGTCAGGCTTGATTTGGGAGGAGCGTGGTCCGGCTGGAAGGAGTCTCCAGGGTCTATCAGCGGGGCGCCTCGATCATTCGGGCCGTGCAGGGGATTTCGCTGGAAGTCGCGAGGGGAGAGTTCCTCGCCGTCATGGGGCCGAGCGGCAGCGGCAAGAGCACGCTACTCAACCTGATCGGCGGGCTGGACCGGCCGACGGAGGGCGACATCTTCATCGAGGGACGCTCGACGCGGGGATTGACCGAAACCGAGTGGACGACGCTGCGGCGCGAGCGGATCGGCGTGGTCTTCCAGTTTTTCAATTTGCTGCCCGGGCTGACCGCGCGCGAAAATGTGGCGTTGCCGCTCCTACTGCGGGGCGATGCCGATCCGGCGAAACGGGTGGAGGACTGTCTTGCGGCCGTGGGGCTGGCGCACCGCGGGGAGCATCGCCCGTCGGAGTTGTCGGGCGGTGAGCAGCAGCGCGTGGCGCTGGCACGGGCGTTGGCGCATCGGCCCGCGCTCCTGCTGGCGGACGAGCCGACCGGAAATCTGGATTCAAAAGTGGGGCGCGAGATCGTGCAGTTGATCAAGGCCCTGGCGCGGCAGGGCGGGCAGACCGTGGTGCTGGCCACGCACAGCCGGGATGCGGCGGCGGAGGCGGATCGGGTGCTGATCATGCGCGACGGCTCTGTGGAAGGGGAGGGCTTGCCGTCATGAGAGAGTCTCTCGCTGTCGTGTGCGGCGCCATGGTGCTCTCGGCCGGGCTGGCCTTGGCGGCGTCGGCTGCGGACCCGGCTCCGTCCAAACATCCGCTGGCGCAGGAGCATCCGATCGTGGTCGATGCGAGGGGGATCATCCCTCCCATTGCGTGGAGCGTTCCGGGGGTCACGGAGCCGGTCCAGTCGGTGCATGACCGGATGGTGACGGACAAAGTCACGACCCTGAAGCTGAGGCCGGGCAAATACATCTTCATGACCACGATCTTCTCGTTCGAGTTTACCGTGAACCTGGATGCGAAGCTGGACTATATGAAGACGATCGACGGATGCGTCGGGGGGCGCGGCACGTCGACGCTCCTGATCAAATGCCGGAAGATGCAGCCGATTGAGCCCTGAGTATGTATGACTGATCCCGATCTTTCCTGCACGATCGCCGGCGTCCGGTTTCCCCTGTGCATCATGAACGCGTCGGGGGCCCTGTGCGTCACGCGCGAGGAGCTCGAAGCCCTGGGGCGATCGGGCGCCGGCGCCATCGTCACCAAGTCCATGACCGTCGAGTTCCGGAAGGGCAACCCCGAGCCGCGGTACTATCCGTTCGACGGCGGCTCCATAAACTCGATGGGGCTGCCCAATCTCGGCTACCAGGCGTACGCGGAATTGATCCCCGCGCTGAAGGCGTTCAACAAGCCCGTGATTGCGAGCATTGCGGGCTTATGCGAAGACGATTTTCCGGAGATCGCCCGGGCGATCAGCAAGGCCGGTCCCGATCTCATCGAGGTCAATCTCTCCTGCCCCAACATTCCCGGCAAGCCGCAGATCGGGTACGATTGTGACGCGTCCGAGCGGCTCATCCGCAAGGTCCGGGCCGTCGTGGATCGCCCGATGGGCGTCAAGCTGCCGCCCTATTTTGATCCCGCCCATCACGCCGCCATGGCCGAAGTCCTGAAGCGGGCGCCGGTGGACTTCCTGTCCCTCATCAACTCCGTCGGCAATGCGCTGGTGATCGATCCCGAGCGCGAGGCGGTCGTGATCAAACCCAAAGGCGGATTCGGCGGCCTGGGCGGGTCGGTGATCAAGGCGGTCGCGCTCGCCAACGTCCGCGCGTTCTGGAAGGCCTTCGACGGCCGCATCCCGATCATCGGCGTGGGCGGCGTCACCTCGGGCACGGATGTGTTCGAGCATCTGCTGGCCGGGGCCTCGGCCGTCCAGGTCGGCACGGCGCTCGTTGAGGAAGGGACCGGTGTCTTCGACCGGCTGGCCGCCGAGCTTCGCGTTGTGCTGGCAAAGAAATCCTATCCGTCCTCCTCAGCCGTTGTAGGTCGCCTCAAAGAGCTGTGACCCTCTTTCGTCTCCTCGTGTGGCG
>JAUSHW010000119.1 GCA_030648395.1 Nitrospirales bacterium | reverse complement strand
ATCGAAGACGCCAAGAAGCAGGGCGTGTTGTTCTCGATCCATCTGAAAGCCACCATGATGAAGATCTCGGACCCCAAGATCTTCGGTCATGCGGTGTCGGTGTTTTTCAAGGACGTGTTCGACAAACATGCGGCCGTCTTCAAAAAGCTGGGTGTCGATCCCGACAACGGCCTCGGCGATCTTTACGTCAAGCTCAAGACCTTGCCGGACGATCAACGGGCCGCCATCGAAGCCGACATTCAGGCGGTGTACAAGACGCGGCCGCCGCTGGCGATGGTCAATTCCGATAAAGGCATCACCAATTTACATGTCCCCAGCGACGTGATTATCGATGCCTCCATGCCGCCGCTCATTCGTGACTCGGGGAAAATGTGGGGTCCCGACGGCAAACTGCAGGACACCAAAGCGGTCATCCCCGACGCCAGTTACGCCACGGTCTATCAGGAAGTCATCGACTTTTGTAAAAAGCACGGCGCCTTCGATCCGAAAACCATGGGGAGCGTGCCCAACGTGGGTCTCATGGCACAAGCGGCGGAGGAGTACGGCTCGCACGACAAGACCTTTAAATCCCCGGGCAACGGCACGATTCGCGTGGTCGCGGCGTCTGGAAAGGCGTTGCTGGAACATGCGGTGGAAGACGGGGATATCTGGCGGATGTGCCAGGTCAAGGACGCGCCGATTCAGGATTGGGTCAAGCTCGCCGTCAATCGGGCACGAGCCACCGGATCACCCGCGCTCTTCTGGTTGGATAAGAACCGGGCGCACGACGCGGAGCTGATCAAGAAGGTCAATTGCTACTTGCCGAATCACGACACCAAAGGGCTGGATATCCGCACCATGTCTCCGGCGGAGGCGACGCGGTTCTCGCTGGAACGGATCAAAGAGGGGAAAGATACGATTTCGGTGACGGGGAACGTCTTGCGAGACTACCTCACGGACCTGTTCCCGATTCTGGAAATCGGGACCAGCGCAAAAATGCTCTCGATCGTCCCCCTGCTGAACGGCGGCGGTCTCTTTGAAACCGGAGCCGGCGGCTCGGCGCCCAAACACGTGCAGCAGTTTCAGGAGGAAGGGTATCTACGATGGGATTCGCTGGGTGAATTCCTGGCGCTGGCCGCATCCTTGGAACACCTGAGCAAAGCATCCAGCAATCCCTCTGCAAAGATTCTGGCGGATACGCTCGATCGGGCCACCGCCAAGTTTCTGGAGGGCAACAAGTCGCCGGCCCGCAAGGTGGGCGAGATTGATAATCGCGGGAGCCATTTTTATCTTGCGTTGTATTGGGCGCAAGCCCTGGCTGAGCAGACCGAAGATAAGACCCTGCAAGCGCGTTTTGCCAAGGTCGCCAAACAGCTTGCCGACAACGAGGCCAGGATTGTGGCCGAGCTGCTCGGCGCTCAGGGAAAACCGGTTGATATGGGCGGGTATTATCATCCCGATCAGGAGAAGACGACGAAAGCCATGCGTCCCAGCCCAACCTTGAATGCGATCGTGGACGCGATTGCATAATAGAACGGAGTTCGGCGCGGCGCTCATCAGCAATATGTAATTGCTTCCCCATGAGCGGGGTGGTAGATAGAACCATGGAATTAAAAGGCTTCGACAAGAACATCGCCATCGACCAGGAGGAAATCCTGCGTCCGAAGATGGTGACGGTCGAGATTGCCGGCAAGAAGTACGAAGTGCCGGAAGGGGTCACGGTCATCAAGGCCCTGTGGTACAGCGGCCAGGACGTGATCCGCGGCGTCGGCTGTCTCGGCGGCTATTGCGGGGCCTGTGCGACCTACTACCGGACCAAGGACGACCCCAAGGTCAGGACCTGTCTGGCCTGCTCGATGGCCGTCGAGGACGGGATGTCCTTTACGATGGTCCCGCCGTTCCCGGCCCGCAAGGCGATCTACCAGATGTCCGAGCTCAAGGATCCCAAGCAGGACATGTTCAATCTCTACCCTGAGGCGCCGCTGTGCCGAAACTGCAACGCCTGCACCGAGGCCTGCCCGCAGGGAATCGATGTGCGGGACGGCGTGTGGCGGGCCGTCTTCGGCGACTTCAAAAAGGTCTCCGAGATGTTCATGGACTGTGTCATGTGCGGGCTCTGCACACCCGTCTGCATCGCGGACATCGCGCCGAATCTCGTCGCGTTGTATGCCAGCCGGGCGCAGGGGGCGTTTTTCTCGGAGAAGCCCCAGCGCCTGCACGATCGGATCGACGAGATCGCGCAAGGCAAGTACCAGTCTGAGTGGGACCGGGTTCTCGGCATGGACGAGCAGCAGCTCAAGGACGTCTGCGCAGCCATCAAATAAATGCAGTTGCAATCCCTCCAGGACCTCGTCCACAAGACCCGCGACACGCGCCGCGCCCAGGCGCTGCCGAAGTTCCCGCCAGGCGAGCGCGACGCGCTGATCAAAAAGTACCATCCCGATTATCGCGAGAACGCCTACCGCCCGATCACGTTCGGCCCCAACGCAGGCGAAAAGACGGTGCGCGAGCTGGCTGCCCTGCTGGAAGGCGACAGCCCGGTGTCGGCCGATGCGGACCTGACGCCGGCCTATTCGACGGATGTGCTGGTCGTCGGCGGCGGGGGCGCCGGCTGCGCGGCCGCCCTGCATGCGCACGCGCACGGGGCGAAGGTGCTGCTGGCCACGAAACTGCGCCTGGGCGATTCCAACACCGTCATGGCCCAGGGCGGCATCCAGATCGCCATCACCAACGAAGATTCGCCGGTCCAGCATTTTCTCGACACGCTCAAGGGCGGGCACATGAAGAACGACCACCAGCTCCTCAAGACAATGGTGGAGGAGGGGCCGTCCATTGCCAGGTGGCTGCTGGAACTGGGCGTGTTGTTCGACCGCGACGCCGACGGCAACCTCCATGTGAAGAAAGGCGGGGGAAGCTCCAGGCCGCGGCTGCTGACCTGCTCCGACTACACCGGCCTCGAGATCATGCGGGTGCTGAAGGATGAAGTGCTCAATCAAAAGATCCAGCTCCTGGAGTTCAGCGCGGCCGTCGAACTGCTCAGCGACGGGCAGGGGAATTGCACAGGCGCGATCCTGCAGGACCTGGACAACAAACGGTATCTGGTGGTGGCCGCCAAGACGGTCATCCTGGCGACGGGCGGGATTGGCCGCCTGCATATCCAGGGCTTCCCGACCAGCAACCACTACGGCGCGACCGGCGATGCGCTGCCCATGTCGTACCGCCTGGGCGCCAAGCTGCTCCAGATCGATACCTTCCAGTATCACCCGACCGGCGCGGTCTACCCCGAGCAGTTGATCGGCGCGCTGGTCACGGAAGGCATCCGCTCCGAGGGCGGGCACCTGGTGAACGCCAAGGGCGAGCGTTTCGTGAACGAGCTGGACACTCGCGATGTCGTGTCCTCTTCGATCATCCGGGAATGCGAAGAGGGGCGTGGCGTCCGCACCACAACCGGCCGGCTCGGTGTCTGGCTGGATACGCCGCTGCTCGATGTGGAGTCGGGCTCCGGCACGCTGGACAAGCATTTTCCTGCGATGGTCCGCCAGTACAAGCGGTACGGGCTGGACATCACGAAGGATCCGGTGCTCATTTACCCCACGCTCCATTACCAGAACGGCGGCGTGCAGATCGACGTGAACGGCGAATCCGGTGTGCGCAATCTTTTTGTGGCGGGCGAGGCCTCCGGTGGATTGCACGGGCGCAACCGTCTGATGGGCAACTCGCTGCTGGATCTGATGGTGTATGGCAAGCGATCCGGCAGCACCGCCGCCGAGCGCGTCAAGTCCATGACGCACGGGAAGCTGACCTTGGAGCATCTCACGCGGTTCCGGTCGGAGGCCAAAAAGCACGCCGGCTCGCTTGCAGCTCATTCGCCGATGCTGTTCCCGGATTACGTCAGAAAAGAAGGCTAAAGGAAAAGGACCGCATGAACATCCATGAATTTCAGGCCAAGCAGTTGTTCGCGCAGTTCGGTGTCCCGGTGCCGAATGGCAAGGAGATCAAGACGCCGCTCGCGGCCGAGAAGTGGGCGGAGAAGCTGAACGCCCCGGTGTATGTCGTGAAGGCCCAGATCCACGCCGGCGGCCGTGGCAAGGCGGGCGGGGTGAAGATCACGAAGAACCGCGCCGAGGTGCCGGGCCTCGCCAAGGAACTGCTGGGCCAAACGCTGGTCACGCACCAGACCGGCCCGAAGGGGCGCAAGGTCCGCCGCCTGCTGATCGAGGAGGGCGCCGGCATTGCCAAGGAGCTGTACCTGAGCCTGCTCGTGGATCGCGATTCCGGCTGGCCTGTATTCATCGCCAGCACTGAAGGCGGGATGGAAATCGAGGAAGTGGCCGCCCATACGCCGGAGAAAGTGCTGAAGGAGCTGATCGATCCGGCGGTCGGGTTCCAGGGCTACAACGGGCGCAACCTGGCCTTCGGGTTGGGGCTCCCGGGCCTCGAGCCGACGATTATGGGCCCCTTCATCACGATGCTCGGCAATCTCTACCGGCTGTTCATGGAGAAGAACGCCTCGATGGTGGAGATCAACCCGTTGGTCATCACGACGGACAAGAAGCTCATCGCCTTGGACGGGAAAGTGTCGTTCGACGACAGCGCGCTGTTCAAGCATGTGGACGTGCAGGCAATGCGCGATCTGCACGAGGAAGAGCCGCTCGAGGTCGAAGCCACCAGCAACAACCTCAACTACGTCAAGTTGGACGGCAATATCGGCTGCATGGTGAACGGCGCGGGCCTGGCCATGGCCACGATGGACGTGATCAAGCTGGCGGGCAGCGAGCCGGCGAACTTCCTGGACGTCGGCGGCGGTGCGACGAAGGAGACGGTGGCCGCAGGCTTCCGCATCCTGCTCAAGGACCGGAACGTGAAGGGCATCTTCATCAACATCTTTGGCGGGATCGTGCGCTGCGAGCGCATTGCGCATGGTGTGATTGAGGCGGCGAAGGAAGTGCAGATCAAGCTGCCGGTCGTGGTACGCCTCCAGGGGACCAACGCCGAGGAGGGGCGCAAGCTCCTGCTCGAATCGGGGCTCAAGGTGGACGTGGCGACGGACCTCTGGGAGGCGGCGCAGAAGATCGTGGCGATGACGGGCAAGAAGCGGAAGAAGGTGGAGGCGGCCGCATCATGAGCATCCTGGTCAACAAGAACACGCGGGTGGTGGTGCAGGGGATTACAGGCAAGGAAGGCTCGTTCCATGCCACGCAGTGCAAGGCCTATGGCACGCAGGTCGTTGCCGGCGTGACGCCGGGCAAGGCCGGGCAGGAGGTCGAGGGTATCCCGGTCTTTAACACGGTCCGCGACGCCGTGAGGAAAACCCAGTGCGACACGTCGCTGATCTTTGTCCCGCCGCCGTTCGCGGCCGACGCGATCCTGGAAGCCGCCGAGGCGGGCATCCGGCTGGTCATCTGCATCACCGAGGGTATCCCGGTTAATGACATGGTGAAAGTCAAACGGGCACTGCGCGGGCGGGACGTGCGGCTGATCGGGCCGAACTGTCCGGGCATCATCACGGCGGACGAGTGCAAGATCGGCATCATGCCGGGCTTCATCCACAAGAAGGGGCGGGTGGGGGTCATCTCCCGCAGCGGGACGCTTACCTACGAAGCCGTCAACCAGCTCACGATGCTCGGCCTCGGCGAGACGACCTGCATTGGGATCGGCGGCGACCCGATCATCGGGACGGGCTATATCGACCTGCTGGCGTTGTTTGAGAAGGACCCTGAAACCGAGGCGGTGGTCATGATCGGGGAGATTGGCGGCGACGCCGAGGACCGCGCGGCGGCCTTCATCAAGCAGAACATCCGCAAGCCGGTGATCAGTTTCATCGCGGGCATCACGGCCCCGCCGGGACGCCGTATGGGCCATGCCGGCGCGATCATCACGGGCGGGAAGGGCACGGCGGCCGAGAAGATGGCCGTTCTGGAAGCTGCCGGCGTCCGCGTGGTTCGCAACCCGGCGGAAATCGGCATGGCTGTGCAGGAGGCGCTCAGCCCCCGCTGCGGGGTCTAGCTGTCACCCATGTGATGTTGCAGCAGGAGCAGCATCTGCTGGCGTAAGCGGGCTTCCTCCTCCGGCCTGATGCGGGAGAACATCAGGCCTATTCTCGTCCCGTTCACTGTTCGCACCTTTGCCGCATCGATCTGGATCGGCGAATCCTGATCTGACACTTCAAACTGCAGGCACAGGCAGTCCCCTTTCTGAACCGACACCCTGGTCGTGATCGTGCAGCCCCTGATCGAGAGAGCCGAGATGGTGCCCTGGACCGGTTGGGCGTCCGCTTTTGCAAAGGTCGGCCTGAAATATACCGGGTACTGCACAGGAATCCGCTCATATTCCCGTCCGGTTCTGTGATTGACTTGCCAGAGAACGGCCAGAAACCGATGGGTGCAGAGCTGGCAGCGCAACGGGCCGACACCCAGGCAGCACAGCAGGTGCTCAAGCACTCCCTGTCGAGGCGCTTGTCTTACCAGCCACATCTCACACTGCGGACAATCCGGCATCGTTTTCCCGTCTAAGAAGTAAGTAAAATGTGCACCTAACGCCCTGGTATGATAGGCCCAATGGCTCAAAAAATCGATAGGGAAGCGGTGGGCCGGCTTGACCAGGTACCGTTTCCCACGTATAGTGATAACTGACGTTTGAGCCAGTTGATTGTCCTGTCCCTCGCGTTTCCTGATCTCTCCTAACGCGTTCGATTCCCCGGTCTCCGCCGCTCCTACGCCAGAGTCCCATGGTGCGCTGTCACGTTTGACTGTGTCGGCCAAGGAGATCCATAGATGAGCTGCCTACGATGCCACGGCTTGATGGTGCCTACTAGGTTGGAGGAAGCGGCAGGCGCCACAAGCGGCGGACCTTTATCCGGATGGAAATGCCTGCTCTGTGGCGAGGTCATTGATTCGGTCATCGCAGCCAATCGGAAACACCATGATGAACCCAAGCGGAACCGGGCCCGCCTTCACAACAGCGCCATGCCGGCGAGAGCCGGTGTGTCCAAGCGCCCGGCAAATGGCTGAGCGCGTCTGGTGGCTCCGGAACATTCCCAATTGGCCGTGAACTCTCCAGGCTTCGTGACTTTCGCCAAGTGCTTCTGCATTAATCCGGTCTACATCAATCCGATCTACGGCGGCGGACACTATAAGAAGCGCAAGGGATGGGTGCTGATCGATCTGGCGACACGAGTGGAGACGAACTTCAAGACGTTGCGTGATGCACGGCATCACCTGATGTGCCTCTACATGGAGACGACTCCCAAAATCGTTCCAGCGGCAGGGATCTGAAGCGTCTGTCGCATTGGTCGTATTCGTGAGGGCCTGCCATGGACGAGACTGAGTTGAGCGAGTTGATGACGGCTTCCGGCTTCTTCCGTTTTCTGGCTCAACAGGCGAAGCTGGACGCTGAGGAAGTCAAACGGATCTATATGCTCGGGAGGCCCTGGGGGCTCTGGCCGCCTGACCTGGACGTCAGTCGTGAAGCCGCCGAGGCCGGCGTTGATGTGTTCACGTATCTTGCCGCCCTGCAGCCGTTGCTCGACATGGACACAAAGGAGAAAGAGGCGCAGCTTGCTGCCTACGAGGTCACGCTGACCGGGGGGGAGGCCGCGCAGTTGATCCCGGCTGTTCGTGCGCAGGTGGAGAAGGTCGCCGCGTTAGCGAGAGCGGATGAGGCGACCATTTGCCGCGTCTTCCATGCGCTGTACGCCTATCGCCAACGGGTCGGCCGGTTGTCCATACAAAAGGTCGGCGAGTCGTCGAAACACAAGGTGGAGCAGGATCAGGCGGTGGCCATCGAGAAACTTCAACGCGCCCTCGCCGCAGAGATTGAGCAGCGCAAAAATCTCCCGTAGGATCTTACGAAGCCGCAGGCGCGGTCGTGACAGGCGGCTTGACCTCTTTCATGATGGACTCCTTCAGCGCCTGGATGGTTCTGTCGACGTCTCCTTCGGTGGACCCAAACCGGTCCCCCATGACCTTGATTGCCTGGTTGATCGCTTTCGTCATCTTTACAATTTGCTCATCGGGCGTCATTGAGAGTTCTCCTCGTTAAGCTTCGCCATCCAATTGAGAGAGTGTACCACGTCCCTGCCATGCGATGTGGCCCATGTGGGCGTCAGACCACGACGCCCCAGAGGGCCTTGGCCGCGAGCCCGATCGCGTAGGTGATGGCGACGGCGCAGGCGATGATGACCAGGTTGGTGAGGATGCGTTTTTTGATGTCCATGCCGGAGAGGAACGCCAGCACCATGGAAACCAGGATGATCATGCTGCCGGCCGTGAGGAGGGAGGGCAGCGCGTCCTTCGCGCCGAACAGGACCGGCAGGACGGGGACCATGGCCCCGGCGATATAGCTGCCACCCACAACGAGTGCGGAAGCAAGCGGCTGCTCTTCCATCCCGGCCACGACCGTCTCCGCCTTCAGAAACTGCTGTCTGTCCGATTCCGTCTGCTGGACTTCCTTCTCGGAGCTGATTGCCACATAGATGCCGGCGCCCATGGACAGCGATCCGGCCACCGCGGTGGTGGAGGCGGCGATGAGGACGGTGGCCGCGTCGCCGAAGGCCGCGAAGAACCCGCTGACGGCCCCCAGGATCTCAACCAGCCCGTCGTTCATGCCCAGAAAAATATTGCGGATTTTTTCCGGATTGATTTTCCGTTCGGTCAGCTGGGTAACCAGCACATCCTCGTGTTTGAACTCGTCCAGCAGGATGTCTTCGAGCGCGTGGCCCAATGGCTGGCCTTGATAGCTTTTCCACAGCGACAGGTACTTTCGTACTCCATGCACTTCGATCGCTTCCAACACCAGATGGACGGCCGTTGATCCGAAAAGGCGGCACAACAGAATCATGCATTGGAGTTTGAGGCGACGGGGGAGATCGAGGGCGGTCAACTTGAGGTCGAAGAACTTCTGCCAGAAGGCGAGGTGCTGCGTCTCAACCAGGACGAGCTCGTCGAGCACCTTCCTGGATTTGCCGTCGATGATCTCGCGCAGGGCCTTGTAAAGCGACAGATCGAACAGCTCATCCAGGATGAGCTGCCTGGCCAGTCTGGGATCATGCTGCTGGGGCATGGGCTGATTCTAGCAGAGTTCGACTAGCCTTCGCGCAGGCCGGCGAGGAAGATCTCGCCGTACTCGACCCACTTCCTGGGGCCGACGCCGGAGACGGCGCGCATCTCCTCCTCGTTCGTGGGCAGGCGCGAGGCCATCTCCATCAGCGTCGCGTCGGTGAAGACCATGTAGGCGGGCACGTGGCGCGCGTCGGCGAGCTTCTTGCGCAGGGCCTTGAGCTTGGAGAAGAGGGGCGAACCCGCGGAGGCGGGCGGTTCTTCGGACGGTGCGCGCATGCCGAAGGAGGCACGCTTTGTTGCGACCGGAGGTGCCGCGCCGACGGGGTCGAGGCCGGCGCAGGCGTCGCAGGATGAGCCGCAAACCGCCATGTCTTCTCCCATCTGTCGCGCCATCGTCTGGTGTCGGCAGGTGCGGAGGTCGATGGTGCGGAACATCTCACGGGCGCGGGCGCGGTGCCATTCCGCCTGCGTCGGCTCGAGGTCGGAGACCAGGCGCTCGTAGCTCATCACGTCGGCCCAGGAGTAAAAGAGGACGCAGTCGCTGGGTGCGCCGTCGCGGCCCGCGCGGCCGACCTCCTGGATGTAGGCCTCGACCGAGCGCGGCATGTCGCGGTGGATGACGAAGCGCACGTCAGGCTTGTCGATGCCCATGCCAAAGGCGACCGTGGCCACGATCACATTGGCGTCGTCGCGCTTGAAGGCGTCCTGGACGCGTTCGCGCTCGGCTGCGTCCATGCCCGCGTGGTAGGCGAGCGCCTTCACGCCGCGGCCCGAGAGGAACTCGGCCATCGACTCCACGGAGCGCCGCGAGAGGCAGTAGACGATGCCGCTTTCGTCCGCACGCGCGCGCACGAGGCGCAGGATCGAGGTCTTGGTGTCGTTGACGGTCCCCGGGCGCGGGGCCGTTTTTGCGCCCGTCTTCAGGTAGGCCGAGAGGTGGAGGTTTGGGCGGAAGAACGATCCGCGTACGCGCAGAGGCTCGGACATCGCCAGCTGTTCGACGATGTCGTTGGTGACGTGCGGCGTCGCGGTTGCGGTCAGCGCCAAAACGGGGACGCCGAAGCGCTGCTTGAGGCCCTTGAGGTTGCGGTAGGCGGGCCGGAAGTCATGGCCCCACTGGCTGATGCAATGTGCCTCGTCCACGGCGATCAGCGCCAACCTGGCTCCGGACAGCGCGGCTCCGGCTGAGGCCTCGAGGCCCTCGGGTGCGGCGTAGACCAGCTCCCACTCCCCGCGTCGCAGGCCTGCGATGCGCGCGCGCCGCTCGTCCGGAGTGAGGCTTGAATTGAGGAAGGTGGCCCGCAGGCCGACGGACACCGCGGCGTCCACCTGATCCTTCATCAGCGAGATGAGCGGGCTGACGACCAGGGTTGCCCCGCCTAAGAGCCGGGCGGGAATTTGGTAGGTCAGCGATTTGCCCGCACCGGTCGGCATCACGCCCACGCAGTCGCGCCCGGCGAGTACGGCCTCGATGATCTCCCGCTGTCCCGGGCGGAAGGAGGGGTAGCCGAAGACCTGCTTCAAGACTTCATCGGGCGTCATGGTCGGTTGGAAAACGGTGCCAGTCACCGTTTGGAAATGGAGCGGTCCCCTAGGAAATCCGCATGGCCTCGCTGACTTCGGCTATCGTCTGGCGGGCGACGGAGGAGGCCTTCTTCGTGCCCGCGTCGATGACCTCGTCAACCATTTTTGGCTTCTGCGCGAGCTCTTGGCGTTTCTCCCACGTCGGCGTGAGGAGTGTCACCAATCCATCCGCCAGCAGCTTCTTGCAGTCGATGCAGCCGATGGCGGCGGTGCGGCAGTCCTGGTTGACCTGATCGATGACGGGCTGGGCCGAGATGGATTTGTGAAGGGTGAAGACCGGACAGACATCCGGGTTGCCCTTGTCGGTGCGCCGGATGCGGGCGGGGTCGGTGACCATCGTCTTGAGTTTGGAGCGGACCGTCGCTTCCGGATCGGAGAGGTTGATCGTATTGTTGTAGCTCTTGCTCATCTTGCGGCCGTCCGTGCCTGGCACCTTGGGGATCTCCGTCAGCAGGGCCTGGGGCTCGGGGAAGACTGGCTTGTAGAGCTGGTTGAATCGCCGCGCGATCTCGCGCGACAGCTCCAGGTGCGGCAGCTGATCCACGCCCACCGGCACGAAGTCCCCTTTGTAGAGCAGGATGTCCGCGGTTTGCAGGACGGGGTAGCCGAGGAATCCATAAGTGGAGAGATCGCGGCCCTCGATGTTCTCCCGCTTCTCCTTGTACGTCGGGTTGCGCTCCAGCCACGGCACCGGCGTGATCATCGAGAGCAGCAGGTAGAGGACCGCATGCTCGGGCACGCGGGACTGGATGAAGAGGGTGGAGCGCGCGGGGTCAAGCCCCGCGGCGAGCCAGTCGATGAGGACCTCGCGGACGTACTCCCGGATGCGGGTCGTGTTCTCGTAGTTGGTCGAGAGGGCGTGCCAGTCGGCGACGAAATAGAAGCACTCGTGGTCGGCCTGGAGGCGCTTGAAGTTGTCGAGCGCCCCGAACAGATTGCCCAGGTGCAACAGCCCGCTCGGCTGCATTCCGCTCAAAACACGTTTCGCCATGAAATCCCCGTTACGACGTGAAGGTCGAGATGATCGTGGTCATCAGCGTATGGACCAACGGCCCCATCAGGCTTCCGAACAGGTGGATCTGCGGATCAACCATGACCAGAAAGAAGATGATCATCATTCCGTAGGGTTCCAGGCGGCTGAGCGACTCGGCCGGCCGCGGCGGGAGGAGGCTCACCAGGATGCGGCCGCCGTCCAGCGGGGGAATGGGGATCAGATTGAAGACCATCAGCACCAGGTTGATCTGCACCGAAAAAATGCACATCCAGGCCACGGGCACCAGGATCATTCCCGACAGGTCCTGCCGGGCGCCGGCGCCTCGCGTGGAAAGGGAGTCGGCGATGGACGGGTCGAGGGCGAAGACGGCGCTCAGGATCGCCGCGCTCGCGACGGCCAGGAGCAGGTTCATGCCGGGCCCGGCGGCGGCCACGAGGGCCATGTCGCGGCGGGGATGGCGCAGATTCGAGGGAATGACCGGCACGGGCCTGGCGTAGCCGAGCAGGATGCCGGTCGGAAAGATCAGACACAGCAACGGAAGCAGGATCGTCCCGAATGGATCGATGTGGACCCTTGGATCGAGCGTGAGCCGGCCCTCCAGGCGCGCTGTCGAGTCCCCGTAGTGGTTCGCGACCCAGCCGTGGGCGTACTCGTGGAACACCATGGCCAGCAGCAGGGGCAGGGCCATGTACGAGATGGTATGGAGGATCTGTCCGATATTGCTCATCGCGCGTCGGTGGCCGATGTGAACTTGCCGTTTTTGACCTGGATGATCGCGTACCGCCGCTCCAGGTTGCCCGCCGCCGTCATGGTCAACGGGCCGACGAGACCGGGCGCGTTCTTCGTATTTTTCAGGCTCTCCCGCAGGGCCCGGCCCGTTGTCGCTCCTTTGAGTATAGCATCCAGCACCAGTTTGGTGGCTTCGAATGCCTGCGCCGCAAACCCGGACGGGGGCTGCTGAAAGCGCTTCACGTAGCGCTCCACAAAGTTTCGCACGGCCGGATCGGGGCTGTCCATGGAAAAGCTGTCGGCAAAAACGGCGCCTTCGACCCCGCGAGGATCGAGGCGGACCAGCTCCGGCGAGTTCATGCCGTTGGTCCCCAGCATGCCGACGGAGGCGGCATAGAAACGGAACTGACCGGCGAGCAGGCCGATTTTTTCGGCGTCCCCCGGCAGGAAAATCGCGTCGAAGCCGGGACGGTAGATCTTGTCGCTCTTGCCCTTCTTCGGGTTCTCGATTTTCTCGAGCCTGCCGTGTTTCCTGAGATCCGCGTCCTTGAGGCGCTTGATGGGCGGGCCGAAATCGGCGTCATCGGGCCCGTAGGTCTCGGAGGCGATGATGTCCCCTCCCAGGCGGCGGATTTCCTCGGTGAATGCCTGGGCCATTTCCGTGCCGTAGGCGTCCCTGGCCGCGAGGATGCAGAAGCGCTTCCATCCCAGCGGGCCGGTTGCGTAGGCGGCCAGGTCCCGGATGAGGGCGCGGTTGTTGACGGCGGTATTGAACAGGTAGCGTCCGAACTTCTGCACGTCCGGCACGGTCGCCGTCGGCGTGACGAAGACCACCTCGTTCGCGTCCGCGGCCGGCGCGACGGCCTTCACTTCGCGGCTCAACAGCGGGCCGATCACGGCGATCGGCTGGTAGTCCTTCAGCAGATCGTCGAGCTCGCGTGTCAGCAGCTTCGCGTCGCCTTCCGTGTCCTTCGTCACGAGGCCGACCGACAGGGACGGGGACGCCTCCGCGGCGACCTCGAGGGCGATGCGGGCGCCGTTCAGCGCGTCGGTGCCGTAGGGGCTGAGTTGTCCCGAGAGCGGAAGCAGGGCGCCGATGCGGTGAGTTTTGCTGCGCAGCTTCTTCCGCTGCGTGGTGAGCGTGGTGATGACGCTTGCGGCCTTCTCGTGCTGGGAGAACTGTCTCAGGAACTCCCGCGCATCGCGGCTGATTTTGTGGTCCTCGCCGGAGGCTTCATGCAGTTCAATCAGGCGCAGGAGCGCCGCGTCGGCCGGGAACGACTTGCCGTACCTGTCGGCGATGCGCTGGAGGTCCTTCTCGGCGACCGTTGATTTGAGGAGATCGCGCACGCGCGCGTCGATCTTTTTGCGCTCCTCCTCCGGGGCCAGCCTGGCGGCCTCGACGGCCGCCTCCACCGCGCGCACGTGGTCCTGTTTTTCAAGATAGGCCGTCTCGATCTGTTGGTGAATCGTCAACAGCACGGCTTGGTCAGTGGTCCTGGTCCTGGCCTCCAGCAGCAGGGGCAAGGCCGCGTCGGGCTGTCCGGTCTCCAGCAGCGCGGACGCGAGGCCGAGTCGTGCCTGCGGTGCCAGCTCCGACTCCGGGTATTCCTCCAGGAGGCGCCGGAAATACGGGCCGGCCTCGTCCGGTTTTTTCAGCTCGGTGAGGATCTGTCCAAGCAGCCAGTAGGCTTCGGGCACCTGCGCGCTCTGGGGCGCGTCGGCGATCAGTTTCACGAGGGCGTCGATGGCCGGCTCGAACTTGTCGGCATCCTTCAGCTTTTTGGCGGCCTCCATCTGGCTCTTGGCCTGCTCCTCGATCTTCGATGAAAGGGGAGCGGAGAGAGCCTGGGCGAAGGTGTGCCCGGGGCCCATCAGACCGGCGGACAGGAGGACGATTGCGCAGAGGCGCCCGGCGCTGTGCATGGATGGGGGAAAGAATCGCACCGGTAATTACGTGATGGCTGGTTCTGGGATGGTGGGCATGAGGTCAGTCCAATAGTAGGTTTGTGGGCGGAATGAAGTCAAGTGAGGCCTGTGGTAAACTTTGGACTATGCGGACGGTCAATCTTGCGTGGATGAGCGTCGCTCTGCTGGCGGCAGGGGTGTCCCTCGCACTGGCCCAGACGGGTGATCCTCCCGAGTTAACCGCCAGGGACGGCGCGCCCATGACTCTGGTGCCGGCCGGAGAGTTCTGGATGGGGCTGTCGGAAGGCGAGGGGCTGGATGACGAGCAGCCGCGCCACAAGATCCACCTGGACGCGTACTACATCGACAAGTACGAGATCACGACGGAGCGGTACGCGAGATTTCTGGACTCCACAGGCTGGCAGAAGCCCCTCAACTGGAGCGTGGTGAAGTTCCCCGATCACGCGAACCGTCCGGTCATCGGAGTGAACTGGATCGACGCCGACGCCTATTGCCGGATCAGCGGGCGGCGGTTGCCTACCGAGGCGGAGTGGGAAAAGGCGGCGCGCGGTGCGGCCGAGCAGCGGTTTCCCTGGGGTGGGAAGCGCCCGCACGCCTCGATTGCGCTGTTCGGCCAGATGACGAAGTTCTCCTATGACATCCTCAAGCCGGTCGGCAGCTATCCCGACGGCGTCGGGCCGTATGGCGCCTTTGATCTTGCGGGGAACGTGGCGGAGTGGGTGCAGGACTGGTACGACGGGGAATACTATCGCGAGAGCCCCGAAAAGAACCCGCCGGGGCCGCGGAACGGTCAATATAAGATGGTGCGGGGAGGGTCCTGGTCCGACATGCCGGTTTATCTGATGGCGGCCAGCCGCACCTCCAAGCTGCCACCGGACACGCGCAACGCCTTCATCGGCTTCCGCTGCGCGCAATCCGTAAAGTGAGCTGAAATAATTTCTTGCGGGTGGCGCCGCGTGGGACCCGGGCGGAGCGGAAGAGCCTACAGCCGAGTCTGCGGGGCTGCGACGGCGAAAGGCTCTGAGCTGGTGACCCGTTGCATCTGAGGAGCAACAGGTGCCCCGGTGATGCGGCGACAGGACCCGCTCTTCGCTTTACTTCAGCGACACCGGCTTCTCGTCGCAGTCGACGTTTTCCCCGCTGTGCGTGTTGTCCTTGAGTTTCCAGAGGGTCGGGGTGACCTCGAAGGGCGTGCCTTTGCCGCTGTAGAGCCTGGCCTTGTGGATCTGGACGCGGTCCTTGTCCAGGAACTTCACTTCCAGCAGGACGTCCTCGGTCTCGCGGCGGAGCAGCTTCACGACCGGGTATTCGGACTGCATCTCGAACTCCCCCTGGATGTTCATGCAGAGGCTGTTCTCCGCGATCTGGGCCACCAGCGCCCCCCGCTGATCGAAGATGAGCCCCCGCAGCATCATCTCATTGTAGCGGCGGTTGTGCTCGAACGAGAGCTGCGCCATGCCGTCGATTTCAATGCCGTTGGTCGCGTTCCGATATTGATTGGAGCCGATGTCGAAATCCATCCTTAGGCTTCTCCTTGCGCTTGAGCGATCTGCGGGTGCCGCATCACCTTGATGACCGCCTCGCGCACCTCTGTGAAGATGACTTTGATCGTCTCGCGGAAGATGTCGGCGGTCTGGGGATCCTCGATCGGTTTGCCGAGAAGCTGGATCGCGGCGGCTTCCCCCAGGCGCTGGTACCGGGTCTTGTACGGGTGCGTGGTGTCCTCGCCTTCGAGAGTCTGGCTGTATAGCCGGTAGCGCGGCACAAGGTTTTTCTCGTGGGCATTGACGATGTCCTGCCCCACCTGCTCCCCGATCTGCTTCAGGAACGTGGAGTGGAAGGCCTTGAGCGCGGTGGTGGTCCGGTCCCGGTCGGTTGTCGCACACGTCCCGCACCCGCTTGTGATGGCGAACAGGATCAGGTAGGTGAGCTCCCATTCCGCGGCGCTGGCCTGCATCGGATCAAGGCTTTTCACGTCCACGGCCTTGCCGATGTGTTCCGCGAGCCAGTTCTGTTCGATGATGCCGAAGGCCAGGTCCGACAGTTCCCGGCCCAGCTCGTCCGGCGCGGCGATAGGCATGGATCAGAAGGCCTCGATCTTGCCCATCCGGCAGTGGTCCATCCGGATGAGGTGGAAGCGGCCCTGGTCGTCGGCCACGAGGAATCCCGGCAGGTTGCCCGCGCTCGGCAGGACGACATCCAGCACCGGATAGGTCGCGGTGTGGGTAAAGGCCGGGTGGGGCTGGCCGTTGCCCTCCATGATGTCGGTGATGGTGAAACGCCGCATGCAGTTCCTCCGATTCTAGTCGTGACGCTACAAGAGAAATATACCGTATACCATGGCGCTCTTTCGAATCAAGTCTGCTTGCTCCTGACTGCAAGACATGCTATCAAGCCCTTCTCCACATGACCACGCGTCACAAACTACTCTGGATCGCCGTGCTGTACTTCGCCGAAGGATTTCCCTTCGGGCTCGTCGTGGACACCGTGCCGGTGTATTTTCGCCTGCAGGGCGTGAGCCTCACGGACATCGGTCTTCTGGGGCTGGTGGGGCTCCCGTGGACACTCAAGTTCCTCTGGGCGCCGGCGGTGGACCTCTGGGGCCGCCGGCGCACGTGGATCTGGATCTGCCAGATTTTGATGAGCGTGCCGCTCCTGACCCTGGCCTTCCTGCATACCCAGGAGCAGGCCTGGGTACTCTGGGCCGCGCTTGTGCTGCTCGCCGTGCTTTCGGCGACCCAGGACATCGCGATCGACGCTTACACGATTGAGCTGCTCGACAGGAAGGAAATGGGCGTCGCCAACGGTGTGCGGGTGACGGCCTACCGCATTGCCCTGATCGGCGCGGGCGGGCTTCTGATCGCGGCGTCCGGCTATGTCGGCTGGCCTGCCGTGTTTATTGGTGCGGCCGGCCTGATGGGGTTGTTCGCGGTGGTGTCTTCTTCCATGCCGGAGGCGCGCGCCGAGAGCGCTGCCGGGCGCCTGGGCCCGGCTCGTTCGGCGGCGGACGCGATCCGCGAGCCCCTGCGGCTATTTCTGGCAAGGCCCGGCTTTTGGGCCGTGGCGATCTTTGTCCTGACGTTCAAGCTGGGCGACATGGCGATCGGCCCCATGATCAAGCCGTTCTGGGTGGACCGGCAGTTTACGCCGGTCCAGATCGGCCTGGTGCCGGGCACGCTCGGGGTTGTGGCGACGATCGGCGGCGCGCTGCTCGGCGGGATGTTGACGACGAGGTGGG
This sequence comes from Nitrospirales bacterium, assembly GCA_030648395.1. Lineage (GTDB taxonomy): Bacteria > Nitrospirota > Nitrospiria > Nitrospirales > NS-4 > SCTG01. The sequence goes on along the minus strand of JAUSHW010000119.1, from coordinate 11,028 downwards.
GAATTTTCAAGGCGCTGTGGGTGCTGGGAGTGCTGCAGGCGGTGTCCAATCTCGTCTATGCGGGGGCCGCCGTGTTGCCTCCCTCCGAGGCGCTGATGTATACCGCCTCGCTCGTCGAGTCGTTCTGCGGGGGACTGGGGACGGCGCCCTTCCTGGCCTTCCTGATGAGCATCTGCTCCAAGAGTCACGCCGCCACGCAATATGCCTTGCTCAGCGCCCTGTTTGGATTGACGCGCGCCCTGTCTTCGGCGTTTTCCGGGGTCGCGACGGAGCAGTTCGGCTACGCCGCCTACTTTACCACCACGTTTTTTCTCGCCTGGCCGTCGTTTTTCCTGTTGCCGTGGATCAAGGCCTGGGCCGAAGACGAGCGGGAGAGCCAACTCCGTTGACTCTTCCGCGCATCGGCTTCTTTATTATTGAGGATTGGCCTGAGTCTTCGTGGCGTCCTTGATATGCCCTTCCGTCACGCCCTTGCCGACGTAGCCGGGCCCTGTGGGATTGGGCAGCGCGCGCGCATCACTGCGCTTTAGCGTGTCATCCTGCCCTCCCGAGGAGGACCTGTTCTGTTCCTTTAAAGTTTTAGGGGCGTCTTCGGCTCCCTTCAGCGCGGCCGCCTCGCCGGTGGCCGTGGTGCCCTTCCCGTCATCGCCCGGGTAGCCCTCGTGTTTTTTCATCATCGCGGGGTTGGCGAATGCGGCGGTGGCGGTGAAGGCGAGAAACACGACCACTGCCGCCAGCGTATACATGGCTTTCATGGTACAGCCCTCCTTATATATGAGCGAGCGCGGCCCCCACACTCCTGACCGGCTCGGGTATGGTTTGATGGGTTATTGTGAGAGCCGCGTTGGGGAGTTTGTCAAGGGATGTCGAGGGAACAAAAAAGGGGGAGGGCCCTTGCAGACCCTCCCCCGAAAAACTGAATCTGTGCGCGTGACTTACTTGGGAGTGGCGTTGACCTTGGTGGCGTCCTTGATGTGGTTGTTGGTCACCCCGCCTTGCACATAACCGGGGCCCGTGGGGCTCGGCAGCGCGCGCGCCTCGCCGCGCTTCAGCGTATCACTCGTGCCAGCGTCATGGTTTTGCTGTTTCAGCGTTTTGGGGGCATCTTCGGCGCCTTTCAGGCTGGCGGCGGCGCCGGTGGCCGTGGTGCCTTTCCCATCGGTCGGGTAGCCGTCGTGCTTCTTCAGCAGCGCCGGATTGGCGAAGGCCGACACAGCGATGAACATGAACCCTGACACCAATGCGATCGCGAGCAGCGAACGTTTCATTGGACCCTCCTTAAATTAGGTGAAAACCGTTTTCCTTAATGACCCCAAATAAGGGGGTCGAGCAAAGCCGGGGCGACGATACCGCATTCCCTGGGGGCTGTCAAGAGGCTAGCCCGGCCGGGGACGGCGCCGCCCCCGGCCGCCCTGGCGGCGGGCCGCGGCATGCGCCGGAAGCCTGATGATCACGGCCGTGCCCTGCTCCGGGCCGCTGGCGATCGAGATCTGGCCCCGGTGTTCTTCGATGATCTTTTTGACCGACGCGAGGCCGAGCCCGGTGCCGGCCGCCTTGGTGGTGAACCCCGGCTCGAAGATCTTGCCGATATGCTCTGTGGGGATCGGGGCGCCGTCATTCCGGATCGTGATCGCCACTTCGTGCCGTCCGCGCGCGCCCTTGTGGGGCACCGCCTGAAGGAGGATGTGGCCGCGGGGCGTCATGGCCTCCATGGCATTCTTGAGAATGCTCAGGAACACCTGCTGGAGCTTGCCCTCGTCCGCCTTGATGGGGGGCAGGATGCTGGAAAACTCCTTCGTCACCACGATGGCTTTCTTGTCCAGTTCGTCGGTGACCACCGCGAGCGCGCTTTCGAGGACCTCCGGGATCCGGACCATGCACGGGTGCAGGTCCAGCGGTTTGGCGAAGTCGAGGACCTCGTTGAGGATGGCCTCGATCCGCGTGAGCTCCAGAGAGGCCTTTTCGACCCGCTGGAGGATGCCCCCGGCGGGCGATTCCTGCATGGCCTCTTCCATGGCCATGCGCGTCTTTGTGAGGGGGCGCTGGATTTCCTGCTCGAGGAACGTCGTCACTTCGCGGATCGCCCCCTGCCGCACCTGGCGGATCATCAGCTCGCGGTCGTCCTCGCTCTCATGGGAGGGCATGGGGCCGGCGTCTTCGCCGACGCTCGGAGCGCCGGTTGCTTCGGGGGAGGGGGCCGCGCCACCCTGTCGAGGCCCCAGCGTGGGGAGCAGCGCGGCCAGCTGGTCCAGATGGGGGGCGGCGGCCCGCGCCATGTCGGCGTTATAGACGTCCGGCGTCCTCGATCCCAGCACGATGGTCCCGATGAAGTCCTGGCCCTTCCGCAGGGGGAGCCCCAGCGCCGTCTTGAACTTGTCCTTGTACAGCTCCTTATAGTCCAGGAACCGGCCCTGCGTGGAGGCCAGGTCGCGGTCCATTCTCGGCTTCTTGTGCCGGATCATCCAGCCCGCGGCGGACCCGTCCAGCGTGAGCGTCTGTCCCTCGCGCCACTCGCAGCGTCCGGGCATGTGGGAGAGAAGCGTCGTCAGAACCTTGGCCTGCGGGTCGTACCGCGTCAGGAGAACCCGGTCATAGGGGATCACCGACCGGATATGGGCCATCAGCAGGTCGATCCCTGCGTCCCCGGCTTCAGAAACGTGTGCTCCCGCGGGAGCCGATGGCGCCGATACGGCGGGGGGAAGGGACGCCATGGCGGGAATACCGGCCTTGGCGAGAGCCGCCTCGAGCTCTCCGGCCGCTTCGGCAAGATGGCGCCGGTCTTTTTCGTTGAACGAGACGATGTCCTTTCGTCCGACCACCAATGCGCCGCAGACCCGCCGGGACAGTTTCAGCGGGATGCCCAGGAGCGAGCGGTGGGCAGGGGCCGTCATCCGGATGCGGACGGGTTTCGGGCGGGTATCCCCGCTGCCCGCGGCGCCGTCGAACCCGACTTCAGGAACCGACAGCGCTTTGACCACGGCCTGCACCTCGCGGGGGGAAAAGCCGCGATTCGACTGTGATAAATACGGACCGAACCCGTCCTCCTTCAGGGCGATCAGGGCCATGTCGGAGCCCAGTTCGTTCAGCGCCGCATTGAACGTTTTCGTGAGTGTAATCGGAATCTGCATGTTTCAGCGTTCTCCAGGAATGCCCTTGCAGCGCGCATTGTAGCAACCCTGGCGGTGACAAGTAAACCTGTGTTGAAAGCACCTCTGGAATGTAGGATACTGGCGGGCGCGGCGTGGATTTACCGGCGTGCCGTTCACCGAAACTGACGCATGGAACACTCCCTCATCGACTTCGGACGGGACATCTGCGGCGCCCTGGATCAGGCCGAGTCGCGCGAATGGCTCGTCACCAACGGCCTCGGCGGGTATGCCTCCGGCACGGTCGCCGGTCTGCTCACGCGCCGTTATCACGGCCTGCTCGTCGCGGCTCTGAAGCCTCCCGTCGGGCGCACGCTCCTGGTTGCCAAGCTGGATGAGACCGCCGGGTACGGCGGACGCACGTTCGAATTGTCCGCGAACCGCTGGCACGGGGGATTGGTGGCGCCCCACGGCTACCGGCATCTCGAGCGGTTCCGGCTGGAGGGGACGGTCCCGGTCTGGACCTATGCCCTGGCGGATGCGCTGCTGGAGAAGCGCGTCTGGATGGAGCAGGGCGCCAACACCACCTACGTCCGCTATGAGCTGACGCGCGGCTCGGGTCCAGCCTGCCTGTCCATCAAAGCGTTGGCCAACTATCGCGACTATCATGGCGGCACGCGAGGGAACGGCTGGCAGATGCGCGTGGAGAGCGCGGCGCGGGGCCTGACCGTGACCGCCTACGACGGCGCCGTGCCGTTCCACCTGCTGTCCGATCGGGGCGAGAGCGATGCGGTGCACGACTGGCATGCGGGCTTTGACCTTGCCATGGAACGCGCTCGCGGGCTGGATGACCGCGAGGACCATCTGCAGATCGGGACGATCCGTGTCGCAGTCGAAGAGGGCAAGCCGCTCACGATCGTCCTCAGTACGGACCCGATGGCTTCATGTGATGGAGCGAAGGCGCTGGAGCGCCGCAAACAGCACGAGCGGAAACTCGTCGGGGCCTTTGCCAAAATCAATCCGTCGCTGTCGAAACAGGCGCCGCCGTGGATCGGGCAGGCGGTGCTGGCCGCTGACCAGTTCATCGTGGACCGCCCCTCGCCGGATGATCCCGGAGGCCGGTCGGTGATCGCCGGCTACCACTGGTTCGGCGACTGGGGCCGCGACACGATGATCGCGCTGCCGGGGCTGACCCTGACGACCGGGCGGCCCGCCATCGCGCGGCAAATACTAATGACGTTTGCCCGCTTCGTGGATCGGGGGATGCTGCCCAACCGGTTCCCCGACGCCGGCGAGACGCCGGAATACAACACCGTGGACGCCACGCTCTGGTACGTGGAGGCGATCCGCGCCTACCATGCGACGACGGGCGACGACCGGCTCGTGCGCGAGCTCTTTCCGGTGCTGGCCGAGATCGTGGACTGGCACCGGCGTGGCACGCGCTACGGCATCCGGCTGGATCATGCCGACGGGCTCCTGCAGGCCGGCGAGGAGGGCGTGCAGCTCACGTGGATGGACGCGAAGGTGGGAGGCTGGGTCGTCACGCCGCGCATCGGCAAGCCGGTGGAGATTAACGCGCTCTGGTACAATGCGCTCCGCGCCATGGCGGTGCTGGCCCGCGTTGCGAAGAAGCCTTCCGGCGAGTACGAGGACCTGGCCGCGCGCGCGGCCGCGGGATTCGCGCGGTACTGGAACGAGTCCCTGGGCTACTGCCACGACGTGCTGGACGGGCCGGAGGGGGACGACTCGGCGCTTCGCCCCAACCAGATCTTTGCGGTCTCGCTGCCGGAGAGCCCGCTGGCGCCGGCCAGGCAGAAGGCCATTGTGGACGCCTGCGCGCGCTCTCTCGTGACGTCGCACGGACTCCGCAGCCTGGCGCCGGACCATCCTCGATACGTGGGGCAGTACGGCGGAGATCAGCGCAGCCGCGACGGGGCCTATCACCAGGGGACCGTGTGGGGCTGGCTGATCGGGCCGTTCGTGTCGGCGCATCTTAAGGTCTATCGGGACCCGGCCCGCGCGCAATCGTTCCTGGAGCCGATGAGCCGGCATCTGCAGTCGCACGGCCTCGGGACCATGAGCGAGATTTTCGACGGCGATCCGCCGTTCACGCCGCGTGGGTGTATCGCGCAGGCCTGGACCGTCGCCGAGATGCTGCGGGCATGGGCGGAGATCGCAGCGTTTAAAAAGCCGGCGGCGGCCGCCGCGCGCAAAGGGAAACGATGAAGGATCAGGACGCGCTGAAGAAGATGGCGGCTGACGCGGCCGTGGAGTACGTCAAGGACGGGCAGGTCGTTGGCCTGGGGACCGGCTCGACGTTTCGCTATGTCGTGGCCCGGCTCGCCGAGCGGGTCAAGGGCGGCCTCCGCATCCGCGGCGTACCGACTTCGCTGGAGACGGCGCGGCTCGCGATGCAGGCCGGCATTCCCCTGCTGGCCGATGACGGCGAATGGGCCGTGGATGTTGCGCTGGACGGCGCGGACCAGGTGGACCCGCAGCTGAACCTCATCAAGGGCGGCGGCGGTGCGTTGCTGAAGGAAAAGATCGTTGCGTCGGCCGCGGCTAGGTTCGTGGTCATTGTGGATGAGACCAAGCGGGTGCCGGTGCTGGGCGGCACGTTTCCGTTGCCGGTCGAAGTCGTGCACTTCGGCTGGGGCACGGTGGCCAGGAAGCTGGAGACATTCGGCTGCCGGGCGGCGCCTCGGATGAGGGACGGCGAGCTCTTCATCACGGAGGCGGGGAACCTCATTCTCGATCTCTTGTTTCCGAAGATCGAGGACCCGGGCCGGCTGGAAACCGAACTGGAGATGACGCCCGGCGTTGTCTGCGCGGGGCTCTTCGTCGGGCGCACCGACATCGTCGTGGTTGCCACGCAGCAGGGCATCGTCACTCTGAACCGGCCGGGTGCCCGCCCATGAAGGTCACGCGGCTGTCTCCCCAGGCGAAGCTGCCGGTGAAAGCGTCGGAGGGCGCGGCCGGCTACGATCTGTTCGCGAGCGAGGCGGCTGTCGTGCCGGCGTCTGTGGTGCGCGACGGGCGCGTTGAGGTCGGTCATGCGTTGGTGGGGACGGGTATCGCGGTCAGCCTGCCGTCCGGCCATGTCGGCCGGATCGGGTCGCGGTCGGGCCTGTCTGTGAAACACAATATCGAGGTCGGGGCCGGCTGGGTTGATCCGGACTACCGGGGCGAGGTGAAGATCGAGATGAAAAACTTCTCGGGCCAGGATTTTATCGTGGAGGCAGGGATGCGGGTCGCGCAGTTGTTCATCCTGCCCTTCGCGTCACCCACAATGGAGGAGGCGGACGGCCTCCCGCCTTCCGCGCGGGGCACTGGCGGGTTCGGCTCGACGGGACTGACATGAAGAAGACGCTGAGGCTCCATGAAATCGCGAAGCGGATCGCCGAGCAGATGACGCTCAAGAACAGCGACGTGCGGGCCGTGCTGGAGTCCAAGAAGACCGACCTTCCGAAAGCGGCGGTGAGGCAGATCACTGAGTCGGCGCGCACGCTCATTCACGAAGAGCTGATGCGCCTTGACGCGGGGCATCATCCTGAAGGCCCCAAAGCGGCCCCGCGCCGGGGTGGGACTGCGGCGCCGCGCAGGGGCCGTTGATGGCATTGGGCAAAAAGATCGCCGTGATCGGCGCGGGCAACATGGGCGAAGCGCTCATCTCCGGGATGCTCGCGGCCAGGGCGGCTGCTCCGGACGACATTCACGCCACCGACGTCGCCGCCGCGCGGCTGGACCAGGCCAAGGCGCGGTATGGGGTCCGCGTGGGGGTGGACAACAAGGCCGCCGCGGGCTGGGCCGATATCGTGATTCTGGCGGTTGAACCCCAAGTGCTGGATCACGTTCTCGGCGACCTCCGCTCCGTGCTGACCGGGGCCCGGCTGGTCCTCTCCGTCGCGGCCGGCTACCCGATCGCCCGCATTGCAGCCCGCCTGGCGCCCGGCGCCCGGGTGGTCCGGTGCATGCCCAATACGCCGTCCGTGGTGCAGGCGGGCCTCTCCGCGCTGTCCTGGGGGGAACACGTGACGGTGGAAGATGAGCAGGTCGCCCGCGCGATCTTTGAATCAGTCGGGCGGGTCGTGGTAGTGGAGGAGCGGCTCATGGACGCCGTGACCGGCCTGAGCGGGAGCGGGCCCGCGTATGTTTTTCTTATCATTGAGGCGCTCGCCGACGGCGGCGTGAAAATGGGACTGCCGCGCGAGGCGGCCCTGCAGCTCGCCGCGCAAACGGTGCTCGGCGCGGCCCGGATGGCGCTGGAGACCGGCGAGCATCCGGGGCGGCTGAAGGACAGGGTGACGTCGCCCGGCGGGACGACCATCGCCGGCCTGCATGCGCTGGAACGCGGCCGCCTGCGGGCGTCGCTGATGGATGCCGTCGAGGCCGCCACCACACGATCACGGGAATTGGGAACCGAATAGATTTGGCAGGGGCGGTTCGCGAACCGCCCCTACTTGCGAGAATGAATAGCCTCAGGTAGAGTACGCAGTATGGCGACCGAGATTCCTGTCTTCCCGACCGATGCCCGGCTGACCTACAGCCGTCCCGCCGATCCCCGCGACGTGCTCATCAAGGAGATGGAAAAGCGGAAGATTCCCCTCAGTATCGGCAAGACCTGCCCCGTCAAATGCACCTTCTGCTACGAGATTGATCATGGCTACCGGGACACTCTGGAGCCCGGCAAGACGACCCAGGAGGACTGGAACTTCATTCTCGATTACATCAGCAGGAAGCCGACGTACCCGGGCGAGCAGTGGGTGTGGGGCGGCAACGAGTATATGGAGTGGACCGACCTGTTCCTGCACCCCAAGGCGATGGACTGGCTGGAGGATTTTCTCAAGTACACGGACAAAAACGTGACGATGTTCACGGTCGGGTACGTCCATGTCCCCAAAATCCACCAGCTGGCCGCCCGCTATCCGGGCCGGATGAACTTCGAGCTGTCGGTCATCACGCTCCACAAGGACTACCGCAAGGCCCTCATGCAGCACGCGCCCTCGGTCACCCACTTGATGAAGGTTCTGGACGGGCCGGCGGTCGGGTCTGCCAACTTCTACTCGTTCGGCGAAGGCACGATGTCGGAGGACGCCCAGGCCATTTCGCGGATCAACCCGAACGTCATTCTCTGGATGGGGTGCCTCACGCCGCTCAAGGGCATGGACGAGAACACGACGCGGCTCTGCCGGCAGGGCAGGCAGCACCTGCCCGGGGAGGCCCTGCGGGTCCATGAGGCCGGGTTGCCCAATATCACGACGATTCATACCGAGCCGTACGTCACCGCCTTCGTGAACCGGCACAAGATCCTGACGGTGTTCGACTCGCTGGAACTGGAGAAGCACGACACGGTGGTGATGGCGAGGAGCGTGTACCGCGTCCTCAGCATGCACCGGAAGAAGCGCGCCCGGTTCCTTTTCGTGCCGAACGCGACGCTGGGCGGGGACTCCGACTGCACGATCCTGCTGACCTTTGACGACATCCTGAAGCGGCTGAGCGGCGAGAAGGTCATCCATGTGCCCAAGGTCGTTCTCGAGAGCCCGCGCGGCAACAACTGCGACATCAGCGGGATGACCCTTGACGAGTTCGAGGCCCGGGCGCATTGCAAGGTGAAGGTGTTGCACAAGGTCAATACCAAGCTCGCCGACCGGAAGCTCTGGGAGCACGGCTACCTCAGCACCTACGTCCGCGAGTATCTTTCCAATCCGGCGACGAGAGAGTACGAACAGATTCCCGTGGCCGCGTGAGCCAGTAAAGGAGCCTCCGGTGGAATATTGGGTGAAAGTGGTCCTGACGGACAAGGAAGAGCTGCGGTACAATAACGTGATCCGCCATACCATCAGCGACGACATGGAGATCCTCGAGATCGACACGCCCAAGGAAGTCATCATCATTCCGATGCGCCAGGTGAAGTACATGACCTGCGACGCCGGCATCTTCCAGCAGAAGAAAGGGTAACGGAGAGTGATGGATCCCCGGCGTATCGTTATTGTGCTGGTCGTCGTCTTCGGGCTGTCGGGCTGCGTGACCAAGGAGAACTACAACGCGCAGGTTCTCCGGACGAACAATTTTCAGCGCCTCCTGTCCGAAGAGGAAAAGCGCACGGTCGAGCTGAGCACCGAGATCGCCCGACTCAAGGACCAGGGGGCGATCCTGGAGGGCAAGCACAAGGCCTTGACGGCCCAGTTCAACGATTCCAAGGCCCAGGTGGTGCGGTCGCTGGAGGAGGTGGGTCGTCTGCAGGACGAGGTCAAGCAGGCCCGCGGCGGGTTCTCTTCAGTGCCGGCGTTGCGTGGCCCCTCGCAGGAGCCCCCGGATCGCCTGGGAGAGCTGCAGGAAAAGCCGGCCGCCCCGAGCGAGAAGAAGGGCGACAAAAAGAAAGGGAAGGCTGAGGCGAAGGTCAAGGTGCAGAAGCCGAGTGACGCGCCGCCGCCGGCACCGCAACCCAAGGTTGCGCCTCCTGCTACGGTGCCGTCCACACCCTTTGAGCCGTTGTTGCGTGAGCCTTCGCAGGAGCCCCCGGATCGCCTGGGGGAATTGCAGGCGGCGCCGACCGTGAAGAGCGAGAAGAAAGTCGAGAAGCAGGTCGAGAAGCCGGTCGCCCGGCAAAAAGGGAAGGCGACGGCCAAGATTCGGGTGCAGAAGCAGAGCGAGGAGCCGTCGTCACCTCCGCCGCAGGTTGAAGCGCCGGCTTCGCCGCCGCCTCCTCCGGCCAAGGCGGAAGCCAAGGCCAAGGTGCAAGCCAAGACAGAGACAAAAACGCAGGCCAAGCCCGAGACAGAGGCGGCCCCGGACGACTCATTTTTCCGCTACCACAAGGTCAAGAAGGGCGAAACGCTGGCCGGCATCGCCAAGCAGTACAGGACCGACGCCCAGACCCTGCGTGAACTTAATGACCTGGCCAGCGGCGACGCCGTCAGGCCCGGCGACCGTCTCATCGTCGGTCAGAAGCAGTAAGCCCTCCTCTCTCTATATGAAGCTGCTGCCGGTTGCAGTCTTCCTCGTCGCGGTTGCCAGCGGCGCGCAGGCCGCCGGTCAGGACGGACTCTGGCTGATCACGCCGGAGGAGGCGGCCATGCCGCCCGCGTCGCCCGAGAAAAGGGGCCAGCCGTTCGATGCCGGCAGAGAGCCGCCGGATAATGGGCCGCTGATCGAGGTGCTCAAGCCTGTGCAGGGGGCGCCCATGGCCGTGCCGCTGGAGATTGCGGTCAAGTTCGTGCCGCGCAGCGCGCCGGTGGACCTGTCCTCGCTGAAAGTCACAGTCGTGAAATTCATCGACATCGACATTACTGACCGGGTGCGCCCGTTCGCCACGCCGACGGGCATTCAAATCCCGGACGCCAAGCTGCCTTCGGGGGAGCACATGGTGCGCATCACTGTCGCGGACGCGTCGGGCGGTGTCAGCCAGAAACAAGTGGCTCTGACGGTGCAGTAAGATGACACGCTCGCGCCTGACGATGATCGGCTTCATGATGGTGCTGGCCTGGGGTGTGGCTGCGCAGGCGGCGGCGGCGGATCTCACGCCCCAGCAGATCTATGAGCGCGCCGCGCCCGGCGTGGTGCTGATCATCGGCCATCCCCAGCAGGGCGAGGGCGGCAGCGGCGGGACCGGCTCGATCATCCGCAGGGATGGGCTGGTACTGACGAACGCGCACGTCGTCATCGATGAAAAGACCGGCAAGCCCTATTCTCGCCTCTCCGTGTACCTCAAGCCGGGCCGCGTGTCCGGAAATCCCAAGACCGATCTTTCCCGCAGGGTGAGCGCCTCCGTGACGGCGTTCAACCGGCAGCTGGATCTGGCGCTGCTGAAGATGGAGGCCGCGCCCGCGTCGCTGCCGGTTCTTGATCTGAGCGATCCGGACCGGGTGAAGATCGGCGAGCGAGTGGTGGCCATCGGGCATCCGGAACAGGGTGGCCTCTGGACGCTGACCACGGGCGTGGT
>JAUSHW010000116.1 GCA_030648395.1 Nitrospirales bacterium | reverse complement strand
GGGCCTGGAGCGCGCCCGCCGGGTTCAAGCGGCCGCTGGCTGTCCAGGCGCTGACCGATCCATGGACCGGCTTGATCGCTCTGGAGCGCCAGGGACATCGCATGGCGCAGCTCGCCAGGGCGGGGCCGGAGAGTCTCCCGTCCCTGATCGCCGCGATCGAAGCCGGGATGGATCGCGCCCCTGACCCGGTCGCGCTGCTTTCCGCTCCGATGGGAACGGCCAGGGAGGAGCATGTGGCGTTTCTCCTGGCGGTCCTGGATCAAGCCGGCCAATTACGTGAGAAGGCGTTGCGAATGCTCAGCCGGGACGATCGGCAGTTCCTGTTCGATCATGCGGCGGCGCTCGTGGAGAACTTCATCCCGCATGTCAAAGGGCTGGATGAACGCACGCGTCCGCAGGCCGTGGCCGATCGGCGGTTCGTTCAGCTCGTCAACGAGCAGGTGGACTATTCCGCGATGATCGCGGCGGCGCAGGTGCTGGCGGGTCTGGCCGATGATGGGTGGCTGCGCCGGTTGGGGGAGGCGTTCCGAGAGTCCGAGACGGTCTCTGCACCGCCTCCCGGCGTCACCGGCACGGTGCTGCTGCTCCGGGAGACGCCTCTCGGCTTGATCGTGATCGGCGGGCCCGGTCCGAACACCTACGACCTGGACCGGCGGTTTGCCCTCGTTATCGATGTGGGGGGCGATGACGTCTACCGCGGCACGATCGCAGCGGCGGCCGACGTCGAGCAGGGTATCAGCGTCGTCATCGATCTGTCCGGCAACGATACCTATCAGGCGTCGCCGCTCGGGCTGGCGACCGGCCGGCTGGGCGTCGGGCTGCTCGTTGATCGCGCCGGGAACGATGTGTACCGCCTGTCCCAGGGGTCGGGCGGTGCGGGGTTCGCCGGACTGGGCATCCTCTACGACGCGGCGGGCAACGATCGGTATCTCGGCGCCCGGTTCACGCAGGGCGCCGCGGTGGGCGGGATGGGCCTGCTGCTGGATATGGCCGGGGATGACGAGTACACGAGCTTTGGCTACGCCGTCGGCTTCGGCGGGCCGTCGGGCGTCGGCGCGGTCGTGGACGTGGCCGGCGACGACCGCTACCAGTGCGGCGACACGTATCCCAGCAGCTATAACGCCGGCGACGTGCCGGACGGCAATCCGGACAACCTGCAGTTTCAGTACGAATGCTTCGGCCTCGGGACCGGCTCAGGCAAGCGTGTCTTCACCAACGATCCGGAGCAACCGGCATACGGGCTGGCGGGCGGCCTGGGCATACTCATTGACCTCGACGGCGGCGACCGGTACCGCAGTGCGAACTTTTCTCAAGGCTGCGGCTACTTCTTCGGGGTCGGGTTGAAGCTGGACATGGGTGGCAACGATGAGCATGCCGCCGCCCGTTATGGCCAGGCCGCCGGCGCGCATTACGGCGCGGGACTGTTCATTGATTACGCCGGTGACGACCGGTACGCCTCGACGGGTCCATTCTACAACGGCGGCACGGCCTGGGACGTGAGCGTCATGCTGGGCATTGACGCGGGGCAAGGCAACGACGTCTATGACCTTGCACGTTCAAGCGGGCTCGGCCTTGCGGCCCACCGCGCCTGGAGCCTGTTCATCGAAGAGGGTGGACGGGACCGCTATCTGGTCCCGAGCGGCATGGGCGCGGCATCTGACAGCAGCATGAGCGGATTTTTCGATCTGGCCGGCGACGATGAGTATGTGGTTGTGCCGCGATCCGCTCCGGCAGGGGCGGTACGGCGCGGCAACGGGAATACCCTGCTTGACCAGGCCGGCGGGCTGTTTGTGGATCGCTGAGGGCGGTCGGCGCGAATAAACAATAACCGGCCTTGCATATTTGGGCTGACATCCCCGACAATCAGCACCGATGAGCGATCCATTGACCATCTCTCCGGACGATGCCTACAACCGGGAACTGATTGCCAACGTGCATCCGCCCGGCTGGGTGAACCCCGAGCCCGCGGACCGGTATAATCTGGTCGTGGTCGGCGCCGGCACGGCCGGCCTTGTGACAGCCGCCGGCGCCGCCGGGTTGGGCGCCCGTGTGGCGCTGGTCGAGAAGCATTTGATGGGAGGCGACTGCCTCAACGTCGGTTGCGTGCCCTCGAAAGCCCTGATTCGCGCCGCGCGCGCCTGCGCGCAGGTCCGCGACGCGGCGCAGTTCGGCGTGCGGGTCCCCGACGGCGTCCACTACGATTTCACCGCCGCCATGGAGCGCGTGCGGAAGCTGCGGGCGCGCATCAGCCACAACGATTCGGCCCACCGTTTTACCAAGCTGGGAGTGGATGTCTTTATCGGCGCAGGGCGCTTCACGGGGCCCGACGCCGTCGAGGTCGGCGGCAAGACCCTGCGGTTCGCCAAGGCCGTGATCTGCACGGGCGCCCGCGCGTCCCCGCCGCCGATCACCGGGCTCGATAGGGTCCCGTACCTGACCAATGAGACCGTCTTTTCGCTGACTGAGCTGCCGCGACGCATGGCGGTGATCGGGGCCGGGGCCATCGGCTGCGAGCTGGCGCAAGCCTTCGCCCGGTTCGGGACCCAGGTGACGGTGTACGAGCAAGCGGGCACCATTCTGCCGATTGAAGATGTCGAAGCCGCGGAGCAGGTCAGGGAGGCCATGGCCCGCGACGGCGTGCGGTTCGTGCTCAAGGCGGACATTCTCCAGGTGCTGAAGCACAGCGATGGTCTGGTGATCTACCACCGGGCCAGCGGCGCGGTCGAAAACCTGGTGGTGGACCAAATTCTACTGGCGGTGGGGCGGGCGCCGAACGTGGAGGGGCTAGCTCTGGAAGCCGCCGGCGTGCTGTACGATCGAAGCGGCGTGCTGGTGAATGACGAGCTTCAGACCGCCAATCCGCTGGTCTATGCGGCCGGCGACGTGTGCTCGCGGTTCAAGTTCACCCACGCCGCCGACGCCATGGCGCGGCTGGTGATCAACAATGTCTTGAGTCCGGTCAAGCAGAAGGTCAGCGACCTGGTGATTCCCTGGTGCACGTTCACCGATCCCGAACTGGCCCGCGTGGGCCTGTCCGAGGAGGAGGCCAGGGCCAAGGGGCTGAAGGTCGAGACGTTCACGTGGCGGCTCGATGAAGTGGATCGCGCAATTCTGGACGGCGAGGAAATCGGATTTGGGCGGGTCCACGTGCGCAAGGGCACCGACAAGATCCTCGGCGCGACGATTGTGGCCGCGCGCGCCGGTGACATCATCAGCGAAATCACCCTGGCCATGACGAACGGGCTGGGGTTGAGCGCGGTGCACAAGACGATTCACCCCTATCCCACGCAGGCCGAGGTGGTGAAGCGGCTGGGCGACGCCTACAATCGGACCCGCCTGACGCCGCTGCTCAAGACCGTGATGGAGAAGTGGCTGTCCAGCAGGAGGCGGTAGGGGCGGACTCCATGGCGACCGGGCACGCACGAAACCCATGGGTGGCGGGGCTCTTGTCGGGTCTGCTGCCGGGCTTGGGGCAATTCTATAATCGCCAGTGGGGGAAAGGGGTCGGCTTTCTAGCCGGGGTTCTTTCGCTGACGGTCGTACTGTCGAGCTCGGTTGATCCGCAAGCGCTTGAGCAAGCCGTCGAGGCCGGCAAGACGCCCGACAACCTCGGACTGATTTTCCTGCTTTTGTTGGTGAGCTTTGCGGTGGCGGTCTGGAGCATCGTGGACGCCGCCCGCACTGCGCAGAAGTCCTGACCACTTGAGCCCTGCTGCCCAACCCGCCTCGTCGCCGGCCGGAAAGTTCATCGTCATTGGGCTGTTCGCGCTGGCTATGGGCGCGTTCTTTTATTTCGACCTCGCGCAGTATCTGTCCCTGGAGACCCTGAAGGCCAACCGGGACAAGCTGTTGTTTTATACCGATGCCCACTACACGACGGCCGTCGCGCTGTTCATCGGAGCCTATATCCTGCAAACTGCTTTTTCCCTGCCCGGTGCGGCGGTCTTCACTCTCGCGGGAGGGTTCCTCTTCGGCAGTATCGTCGGCACGCTGTACGCGAACGTGGCCGCGACGGCGGGGGCCACGCTGGCGTTCCTTGCGGCCCGCTACCTCTTGAGGGACTGGGTCGAGCGGAAATTTGGCGACCGGCTGGGCCCCATCCAGGAAGGATTCGCGAGGAATGCGTTCAGCTACCTGATCACCCTGCGTCTGATCCCGATTTTCCCTTTTTTCCTTATCAACCTGTTGTCGGGACTGACCCGCATCCGGCTGGGCAGCTACGTTCTCGCCACGGCCGTGGGGATCATTCCGGGCAGCTTCGTCTATGCCAACGCCGGCCGCCAGCTCGGCACGATCAATTCGCTAAGCGAGATCGCTTCGCCGCGCGTCCTGGGCGCCTTCGCTTTGCTCGGCCTGCTGGCGTTGGTGCCCCTCCTGTACCGGAAGTTTGCCGGCAGGCAGCCATGAGGCTGGCGGGCATCCTTGCGCTTCTTCTCCTCACTGTCGTGTCGGTCAGTCACGCCGACTCGCCGTTCCTGCTCGAAGTGGGCAAGTTCTCGACTGCGGCCGAAGGGGCCAGCCTGCCGGACGGGTGGAAGCCGCTGACCTTCAAGAAGATCGAGAAGCATACGGTCTACCAGCTGGTGAAAGACGGGGGCGCCACCGTCGTTAAGGCGGTCAGCGAGGCCGCGGCCTCCGGCCTCACGCGGGAGATCAAAATCAATCTCACGGAATATCCCATCGTGCAGTGGCGGTGGAAGGTCGCCAACGTGCTCACGAAGGGCGACGTCACCAGGAGGGAAGGCGACGACTACCCGGCCCGCCTGTACGTCACCTTTGAATACGACGCCGGCAAAGTCGGTTTTTTCGACAAAGCCAAGTATGAGGCGACCCGCCTGTTGTATGGTCAGTACCCGCCGCTCGGCGCGATCAACTACATCTGGGAAAGCAAAGCGCCCAAGGGCACGGTGGCGTCCAATCCCCACGTCGAGCGGGTCAAGATGATCGTGGTGGAAAGCGGTGCCGAACGGCTCAATCAATGGGTGAGCGAAGAACGCAACATCTACGAGGACTACAAGAAGGCCTTCGGCGAAGAACCCCCGATGATCTCCGGCATTGCCATCATGACCGACACCGACAACACCGGAGAATCCGCCACGGCCTTTTACGGCGACATCGTGTTCAGGAAAGCCCGCTAGACGGTCTTGAAAACCCCGCCGAAATTGCTCTGTCCTGCCCTGGTGTGTTATTTTGGATGCACTTGGGGGGCGGTGTATGGCTGAAGAAGAGAAAGGCTTTATTATTCGGGATCGTCGGGGAGCCGGCGCCGAGCCGGAAGAAAAGACGGCGCCCGCGCAGTCGTCGCCCCCGCAAGCCGAGCCTCCCAAGGGGCAGCCTGCCCCGCCGATTAATTTCCTGTCCTTCATCTATTCGATGGGCACGTCCGCGCTGATGTATTTTGGAGAACCCCTCGGCCCGGGCGCGGGCGGGGAGGCCCCCAATCTCTCACACGCGAAGGAAATCATCGATGTCCTGACGATGCTGGAGGCCAAAACCAAAGGCAATCTCACGGGAGAGGAAGAGGCCCTGCTTGAAGAGATGCTCTATACCCTCCGTATCAAGTTCGTCGAGAAAGCCAAAGCTCCGAAAGTCTAACGCGATGGCCATCAGGCGCCTCTTGATCCTTCCAGCGGTCATTCTGGCCATCACGGCCACGGTCGCGGGCGCCGATCCGGCTCTGCAGCTTCGGCAATATGAAAGTCGGCATTTTACGGTGCGGTTTGAAGGGCGGGAAGATCCGGCCCTCGTGTGGGCGCTCCTTGAGCGGTTGGAATCCGCCTATCGCGATGTCGGACGGCAGCTTGGGGCGTTTCCCGGAAGCAGAGTGCCGGTCATGCTGTACACGGACGGGAAATTTCCGGTGCATGCGTCTGTCCCGCACTGGGCCCAGGGGCTGTTCGACGGGCAGATCAGGCTGGCGGTCTCATGGGCGGCGTTGCACGAAGAGAGTCTGGACAAAACCCTCCGGCACGAGTATACGCACGCGCTCATCCACGCTCGAACGCGCGGCAACGTCCCGACGTGGCTCAGCGAGGGGCTGGCCGTTGCGAACGAAGGCCGCGGCGCGGACCATGAGCGAAACCTTGCGCGGGCGGCCGACCGGCTGATTCCACTCGACGAGCTTCACGGATCGTTTCTGAATCTTCCCTCGACGCAGGTCCCGCTCGCCTACGCCGAGAGCGCGGCGGCGGTCGATTATTTGCTGAGCCGCCACGGCGCGCCGAAGGTTCGTGCGCTGCTGGAGCGATTGGGGGAGTCGAAGAACTTCGACGCGGCGTTTCAGGAAGCGGTTGGCGTACCCTACGCCGACTTCCGGGCGGCCTGGATGCGTCGCGTCATTGATTACCCAGGGGCTGGCGGCTGAGGTGTCCGCCGTGAACAAAAATCGCACGCCGGTCACGCCTCCCAAGTCGGAGGCCGACCGTCCGGTTTCCCATTTCCGCCCCGTCCTGATTGTGCTCGCCTTCCTGGTCCCGATGGTCTTTCTGACCCTGCACTACTACGACCAGAGCCAGCCCACGCCGTTCGTGCCCAGCAACATCCTGGTCCTGGCGCTGTTGAACGTGGACGTCATTCTCCTGGTGGTCCTGGTCCTGCTGCTGTCCCGCAACCTGGTCAAGGCCTACTTTGAGCGGCGCCAGCGGCTGCTCGGGTCGGGGCTCCGGGCCAAGCTCATCGCCGCGTTCGTGGGCTTTACCCTGATTCCGACGCTCCTGCTCGTCGGCCTGGCGAGCGGCTTGCTGTCCCAGAGCATTGACAACTGGTTCGGGCAGGAAGTGGAGCACGCGCTGAAGGATTCGCAGGATGTGGCGCTGGCGCATCGCCGTGGCCACGAGGTGGTGGCGCTCAATTCAGCACGCGCGATCAGCCGCGAGATTTACGCCGATGAATTGCTGGCGCCGGAGCACAAGGAGACGCTGGCGGTGGCCATGCAGCGCAAGCGCATGGAATACGGCGTCGGCGGCGTCGAGGTCTATTCGCCGTCGAAGCAGATCGTGACCCGGTCGGTGGATCCCAAGATTCCGCTCGCCGTGCTGGATGCGCCGGACAACCGGCTGGTGGAGAACGCCCTGGGCGGCGGCGAAGTGAAGTCCTTTCAGTCCATCCACTCCGGCGACCTGATCCGGGCCGCGGTGACCATCCCCTCGGCGTCGGACCCGGCGCAGGTGGCTGGGGTCGTCGTGGTGGACACGTACCTGCCGGAGGCGCTGGTGGCCAAGATGGACGGGGTCACCCGGTCGTACAGAAACTTCAAGGAGGCCATGCTGTTCAGGGACCCCATCAAGGCGCAATACATCGCGCTGGTGATGGGGATCGCGCTGGTGATCATCATGTCGGGCACGTGGTTCGGCTTTCAGATCGCCAAGGGGATCACCGTCCCGATCCAGCGGCTGGCGGAAGGCACCAAGGCCGTGGCTGCGGGCGATCTTAATTTCAGAATCACGGCCAAGGCCAACGACGAGATCGGCGTCCTGGTGGACTCCTTCAACCGCATGACCGAGGATCTCCAGGCCAGCAAGGTGGACCTGGAGCAGGCCAATACGTCCCTGCAGGGGTCCAACATCGAGCTGGAGCGGCGGCGCGCGTACACGGAAACGGTTCTGGACAACGTCGGAAGCGGCGTGGTTTCGGTGGACGCCGACGGACGGATCACGACCTTCAACCGCGCGGCCGAGCGCATCCTGGGGATGAAGGGCGACGAGATCCGCGGCCGGCTGCTGAACGACGTGTTCAAGCCGCTGGGGCTGGTCATGTTCACGGACCTCGTCGAGCGGATCCGCGCGGGGGAGCGGGAGTCGCTGGTCTGGGAGGGGCAGGCGGAGGTGGGTGGGAGCCTGCTGGTGCTGGGGCTGAACGGGTCGAGGCTGCGGGACGACAAGCGGCAGAGCCTGGGCGTGGTGGTGGTCTTTGAGGACCTGTCGGCCCTCATCAAGGCGCAGAAGGCCGCGGCCTGGCAGGAGGTGGCGCAGCGCATCGCGCACGAGATCAAGAATCCTCTGACGCCGATCCAGCTCTCCGCCGAGCGCCTGCGGAAGAAGTTTTTCGAAGGGGCGCCGGACTTCAAGGATATCGTCGATCAGGCCACGGGAACGATCGTCAAGGAAGTGAGCGGCCTCAAGCGGATGGTGGACGAGTTCTCGAAGTTCGCGCGGATGCCGGTGCCGGTCATGGAGCGCCAGTCGCTGCACAACGCACTCAACGACGTGGTCGCGCTCTATAAGGGCGCACACCGGGACATCGAGTTTGTGACCGACCTCGATGAGCACCTGCCCTGGATCATGATGGACCGGGAGCAGATGAAGCGCGTGTTCGTCAACCTGTTCGACAATGCCGTCCAGGCGATGAACGGCAAGGGATGCCTGTGGGTGACCACCCGCCATGATGCACGGGAGGGCCGGGTCGTCATCGAGGTGGCCGACGAGGGCAGCGGCATTCAGCCGGGGGACAAGGAGAACCTGTTCCTGCCCTATTTCTCCAAGAAGAAAGCCGGCACCGGGCTGGGGTTGGCCATCGTGCACCGCATCATTTCCGACCACAACAACGGAAGGATTCGCGCGGCCAACAATACGCCGAAGGGGGCGATCTTCACGATCGACCTACCGGTCTAGCCTGTGTCAATCACCGCGACCGCCATGGCCAGCCATCTTCTCATTGTGGACGACGAGCCGGCGATTCTCGATACGCTTTCCGGAATTTTTCAGGACGAGGGCTACGAGGTCACGTCGGCCGGTGACGGCCAGGAAGCCCTCAAGCTCGTCAAAGCCGACCCCGCGCCGGATCTGGTGCTCCTCGACATCTGGATGCCCGACCTCGACGGCATCGAGACGCTCCGCCGCATGATGGAGATGCGCCCGCGCCCCCTGGTCGTGATGATGTCCGGCCACGGCTCCATCGAATCGGCGGTCAAGGCCATCAAGCTCGGCGCCTACGACTACATCGAAAAGCCGCTCTCCCTCGAAAAAGTCACGCTCCTGGTCCGTCACGCCCTGCACGAGCGCAGGCTGGAGCAGGAGAACCGGTCCCTCAAGGAGCGGGCCACCCGGCGCATCAAGATGGTGGGTGACAGCTCGGTGATGAAGGAGCTGCGCCAGCAGATCGAGATGGCCGGGCCGGCGCCGAGCCGCGTGCTGATCTCCGGTGAAAACGGCACCGGCAAGGAGTTGGTGGCCCACGCGATTCATCTGCACAGCCCGCGCGCCGACCGGCCCTTCATCGAGGTCAATTGCGCGGCCATTCCCGAGACGCTGATCGAGAGCGAGCTGTTCGGGCATGAGAAGGGCGCCTTCACCGGGGCGTCGGCGACGCGGCGCGGCCAGTTCGAGCTGGCGGACGGCGGGACGCTGTTTCTGGACGAGGTCGGGGACATGAGTCTTGCCACGCAGGCCAAAGTGCTGCGCGTGCTGCAGGAGCAGCGGTTCCAGCGGGTCGGCGGCACCAAGCCGATCAAGGTGGACGTCCGGGTTCTGGCGGCGTCCAACAAGAACCTGATGGAGGAAATCCGCAAGGGGACGTTCCGCGAGGACCTCTATTTCCGGCTGGCGGTCCTGCAGATCGACGCGCCGCCGTTGCGCGAGCGGCGGGAGGACATTCCCGCGCTGGTCGAGCATTTCATGCAGATCAACATGGAGGAGCAGGGGCTGCGTCCGCGGAAGTTCACGCCCGAGGCCCTGGAGGTGCTGGCACGGCACGACTGGCCGGGGAATGTGCGGGAGCTGAGGAATCTGGTGGAGCGGGTGGTGATCATGGCGCGCGGCGCCGATATCCAGGGGGTGGACGTGGCGCCGCTTGTGCGGCAGTCCGGCGAGATCCATCCGCCGCAGGTGCCGTCGGCGTTCGACTACGCGTCGCTCAAGGATGCGCGGGCGGCGTTCGAGCGCGAGTACATCGGGCGCAAGCTCCGCGAGCACAACTGGAACGTCTCCAAAACCGCCGACGACCTCAAAGTCGAGCGCTCCCACCTCCACCGCAAAATCAAAACCCTCGGAATCGAAGTCCGCCCGGAGAACTGAGGGGTCTGGCTCCCTTCCTCGTGGAGCCTGACCCCCTTCTTTCTTCGGTCTTCAATGTGGCGGGTCCTGTCACCGAGCCACCCTGACGTGCTCGCGCTCCGCCAAGGGCAAGCAAGTCGCGCTGCGCTCCGCCAGGGTCCCGCTCGGCGCCACCCGCTGTTTATTTTACAATATCCTATATTTTATTATTGACTTACTTTTTGTCTTATCGTAAGATACATTTATAATATTAGGAGAAATGTAAGTCATGGAGACAGCCTATGTCACAAGCAAAGGACAGCTCGTTGTCCCCGCAAAACTTCGCAGGCGGTACGGGATTAAGCCGGGCACTAAGGTGTGTTTTGTCGAGCGCGAGAATGAAATCCTTTTCCAGCCGGTCACCAAGGAATACATCCGGAGTGTGTGCGGCATGCTCAAGAGCGAGACTTCGGTAACCCATGAGTTGCTGAAAGAACGGGCCAGGGACAAGGAACGAGAGGAGGCCAAGCTTGAAAAGCTCGGTGCTCGATAGCTATGCGGTGCTGGCCTTCCTCTTCCAGGAGAAAGGGTCCGAGAAGGTAGCGGAGCTTCTTGAGAAGGCAGCGGAAGCAGACAAGGCTCTCTTCATGGTTGCTCCGAACTGGGCTGAGGTCCGTTATATGGTGGAGCGAAAGGTAGGGGCGGGCAAGTGGGCTGAAGTGCGCCACAAGCTCTTAGGTCTTCCCATCGAAATTGTTCCGGCCGATCAGGGATTGGCTGAAATGGCAGGAGAGATCAAAGCATCAAACAAGATGTCCCTGGCCGACTGCTTCGCAGCGGCTTTGGCTAAACAGAAGAAGCTCGAAATCTATACAGGGGATCCAGAGTTCAAGGCTGTGGAGAAGGAAGTGAAGGTTGTCTGGATTTAGAGCGCTCCAAACTCCACCGCAAAATCAAAACCCTCGGCATCGAAGTCCGACCGGAGAATTAACGATGGGGACTAGCTCCATTTCCGAATGGTGCCTGTCCCCCTTCTTCGAATAATTGTGGGAGGCTCTATGTCAGCGCAACACGAGCGAAAGAAACTAAAAGTAGAGTTCATGGATGTTCATCGTCTTCTGCTGGATCCAGAGAATCCAAGGCTTAGCTCTATCGGAGAAAAGCAGACCCAAGAAGGACTTGTTCAGGTTCTTTGGGATGAGATGGCCGTTAGCGAAGTTGCTTTATCCATTGCAGCCAACGGCTATTTTGAGGAAGAGCCGCTTTTTGTAGTTCCGAAACTTCCTAGAGAAAAGGACCCAGCAAAGCAGCAGTTTATTGTTGTTGAAGGCAACCGCAGACTTGCTGCCGTGAAGCTTTTATGTGATTCCGAATTGCGGCGTGTGATTAAGGCAACCGACCTTCCTGAAATATCATCCAAGCAACGGAAAGATCTTGCGCAACTGCCAGTATCAGAATATCCCAACAAAGAATCACTGTGGGAGTTTTTTGGCTTTCGCCATGTGAATGGTCCAAAAGAGTGGGACTCTTTTAGCAAGGCGTCCTACATAGTGAATGTTCGACGCGAGTACGAAATTTCGCTTGATGAGATTGCAAGAAAGATAGGAGACCAACATAGCACAGTAGCCAGAATCTATCGAGGCTATGTCTTGCTCGAACAAGCCGAGAAGATGACTGAATTTAAACGAGAGGACCGAATTGCCAACCGATTTTACTTTTCACATTTATATACGGCTGCTGATCAAAAGGAATTCCAGGCATTCCTCGGAATTGATCCAGAGCGTTCATTAAAGGACAGCCCCGTTCCCAAGGCACATCTTCCCCAGCTTGCCGAATTAATGATCTGGTTATTTGGTAGTAAGTCAGATAGCAAATCGCCTGTCGTTGAAAAGCAGAACCCCCATCTCAAATATTTGCGGCGCGTTCTAGGGAATAGGCAGGCCCTTTATGCACTACGTTCGGGTATCAGTTTGCAACGTGCTTATGAAATCAGCCTAGGAGACGATCGACGTTTTCAAGAAGCGTTGGTAAGGGCAAAGGATGCCTTGCAAGAGGCAAAGGCTACGGTGACCACTGGCTACAAAGGAGAGAAGGATATGTTGCACGTTATGGATGGACTTCTCGACCTTGCCAAGAGCATAGCCGACGAAATGCATAAAAAGGTGAAGGGGTGAGAAGTATGCCCGGCAGCATTCCTTTGCCATCCGACACCACCGATCCGATCGTTCTGGCCGATTGGCTAGAGCTCTTGGCTCTGAACGCGGACGATGGCAATTCAAGTCATGGCGATCTCGAGCGAGGATTGAACAGGCTTGGCGCAGATGACATTGATAGCATTTGCAAAGATTCAATGATGGAACTAAACAGACGTGTTATTGCGACAGCAGAGAACTATCCGTTCTCTTTCTCGGGGACATTGTTGGCGGTGAAGGGTGACTGGCGAGGTTTTACTCCGTATGTTTTTTGCCTGCTACTGTCCTATTGCGATAATAAAAAAAAGAAGACTAGCGGTCTCAGGCATGAAGTAATGTTTGAACAACTTTCTTGCATTGCGGCTCGCAACTACATCGGCGGAGAGGCCGTTCGGTTCGGAGCCCCACGCAAGGAATTGCCGGCTGGTTTTCGGGACGCCTTACATGTCCTATGTGAAAAAGTTCAAGAGTGGAGTTGTTCCCACAGAGGAAAGACGTTACGCAAAAAAGACGACGGCCTAGATTTAGTGGCATGGAAGCCTTTTCCTGACCGGCGGATTGGCAAGGTAATTCTTTTCGGGCATTGTGCTTCAGGTGGAGACTGGGACGAGAAAATAAACGAACTTCAGCCAAACGATTTCTGTAGCAAATGGCTGGGAGGTGACAGAAGCCCAATAGTTAAGACGTTCTTTATTCCGCATCGGCTTTCTCAAGAAGTATGGGACGATAGGGCGATATCAGCAAAACTGTTCTTTGATCGTTGCAGGATTGCTTACTGGGCCAAGAACGATGAGTTCTGTGAAGTCACCAAGCAAAACAGTATTAAGTGGTGTGAGTGCGTACTCGATAGGATTACATCATGACTCGGGCAAGAATATCCTTGCACGCGATTTGTCCTTATTTCGCCATGTTCCCTGAGGAATTTGTAAGGAAGCAGGTTGAAAAATATTCCAAAGAAGGAGATGTGGTCTTTGACCCGTTTTGTGGTCGAGGCACTACGATTCTCGAATCGCTGCTACTTGGCCGTAAGGCGGCGGGATCAGATATGAACCCTGTCGCATTTTGCGTCTCCCGTGCTAAGGCGGAACGCCCTGCTTTGCGGGCAGTTCTGGAGCGAATCGAAACATTAGAAAGTCGATATGGCATGAGTGAGCAAACGAGGTGGGAGAGACTCAGAACTTCTTTGCCGCGTTTTTTTAGAAGGGCATTTTACCCCACCACTCTTAGAGAGTTATTGTCTCTCCGCACATCCTTAGAATGGAAGGATGAACGAGTAGACCGGTTTATAGCTGCCCTCATCTTAGGTTCCTTGCACGGCGAAATGGATCGTTCGAATGCTTATTTCAGCAATCAGATGCCGAGGACAATCTGCCTCAAGCCGGATTATTCACTGCGGTACTGGAGGTCTAACGATCTCTTTCCAAAGAAGCGAAAAGTTTTTGAAATGTTGAGACAAAAGGCAGAGTCTCGGCTTAAGGACGTACCTAAATGTGGAAGCGGATCCGTCAAATTGGCTGACGTTCGCAATGCTGCTAACCGCTTTACAGGCCTGCACGGTAAGGTTGCTCTTGTAGTGACATCGCCACCTTAT
Organism: Nitrospirales bacterium; assembly: GCA_030648395.1. Taxonomy (GTDB): domain Bacteria; phylum Nitrospirota; class Nitrospiria; order Nitrospirales; family NS-4; genus SCTG01. Next base: position 18,269 of record JAUSHW010000116.1, on the reverse strand, counting down.
TTGAATGTGACTCGATACGAAGAAGATCAATGGCTACGGCTCTGGTTTTTAGGCGGGCTCCCACAGCCGACATACGGGGTGGTCTCCCGGGATGACCGCCACCATACAGCCCCAAAATACTGGCAGTTCCTTGAAGAAGCGTGGCAGGGGATAGCTCCGTTGCTGAGGCATTCAGCGAAAGTCGTTATTCGTTTGGGCGGAATCGGAATTACTGAAGACGAGATGACTTCTGGGTTGAGAGCTTCTATGCGTAGCGCCTTCTCAACAGCCCGTTTACTTAAGAGGCCCGAGCGGTCGGAAATTGTTAGCCGACAAGCGCAGAGCTTTTTACCGAAAAGTAAGGGATGCCTGTACGAGACGGACTACACTTTTTCAGTGTAGTTGAAACGTTCATCTGGTGAGAAGGCACGGTAGGGGGAGCTTGCTATTCTTTGTGCTGCTTCCCGCGGATACGTTTCCACGGGCTATCTAGGAGCCGAAGGGCGAAGGCCGCAAAAGGGCAACTAACCCCTTTATCTTAAATGGTATGTCTTCCGTAGTCCACCACAGCGGACATGACTACTGGCGCACCTGGTTTATCGATGAGTGCGAGGAGGCCGGTTTATTCGGGGCCATGCAAAAACATCTCGGCCTCATTCGGCTTGCCGGTCCGGGCGTCCGTCCATACCAAGTCGGAACTCAGGTTTATCTTGAGGATGCACCGTGGTTCCACCACCTAGGTATGTCTGATCATCGTGTGCTCGGCCCCTATGTGGTTGTTGCCGCTGACCCTCTCCCTTCTGGTGCTACTCCCGTACATTTGATCGATGGGGTGACGATCGTCTATCTCGAGGCCACCCCGAGTTCGGGGCCGTGGTTTAATCGAACTGTCACACGTTTTGTCGACGGCCAGAGACTTCATTATCGCCAGACCGCAGGCCAGTTTGACTTCTATCCATTTCGCTTCAGAATCAAGCGAGCCCCTCGCCATACGGTTACGCTCATGCCACACTCACAGACAGACTGTTGGCTTTGCAGATAGCAGAGAAGAGATAAAATTGTCGGTCACCGTATAGGCGCTCGGGTAATAAGGAGGCCAATGGTTGTCAATTCCAAAAGTGACATTGACGCGAAGGCGGCATTTATCGAAGAGTTGTTGGGACGTGGTTTCGATGAGGCTTTGGTCACCAGAAGTCCTGCGGACATTAAAGCGCGCAGGGGCGGCGATGTTTTTTACTTCGAGATCAAGTACACCGCTCAGGATAGCAGCTACTTCGGTGCAGCCACGCTCACCGAGTGGGAGGCAGCGTTGGCCCATGAGGAACGCTATTGCTTCGTAGTTGCAACGAAACGCGATGGAGCCTGGACATTTCACGAGTACACGCCGTCGGAGTTCATGGAATTCAGCTACATCCCGCCATTCAAAATCTTCTTTAATGTAGCTGTAGGGCAAGAGAAAGCAATAAACGCTAGGCGAGGCACCAAACGAGTACAGCTTACCAGAGAGCGAGTAATGCAGATGCTCGAGCTGTACAATCGTTTTCGATCAAAATGAAAGGCCAGGAAAAGTGATCAGGCGCCATTTTCGGTTGTCCCAAATTGCAAGGCGAGTCATCCGAGTATTGTAGTTTCGAGAATTTTAGAAAAGTCGCCCGCTCTGGTTGTCTGTTCAATTCACAATTTTAGTGTTTCATCGCTTGGCCTCTCTACAATTTGAAATCCCAGGCTAGTTAAAAACGCATTAGATTCTCGGCCCCCAGCAAAGCCCTCGTCGCCTTGTACTGGCAAATCAAGACCAGTTGCATGGGAGTATGCCCGTGAGATCACAGCCTTAGGTGGCAAGTCTCTGTTGTCATAAGCCACGCTATATTTCGTGCTGTTAGTAAAGGCTTTAAATTGGCCTGAGAGTATGTCCTCGCAGGCCTTCACGATGTGGTCTCTCGTGATACGACTGAAGCGTGGGTCCATGGGATTCCTCCTTAGAAGGGCCGGTCTGCACCGCGAGTTTAATATGAAGTTGCAGCAACTATCCATTGTCTGATTGAGAAGAGTAAATAGGATCAGACTCCATAGTCTAACCCCTCCCTCTTCTCTCTTCCGCCGCCGCCGCCAACTCTAGAACAGAAACGTAGCCGGTTCTAAGACAGGGACAGGCAGCTTTTCTGAAGACAGAAAACCAGCCAGTCCCTTACAGGCCCCGGTCGGAAGGGGGCCGGTGTCTCGGATTGCTTTGCCGTCCGGGCTGGCATAGAATTGTGCCCATGAATACCAAGCAAGCTGTCCAGGACCTGCTGCAAAAACTTCCCGATAACTGCACGCTGGACGATCTGCAATACCACCTGTACGTCTTGCAGGCAGTCGAACGCGGGCGCGGGGAGATTGCGGCCGGGAAAAAGCTCAGCCACGAGGATGTCAAGCGCGAGCTGAGGGCCAAGTGGCAGAGCGCGGGAATTTAAGCCGTAAGCGGAATGGAGGGGCTCGTGCGTACCAATATCGTCATTGATAATAGTCTCCTCGAACGGGCTATGCGGGTTTCAGGTCTCAAGACCAAGCGGGCCGCGGTTGAAGCCGGCTTGCAGTTGTTGATTGATGTCAAAGGACAGGCCGGCCTTCGGCGGCTCCGTGGCACAGTGGCATGGGAAGGCAATCTCGTCGAGATGCGCGCCGGCCATTGACTGTTTGATCACCACCGCCCTTCACATCCCCATCACTTCTTCATCTTCTCCGCGAAGTGCTTGTGATCGCCAAGGCGGGGACGGCCCCGGTCGGAAGGGGGCTCTGGCCTGGCAATCAGGCTTGTGGTAGTATTTATTCACACCGGAGGTAGCGCCATGGGCACAGCGGTTAAAAAAACGATTTCTCTCCCGCCGACACTCTCCAAAGAGCTCAACGAGATCGCGCGGGAAGAAGGCAAGACCGTCAGCGCGGTGATCCAGGAGGCCCTACGGCTCGCCAAGCGGGAACGCCTGAAAGAGGGCTTTCGCGCCGTGCAAGGGTACTGGACGCGCAAAGCCAAGGAGAAAGGCATCATCACCGAGCGTGATCTGCGCAAGTACCTGGCCGCTCGGTGAGAGTCGTCTTTGACACCAACATCTTCATCTCAGCCCTGGTCATTCCCGGCTCTCAGGCCGAAAAGGCCGTCTTGGGAATTCTCGACGGCGCCGACACCCTGCTGATCTCCAAGCCGATCCTCGACGAACTGTTATCCACCCTGGCCAGGAAATTCAGCCGAGACCCTGAGGCGTTGAGCCATGTGGCGGTCATGGTGACGGACATGGCCGAGTTGGTGAGACCCAAGAACACGGTGATGGTCTTCAAGGACGACCCCGACAACCGCATCCTGGAGTGCGCCGAATCCGGTCAAGCGGATGTCATCGTCACAGGCGATAAAGAGATGCTCCTACTGAGGCAGTACCAGGGGATCCCCCTCATATCGTTGCGGCATTATCTGGCCGGGAAATAGCTGATCTCTTCCGCCGCCGATTACGTCTTCATCTTCTCCGCGAAGTGCGTGCGGAACTTGGCGACTTTGGGATTGACCACGGCCTGGCAGTAGCCCTGCGTCGGGTTGCGGGCGAAGTATTCCTGGTGATAGTCCTCGGCGATGTAGAAGGGCTCGGCGGCGACGACCTGGGTGACGATCGGCCGGTCGAAGACTTTTTCATTGGTGAAGCCGGCGATCACGGCCTCGGCGACCGCCTTCTGCTCCGGCGAGTGGCAGAAGATCGCCGAGCGGTACTGCGTGCCCGTGTCGTTGCCCTGGCGGTTGAGCTGGGTCGGATCGTGGATCACGAAGAAAACCTCGAGCAGCTCGCGGAAGGACACGGCCGCGTGATCGAACGTGATCTGCACGACTTCGGCGTGGCCGGTCCGGCCCGTGCAGACCGCTTCGTAGGACGGATTGGGCGCCGGCCCGCCCATGTAGCCGGACTCGACCGACTCGACCCCGCGCATCTGGTCGTACACCGCTTCGAGACACCAGAAGCATCCGCCCGCCAGCGTGGCGATTTCTTTTCCCTCTTTCATAGGAGCATATTTTACCATGGGACGCCTGGCGGATGCGGGAGCCGACATCGGCTGCGTTCTCGTGGTACACTCATCGGCCATGACCTCCCCAGACATACAAACAGACCCAACCCTTCTCATTCAGATCGAGAAGCTCGTGCACGGCGGGCGCGGACTGGCCCACCAGGAGGCGCTGGCGCTGTTTGTCGAGGGCGTGCTGCCGGGCGAGCAGGTGCGCGTGCAACCGGGGCGCGTCAAAAAGGGATATGGGGAGGCACGGCTCCTTGAAGTCGTCCAGCCGTCCCCGGACCGCGTGGCGGCGCCCTGTCCGGTCTACGGCCGGTGCGGCGGGTGCCAGCTCCAGCACGCGAGTGCAACGGCCCAGCTTGCGATCAAGCGGGATATTCTGGCGGAGACCCTCGCGCGAATGGGCGGGCTGGCCGAGATCCACGTGCCGCCGGTGACGGCGTCGCCCGAAGTCTATGGCTACCGCAGCCGCGCGCGGCTCGCGGTGGCGGTGCCCTCGCGCGGCGCGCCGAGCCTCGCGTACTTCGAAGAAGGCAGCCACCGGCCGGTGCCGATCGCGCAGTGCCCACTACTCGCGCCGCGTCTCAACGAGGCCGTCGCGTATTTCAATCAGATGCTGGCCGGCTCGCGGGCGGCGGCCTCCCAGTTGCAGGAGATCCGCCTCGGCCTGTCGGTGACGACCGGGGAGGTCGTGTTCCAGTACGTGGCGGAACAGTGCCAGCGCCCGCAAGCCGACGCCTGGTTTGCGCGGGTCCGGGCGGGATTCGCCGGCGTGAAGGGACAGGTGATGATCGCCGGGCGCGGCGCCCAGCAGCGTCGCTGGACGGAGGGGGAGACCACGCTCACCGAACAAGTCGGTCCCCTGCGCCTGCGATGCAGCGACCGGTCGTTCGTGCAGGCCAATTGGAAGCTGAACGAAACCCTGGCCCAAACTGTGACAGCCTGGTCTTTGGAGGCCCAAACGGGCACACCGCTTCGCGTGCTCGAACTCTACGCGGGGATCGGGAACTTCGGTTTAGCGATTGCGCGGGAAGGGGCGTTGGTGACGTTCGTGGAGGGGAATTCGTCGGCCCTGGCGGATGCCCGCTACAATGCGCGGGTCAACCATATCGGGCGGTGCCGGTTCCGATCAGAGTCCGCCGAGGCGTTTCTTCCGGGCGCGGCTCCGGGAGAATACGACCTCGTCCTGATGGACCCCCCCCGGACGGGTCTCAGCAAAGAGGCCCTCGCAGGGTTGGTCCATCTCAAAGCCGGCCGCATCCTCTATTTGTCCTGCGATCCGCCGACACTGGCGCGCGACCTGCGCGCAATGCAGGAGGCGGGGTACCGCGTGACGCGGCTGCAGGGGTATGACATGTTTCCGCAGACCATGCATATCGAGACCCTGGTCGAACTTGCCGTAGCGGATTAACTCGCGCCCTACGCGTACTGGGGCGTTGCCGGGTGCGCGTGCTCGGCCGCCTGCGCCAGGTCGTCCATCGCGCCGTCCTTCTGCATCCACGACTCGATCATGTCGGCCTTGAACCGCCACTGCCCGCCCACTTTATAGGCCGGCAGATGATGGTCCTTCACCAGCCGGTACACCGTCCGTTCCGTGACCGACAGGTATGTCGCCACGTCTTTGACGGTCATGAGGATGCTTGGTTGAGATTTCTGTGGCTTCGCCATAAACATGTTCGCCTCCTTCTTTCTTGGCTTGTGTTCCTTGTCTTCTTTGTCTTTCATGGCAAATACCCCGATCAATGACCGTTCTGTTACCTAAAGAGTGAGCAATGACAGTGCCAGACAGGGATTGAAAGAGGGAACCGTGCATTCTCAATGACTTAGCCGCAGGAATGGAATTCCATAACGGACAACTTGTTTGAAAATATGAAATGCATTGCCTATCCTTCTTGGAATTCCATGACAAATTGTCGTCCTCGTTGCCGATCTGTTGCTCGCGTTGACCGTCTCCGACCGTTCCGGTAAGATGCCGTCTCCATTTGAAAATCAGGAGAACGGGGCCAGGTGGACTACAAAAAAGCAGGGGTGGATATCGATGCCGGCAATGAGTTTGTCCGGCGAATCCGCCCCCTCGTCCGGTCGACGTTTCGGCCGGAGGTCCTGACGGATATCGGCGGGTTCGGGGGGCTGTTCCGCTTCGATCCGAAGAAGTATCGGGACCCCGTCCTGGTGTCGGGGACGGATGGAGTCGGGACGAAGCTCCGGATCGCTTTTTTGATGGGACGCCATGACACCGTGGGGGTGGATCTTGTGGCGATGTGCGTCAACGACGTGGCGGTCTGCGGCGCCGAGCCGCTGTTTTTTCTTGATTACCTGGCGGTCGGCAAGCTGATGGTGGGGAAGGCTGAGACGATCGTGTCCGGAATCGCCGAGGGCTGCCGCCAGGCCGGCTGCGCGCTGATCGGGGGCGAGACCGCCGAGATGCCGGGCTTTTACGCCGAGGAGGAATACGATCTGGGCGGCTTTGCGGTCGGGGTCGTCGAGCGCGATCAGATCATTGACGGCAGCCGCGTGCGTCCGGGCGACGCACTGATCGGCCTCGCCTCCACCGGCCTGCACAGCAACGGCTATTCGCTGGCCCGGCGGGTGCTGCTGGACGAGGCGAAGATGCCGCTCAACGAGCGGGTCCCGGATTTGGGCGAAACCCTGGGCGAGGCCTTGCTGCGCCCCACGCGCATTTACGTCAAAACGATCCGTGCCCTGGTCGAGTCCGGCGACATCCGTGCGATCGCCCATATCACGGGCGGCGGGCTGACCGAGAACATTCCACGGGTGTTGCCGGAAGGATGCCGCGCCGTGATCACGCGCGCGTCCTGGACGCAGCCGCCCCTGTTCGGCTTGATCCAGTCACGCGGTAGTGTGAACGGCGACGAAATGGCGCGGGTATTCAATCTGGGCATTGGGCTGGTGCTTGTCGCGCCTCCGGATCGAGCCGACACGATCATGCGGTTGGCTGAAGCGCAGGGAGACCAGGCGTTCCGGATCGGCGTGATCGAACAAGGCGAGTCCGGAGTGTCCTATGCCTGACGCGCCCCTGCGTCTCGCGGTGCTTGCCTCGGGCCGGGGCTCCAATCTCCAGGCGATCATTGACGCGATCACAGAAGGACGGCTGCGGGCGGTTCTTGCCGTGGTCATCAGCAACAAGGCCGAGGCCCCGGCTCTCGAACGGGCGCGCACACACGGCGCGCCGGCCGTTTTTCTCGATCCGAAGGCGACCCCGGGACGGGACGCCTACGATGCCGTGATCCTGGAACACCTGCGGAAGCACGACGTGGGGCTGGTGGCGCTTGCGGGCTATATGAAGATCGTCTCGCGGGTTCTCATTGATGCCTACGCCAACCGGATCATGAATATTCATCCGTCGCTGCTTCCCGCATTCCCGGGTCTGGCGGCCCAGCAGCAGGCCCTCGACTGGGGAGCGAAGATGTCGGGCTGTACGGTGCATTTTGTGGAAGAGGGCGTGGATACGGGTCCGATCATTCAGCAGGCCGCGGTGCCTGTCCTGGAAGGGGATACGGCGGCATCGCTCGAAGCCCGTATTCTGGCCCAGGAGCATCGCATCTACCCTGAGGCCATCCAGCTATTTGCGGAAGGGTGCCTGACGATTGAGGGACGGCGCGTTCATATCCGGTAGGGGCGTACGGCCGTACGCCTGACGAATCAAGCCTGGCATGCCTGCGATGGTTTTGTGTATAATCAAATTTAGTGTGCGTGACCGGGAGGGGGGTTAGCTCAGTTGGGAGAGCACGACGTTCGCAACGTCGGGGTCGGGGGTTCAATTCCCCTACCCTCCACCACCCCTCGCTAGCGGGACCGGCCCTTCGATCAAAGGGGCCGGATATGCAATACCGATAGTAGTTTTTGGGAATATAAATCGCTTACTCGACAATTTATGATCACCTCCGACACCCTCACCTCCTACGTCCGCAAGGCCCTCCCGGACGCCGCTGTCTCCGTCACGGATCGCACCGGCACGATGGATCACTTCAGCATCCGGGTCGTCTCGGATCTGTTTAAAGGCAAAAACCTCATGGATCGGCACCGGCTGATCTATGGTGCGTTGAGTGAACCGATGAAAGACGGCCGCATCCACGCCTTGGAAATCAAGGCTGAAGCCACGGACGGCTCATAAATATAAGGGGAACAACATGGCAAATCCAATCGATGACGAGATTCAGGCAGAGATCAAAAAGCATAAGATCCTGATTTACGGGAAAGGCACCAAGGCCATGCCTCAGTGCGGCTTTACACGGGAGACCATGCAGTTTTTCGACAAATATGGGTATCCCTACGAACTCATCGACGCTCTGCCGAACCCGGCCAAACGTGAGGCGCTCACCAAGATGACGAACTGGCCGACGCTCCCCAAGGTCTTCATCAATGGGCAGTTCTACGGCGATACCGACATCCTCGACCCGATGGAGAAGAAGGGCGAGATCGAGCCCTTGCTGAAGGAAGCGTTCAAGAACGGATAGATAGTTTCAGCCGGTCTTCCCGCCACACCTAAGCCCTTGTTTTCGCTTGCAGTTGATTGCACGCAAGGGTCCTTCTGTGCTACGTTTACCTGCTTGAAAACAAAGGACAGGTATGCTGACTGAAGAGTTGATGCAAGGGGCCCGACAGTACCTGATGGATACCTATGCCCGGTACCCCCTGGCACTGGCCAGAGGGCAGGGCACCAAGGTGTACGATGTCGAGGGGCGTGAGTACCTGGATTTTCTTGCCGGGGTTGCCGTCAACGTCCTGGGCCATTGTCATCCCAAGGTCACGCTCGCGCTCCAGCAGCAGGCCCAGCACCTGATCCACACGTCGAATCTGTTTTATACCGAACCGCAGGTGAAACTGGCGCAGGTCCTCGTCGATCATTCCTTTGCCGACAAGGTGTTTTTCTGCAACAGCGGGGCCGAAGCGAACGAAGCGGCAATCAAGCTGGCGCGGCGCTGGGCCCATGCGAAGGATGGCGCGGGCCGCTACGAGATCGTCTCGATGCTGAATTCGTTCCACGGGCGGACGCTCGCCACGCTGACGGCGACCGGCCAGGAAAAAGTGCAGAAGGGCTTCGAGCCGCTGCCTGAAGGGTTCCGCTACGTCCCGTTCAATGATGTAGAGGCCTTGTCAAAAGCGGTGACGGCCAGGACCGCGGGGATTCTGGTGGAGGTCGTCCAGGGCGAGGGAGGCGTGAGGGTCGCCACGCCGGCTTTTCTCAAGGCCTGCCGGGATATCAGCCGTGAACGTGGCGCCTTGCTGATGCTGGACGAGGTGCAAACCGGCATTGGCCGCACGGGGCGCTTGTTCGCCTATGAACATTTCGGCATCACACCGGATGTGATGACGCTGGCCAAAGGCCTGGGCGGCGGCGTGCCGATCGGAGCCTGTCTCGCCACGGACGATGCGGCCAAGGCGTTTACGCCCGGCAGCCATGCCTCGACGTTCGGGGGGAATCCGCTGGTGTGCGCGGCGGCGTTGGCCGTGCTGGAGGTGATTCTGGAGGACCGGGACATCCTCGGCCAGTGCACCCACCTGGGCGAGTACTTCATGAAAGGCTTGCTGGACCTCAAAGGGCGGTGCCCCGCCGTCACCGACGTCAGGGGCCTCGGCCTGTTGATCGGCGTGGAAGTGACGCTCGACGCGCGCGAACTGGTCCACGATCTGCGCAAACGCGGCATCCTGGTCAATGCGACGAGCGAGCATGTCCTGCGGTTCGTGCCGCCGCTGATCGTGACGACGGCCGAGATCGATCGGGTGGTCGTCACGCTGGGCGACGTGATCGAGGCCCGCCGATGACGTCCCAGGCGACACACTTGCTGGCGGTCCATGACCTGTCCAAGGAGGCGATTCTGGCCCTCTTCAAGGAGGCGGCCGAGCTGAAGGCCATGCGTCGCCGGGTGCTGTCCGCCCAACGGTTGAGCGGCAAAACGCTGGGACTGTTTTTTGAGAAGCCGTCCACGCGCACCCGCGTCTCCTTCGAGGCCGGCATGAATCAGCTCGGCGGACAGTCCATCTTCCTGTCGGTCATGGATATCCAGATGCGGCGCGGGGAGACCGTGGCCGACACGGCCAGGGTACTCTCACGCTATTTGGACGGGCTGGTGATCCGGTGCTACGAGCACCACGCCGTTGAAGAGTGGGCGCGCAACGCCACCATTCCCGTGATCAACGGCCTGACGGATCTGCACCATCCCTGCCAGGTCCTGTCGGACCTCTTTACGATTCGAGAGAAGAAGCGGCGTTGGAAGGGCATCAAGATTGCCTATGTGGGAGATGGGAATAACGTGGCGAATTCTTTAATTGAAGGGGCGGCCATCATGGGCATGACGATCAGCGTGGCCTGCCCGCACGGGTACGAGCCGGACGCCTCGATCGTGGAATGGTCCCGCGAGCGCGCGGAGCGCACGGGGGCCTCGATCGAGCTCGTCAAGGATCCGTTCGTCGCGGTGAAGGGCGCCGATGTGCTCTACACCGACGTGTGGACGAGCATGGGCCAGGAAAAAGAGCAGGCCCGGCGGATCAAAGTGCTGGGGCCCTACCAGCTCAACGGGCGTTTGCTGGCGGCCGCCCATCCGGACGCTCTCGTGATGCATTGCCTGCCGGCCCACCGGGGCCAGGAGATCACCGCGGACGTGCTGGACGGCCCGCAGTCGGTTGTGCTGGATCAGGCGGAGAACCGGCTCCACGTCCAGAAGGCCATTCTCACCCGGCTGCTTCGGGATCGGTGACGAGAATGCGCAACCGGCAGACCTCGATCAAAAAAGTCGTCCTGGCTTACTCGGGCGGGCTCGACACGTCGGTGATCCTCAAGTGGCTGAAGGAGACGTTCGGCTGCGAGGTCATCGCGTTCTGCGCCGATCTCGGACAGGGTGAGGATATGAAGGCCGTCAAGGCCAAGGCCCTGCGGGTGGGCGCGAGCAAGGTCTACGTCGAGGATCTCCGCGAGACCTTCGTCCGGGACTACATCTTTCCCATGCTGCGTGCCAGCGCCGTCTATGAGGGCAGCTACCTGCTCGGCACGTCTATCGCCCGCCCGCTCATCGCCAAACGGCAGATCGAGATCGCCGAGCGTGAGGGCACCGGCGCGGTGGCGCATGGGGCGACCGGGAAGGGCAACGATCAGGTGCGGTTCGAGGTGACCTATCTGGCCTTGAACCCGTCGGTCCGGATCATCGCGCCATGGCGCGAGTGGGAGTTCCGGTCCAGGCGGGAGTTGATCGAATACGCCCAGCGGCACGGGATTCCTGTGACGGCGACGAAGGCCAAGCCCTACAGCACCGATCAGAATCTCTTTCACATCAGCTACGAAGGCGGGATTCTCGAGGACCCCTGGGAAGAAGCGCCGGAGGACATCTTTGAGATGAGCGTCTCGCCGGAGAAGGCGCCGGCGAAGCCGGCCTATGTCGAAATCGAGTACGAAGAGGGCAATCCTGTCGCGGTCAACGGCAAACGGCTGTCGCCGGCCACACTGCTGGCGCATCTCAACCGGCTGGGCGGGGCGCACGGAGTCGGCCGCGTCGATCTGGTGGAGAACCGGTACGTCGGCATGAAGTCGCGGGGCGTGTACGAAACCCCCGGCGGGACGATCCTGCACGTGGCGCATCGGGCCGTGGAGTCGCTGACGCTCGATCGCGAGGTGCTGCATCTGCGCGATTCGCTGATCCCGCGGTACGCGGACATGGTGTACAACGGCTACTGGCATGCGCCGGAGCGCGAGATGCTCCAGGCCTCGATGGACGAGGCGCAGCGGGATGTCACGGGCACCGCCCGGGTCAAGCTCTACAAAGGAACCTGTTCCGTCGCCGGGCGGCGGTCTACCCGGTCGCTCTACCGGCTGGACATGGCCACGTTCGAGGAAGATGAAGTCTATCGCCAGAAGGATGCCGAGGGCTTTATCCGTCTCAATGCGCTGCGGCTCGCGATCCGCGCTTCGCGCAAGAAAATGACGACACGCAAGAGATGAAGGGGCGGCGGGAGTGACAGTGAAGAGAAAACCCGAACAGAAGAAGCCGTGGGCCGGCCGGTTCCGTCAGAACACGGATCCGAAGGTCGAGGCCTTCACGTCCTCGCTGGCGGTCGATTGCCGGCTCTACCGGCAGGACATCGCCGGGAGCATTGCGCATTGCCGGACGCTCCAGCAGGCCGGTGTGCTGACCCGCCGGGAGGCGGAGAAGCTCATCGCCGGGCTCCATCGCGTCGAGCGGGAGATCAGTGAAGGGCGGCTCCGGTTCACGCCGGCGCACGAAGACATTCACATGGCGATCGAGGCGCGGCTGACCGAGCTCGTCGGCGCGGTGGGCGGCAAGCTGCACACCGGGCGCAGCCGGAACGACCAGGTCGCCCTGGACCTCCGTCTCTACCTGCGCGAGGAGGTGACGAGCCTGCTCGCCGGACTGCGGCGGTTTCAGGAAAGCCTTGTCGAGCTGGCGCGCCGGGAGAGCAGCGTGGTGATGCCGGGCTACACGCATTTGCAGCGGGCCCAGCCGGTTCTGCTCGCGCACCATCTTCTGGCGTACGTGGAGATGGCGGAGCGCGACAGGGGGCGGCTGCGCGACGCGCTCCGGCGGATCAACGTCATGCCGCTGGGTTCGGGGGCGCTGGCGGGGACGAACTACCCGCTGGACCGGGAGTTCACGGCGCGTCTGCTCGGCTTTCCGGCGGTCAGCCAGAACAGTCTGGACGCGGTCTCCGACCGGGATTTCGTGGTGGAGACGCTGGCGGCGCTTGCGCTGGTGATGACGCACGCGTCCCGGTTCGCGGAGGAACTGGTGCTGTGGTCGTCCCAGGAGTTCGGGTTTGTGGAGCTTTCGGACGCCTTTTGCACCGGCAGCAGCATGATGCCGCAGAAGAAGAATCCGGACGTGCCGGAGCTGATCCGGGCCAAGACGGGACGTGTCTATGGGCACCTCGTGGCCCTGCTGACCGTTCTCAAGGGCCTGCCCTTGAGTTACAACCGTGACTTGCAGGAGGATAAGAGCCCGATTTTCGATGCCGTGGACACGGTCCGGGATGTGCTGGGGATGCTCGCGTCGCTGGTTCCGGGACTGTCGGTCCGGCGCGCGACGATGGCCCGTGCGGCGACAGAGGGATTTCTGCTGGCCACGGAGCTGGCCGATTACCTGGCGCTGAAAGGCGTGCCGTTCCGCCAGGCCCATGCCGTCGTCGGCCGGATCGTGCGGGACCGGCTGGATCGCGGCAAGGACCTCACGGGGCTCACCCTGGACGATCTGCGGAAGTTCTCGCCGGCGTTTGAGAAGGACGCGCTGGACGTGCTCTCCGTGGAAGGGGCGTTGGAGCGAAAGGCGCAGATCGGCGGGACCGCGCGCAAGCGTGTGGAGGCCAGGCTCAAGGTTCTCCAGAAAGCGCTGCGCGCCGAGAAATGAGAGTCGCGACGCTCGCGGGCATGGTGGTGCTCACCGGGCTGATGCTGGTCGCGTGCGGCAAGAAGACCGCGCCGATACCGCCGGAGGACGTGCCGCCGGGGAAACAGGAACGATCGAGTTTGAGTGCACACGAATATGTCAGGCATTCTTTTTTGATAGATGAGGTGACGCGATGCAGCTGATGAAATTGTCACGGGCGCGCAAGCAGCGCAAGCTGCTGTTGGTGGATCCCTATCCGCGGGAGAGCCCCTATCATCTCGGGCCCAGCGAGCGGAAGGCGATCTGGTTTCCCAAGCTTAGCCTGCCTGCGATCGCCGCCTACACGCCGGAGCATTGGGAGATCGAGGTCCAGGACGAGGCCGTTCGCGAGATCGATCTCGACTACCCGGCGGACATGGTCGGGATTTCGGTGATGACCTGCTACGCGCCACGCGCCTACCAGCTTGCCGACGAGTTTCGGAAGCGGGGCGTGCCGGTCGTGCTGGGCGGCGTGCATCCCACCTACTGTCCCGACGAGGCTTTGCAGCACTGCGACGCCATCGTGACGGGCGAGGCCGAGGAGTCCTGGCCCCGGCTGGTGGAGGACTTTGAGGCGGGACGCATGCAGCGGCACTACAAGATGGAGCAGTTCCCGCCGCTGGACCATTACAAGCCGCCGCGGGTGGATCTGCTCAGCGAAGACGCCTACATGACACGGCAGTGCACGTTCACTACACGGGGCTGCCATTTCGACTGCGAGTTCTGCAGCGTGTCGCCGTTCAACGGCAAGAGCACGCGGCGGCGGCCGGTCGCCGAGGTCGTGGCCGAGATCCAGCGGGTCAAGGGCTGGGTGTGCGAGGAGCTGGTCGGACGGATGGGGCGCAGCTCGGTGCTGGAGGCCCTCAAGATCGCCGCGAAAATCCGGTTCGGGATCGAGGACGGCTCCATCTTCGCGTTCGTCGACGATCTGCACAACAGCAACCGGGCCTATTGCCGGGAACTGTGGGCGGCCCTGAAGCCGCTGAACATCAAGTGGGGCTGCCAGTCCACGCTGTTCCTGGGCGATGATGCGGAGATGGTCAAGCTGGCGGCGGAGAGCGGCTGCGTGTCGGTCTTTGTGGGCCTGGAGTCCATCTTCGAGGAAAGCCTGGGCGAGACGCACAAGCCCTTCAACAAGGTCAAGAAGTTCGAGGAAGAGATCAAGATGTTCCACGACCACGGGATCATGGTGAACCCCGGGATCGTCTTCGGCTTCGACAACGACGACGAGTCGGTCTTCGAGCGCACGGTCGACTTCCTGGTCAAGAACCATTGCGAGCTGGCGTATTTCAACGTCTTGACGCCGCTGCCGGGCACGCCGCTGCAGGCCCGGTACGAGGCGGCAGGCCGGATCTTCGACCGGAACTGGGCGCACTACGACGGGAAGCACGTGACGTTCCGCCCGACCCGCATGACGCCCGAGCAGCTCCAGGAGGGCTTCCACTGGGCGCAGCATCAGTTCTACTCGCTGCCGAACATTTTGAAGCGGATCTCCAACACCAGCCAGCGCATCATCCCGCGCTTCCAGATGAACTGGGAGTTCCGCCGGGTCATCAACCGGGCCTGCCCGAAGGGGGGACTGTCGCCGGTCGCCGCCGTCATCAAGACCCTGCAGGCCAAGCTGCCGTCGGTGGAGATGGAAAATCCGATCCCCAACGCGCTGCTGGCCCTCAAGAAGGTGTCCGGCCAGGTGGACCAGTTCCTCAGCATCAAGGCGCGCAAGCATGAGAAGTTGACGGCGCTCCTTGTGGACCTGGAAGGGGCGCTGGATCGGCTCAACGCCGCCGAGTTGAAAACGCGCATTGCCGACGCGGCGTCGAAGGCCAAGCTGGACATCATCGTCAACTTCGAGCACGTGCGCCACGCGACCCCACAGGCGCTCGCGACGCTCATGGACGGGGAGTTCTTCACGAAGGCCGCGCCTTCCGTGCGCGTGCGCTACCGGAAGATCCAGGGCGCGTTCGCCTCATCCCTTGAGGGCATGAGTTTGAGCGGGCTGGACCTCCTGGCCGAGGATCTTCAGGATGCCTGATTTCCACTACCAGAACGGCGAGCTCCATTGCGAGGCGGTGCCGCTTCGCACGATCGCCGAGAAGGTCGGCACGCCGTGCTATGTCTACAGCCACGCCACGGTGTTGCGCCAGTTCCGGGCCTTCGACTCCGCGTTCAACGAGATCCCGCACCTCGTAGCCTATGCGATCAAGGCCAATTCCACCCTCGCCATGTTACGGCTGCTGGCTCGGGAAGGTGCGGGCGCGGATATTGTGTCGGGGGGCGAGCTCTACCGGGTTCTGCAGGCGGGGATCGCGCCCCAGCGGATCGTCTTTGCGGGGGTCGGCAAGTCCGACAGCGAAATCCGCTACGCACTCGAGTCGAACATTCTGATGTTCAATGTCGAGTCCTCGGCCGAGCTCCGCGCCATCGACCGGGTGGCGGGCGGGATGAAGACCAGGGCGCGGGTGGCCCTGCGCATCAATCCCGACATCGATCCGCAGACGCATCCGTACATTTCCACCGGCCTGAAGAAGAGCAAGTTCGGGATCAGCGCCGAGCGGGCGCTGGAGGAGTTCAAGCTGGCGACGACCTTGAAGCACATCGAGATCGTCGGCGTGCACAAGCACATCGGCTCGCAGCTCACCCAGGTCAGTCCCTTTGTGGACGCGCTTAAGAAGATTCTTCTGCTGGTCGAGCAGCTGAAGGGGATCGGCGTGCAGATCCGCTATCTGAACGTCGGAGGCGGGCTCGGGATCATCTATCAGGACGAGACGCCGCCGCAGCCCCAGGACCTGGCGCAGGCCATTTCGCCGCTCATCAAGGACTTGAAGTGCATGCTGATCTTTGAGCCGGGGCGCTCCATTGTGGGAAATGCCGGCGTGCTGGTGACGAAGGTGCTTTATCACAAGGCCAATCCGGACAAGACGTTCCTGATCGTGGACGCGGCCATGAACGACCTCATCCGTCCGTCGCTCTACGGCGCGTACCACGAGATCAAGCCCGTGCGCGAGCACCGCGACAAGCTGAAGAAGCAGGTTCTGGTGGATGTCGTCGGGCCGGTCTGCGAGTCGGGAGACTTTCTCGCCAAGGACCGGATGATGCCGCTGGCGGACCCTGGCGAGCTGCTCGCCGTGATGAGCGCCGGCGCCTACGGATTCAGCATGGCCTCCAACTACAATTCGCGGCCCCGCGTGGCCGAGGTGCTTGTGCGGGACGGGACGTTCCACGTCATTCGGGCGCGGGAGGAGTACGCCGATCTCGTGCGCGGCGAGACCATTCCGGCGTTCCTCAACCAGGGGGCACAATGAAGAAAATCCCCTTCATGAAACTTTCCGGCGCCGGCAACGACTTCATCGTCGTGGACAACCGGGACCGCGTGATTGACCCCAGGAAGATGCCGGCCTTCGTGGCCAGTGTCTGCCGCCGCCACCTCTCGGTCGGCGCGGACGGACTCATTTTCCTGGAGAAGTCCCGCAAGTACGATTTCCGCTGGCGGTTTTACAACAACGACGGCGGCGAGGCCGATTTCTGCGGAAACGGCGCCCGTTGCGTGGCACGGTTCGCGTATCTGAAGAAGATCGCGCCCAAGGCCATGCGGTTTGAAGGCAGTGCCGGAGTCGTCGAAGCCGAAGTGGACGGGGAGCAGGTCACGGTCCGCGTACCGGAGCCGAGCGGCGTCCGGCTGAACATCCGCCTGGCCATCCCGTCGCATCGCCGGCGGAGGAATGACATCCCCGGGCAGGCGATCGTGTCGCATGAGGGAACGATGCTGGAGGGCCATGCCATCCATACGGGTGTGCCGCATTTCGTGTATTTCGTTCACGACACGTCCACGGCGGAAGTCATCGGGATCGGACGTCCGATCCGCCGGCATGAGGTGTTCAAACCGGCCGGGACGAACGTCAACTTCGCCCAGATGGTGGACCGCCACACCATCAAGATCAGGACGTACGAGCGCGGCGTCGAGGAAGAGACGCTGGCCTGCGGGAGCGGCGCGCTCGCGTCGGCCCTGCTGGCTGCCCTGGTTCACAAGGCGGAGTCGCCGATCACGGTGATTCCCCTCAGCAGGATGCCCCTGCGCGTGTCGTTCACGCAGAGCGGCGAACAGTTCTCCAACCTCACGCTGACCGGCGAGGCGCGGGCGGTCTTCGAGGGGCAGCTGCGCCCCGAGGCCTGGGAGCATCCCAAGACATGACGTTCCGCGGCTCGCTGGTTGCCATCATTACGCCGTTCCGAAACGGCACAGTCGATGAGAAGGCGCTTGGCGATCTGATCGAGTGGCAGATCGCGAACGGGACCGACGGGATCGTGCCGTGCGGGACGACGGGCGAGTCCGCCACGCTGACCCACGAGGAGCACAAGCGGGTCGTCGAGTTCACCATCGAGGCCGTGAAGCGCCGTGTGCCGGTGATCGCTGGGACAGGCTCCAACGCGACGGATGAGGCGATCGAGTTCACCCGCCATGCCCGCTCAGCCGGGGCCGACGCCGCGCTGCTCATTTCGCCCTACTACAACAAGCCGACTCAGGAGGGCCTCTACCGGCACCACAAGGCGATCGCCGAGGCGGTGGACATCCCGCAGATCCTCTACAACATTCCGGGGCGGACGGCGGTGAACATGGCGCCTGCGACCGTGGCGAGGCTGGCGACAGTGAAGAACATCGTCGGGATCAAGGAGGGCGCGGGGTCGCTCCAGCAGGTGAGCGAAATCGTGCAGGCGTGTGGTGACCGGTTCACGGTACTCTCGGGCGACGACGCGCTGACGCTACCGATGATGGCTGTGGGGGCAACGGGTGTCATCACGGTGACGGCCAACGTGGCGCCCGCTGAGATGGCGGCCATGGTGGATGCGTGGGAGGCCGGCAACGTGGCC
>JAUSHW010000100.1 GCA_030648395.1 Nitrospirales bacterium | reverse complement strand
GGTAAACGTCGAATAGCCGAAAAAAGTTCGGCATTCATAGCACGGCGCTATGATCTTTGACAAGGGTTCCAGGGAATAGACTGGGAGCCCCTAGCCCGCACTATTCATGAGGGTTCGTCGCGAAATCGCGCAGTCGCCAAGCGAGACAGGCGCGCGGAGCCGCGAGGGAGGGGGGCATACTTGAAATGGTATGTTGACCGACTGAGCGGCGAGCCCGCCTGTCGTAGCAGCGTATCCGCGGTTGCAGTAGAAGCGTTCATGAATGATCCGGGCCAAGGGTGAGGGGTTACTCCCAGCGCAGGATGGGCCAGCCGCGCTGCCGGGCGATGCGGCGCATGCCGCGGATCGGGTTCACGACGCGGGGATGACCGACCGCCTCCATGATCGGCAGGTCGCCGGGGCTGTCGCCATACATGTAGCTGGCGGCCAGGTCGAGGTTCTGTTCGGCGGCGAGCCGTTCCGCCGCCTGGCGCTTGCCGTGCCGATAGGGATACGGCTCGATCATGCGTCCGGTAAACGTGTCGCCCGTTTTCTCCAGCCGCCCGGCCACGACCTGATCGATTTTGAGATAGGTCGCCAGCGGTGCCACGATGAACTCGGGCGACCCGGTGAGCAGGATCAACCGATGGCCTTGCGCGCGATGCTCCTCGATGGCCAGGCGTGCCTGCTCCGAGATCCGCGGGCACACGTGCTCCCAGAAAAAATTCTGGATGGAGGCTTCCACGGCGGTGCTGGGCTTCTCCGCCAGGTAGGCCTTGAACCGCCGGAGTGGGTCGAACGACAAGGGGGGGATGTTCCGAAGCAGCACCGCCGCGCTACGGATGAGGTCCATCGGGCCGACCAGCCCCTGCCGCCAGAGCAGGCGGAAGTACCGGTACTCGATGGCGGGACCGGGAACGATGGTGTTATCGAGATCGAAGAACGCCGCGATGCGGGAGTCCGTAACCATAGGCGGATTTTAAGTGCGCCGCCGGTGACTGTCAACCACGTTGACAGCATGGCACCCACACCCTATATAATCGCCTCGTAGTGCCGAAGTGGTGGAATGGCAGACACGCACGTTTGAGGGGCGTGTGGGGAAACCCGTGCGGGTTCAACTCCCGCCTTCGGCACCATACCTTGCTTGACCCGACCCGGAGCTTCGATCAAATGCGACGGGATATCCAATACCACCAGTAATCTTTCTCTGCGCGGCGCACATTAATATCACCCCATGTCTGAATGGACTCCCAAGCTCAACGCCGTCGCGGCGGGCGTCGTCGTCACGTTCGGCTTCACGATGGTGTGGAATCCGATTCCCGTCGTGTATGCGGTGGTGGCCGGACTGGGGTTCACCGCGTTGCTGGTCTGGCTCGGTGAGACTCCGAAGCACGTCTGGGCCTGGGGCTGTTTGTTTCTCGGCATTGAAAGCCTGAGTTGGCCGGCAGTACAGATGATCAAACTGCACATGAGTGGAGTAGCGGAGCCGAGCGAAGATCAGATGAAGGAACTCGTGGGGACGATGTTCCTCGGCGTCTTCTTCGCCACGTTCTGGCTCACCTTCGCCTACGGCGTCTTTCGCTGGATCAAGCGCGACGAGCAGCCCGACGAACCCTCGCCGAAAGTCTGAGACAGCCTCCCTCTACGGACACATAATGGCACCGCCGATTCTGTTGAGTTGTGAGTCAATCAGCAAAGCCTACGGGGCCAAGCCTCTGTTCGAAGAGTTGTCCTTTGCCCTGTTCGAAGGCGACCATGTGGGGCTGGTCGGGCCCAATGGGTCCGGCAAGTCCACCTTGCTCAAAATTCTCGCCGGTCTCGAGTCGCCGGATCGCGGCACGCGGACAATGCGCCGACAACTCCGCCTGGGGTATGTCCCGCAGGAGCCGACCTTCGCCGAAGGCAAGACGGTCGAGGACGTG
Organism: Nitrospirales bacterium; assembly: GCA_030648395.1. Taxonomy (GTDB): domain Bacteria; phylum Nitrospirota; class Nitrospiria; order Nitrospirales; family NS-4; genus SCTG01. Next base: position 1,719 of record JAUSHW010000100.1, on the reverse strand, counting down.
CTTGTGCAGGTCCTGGTTGCGGAGAGGCTGGATCCCCATGAGCACACCGGCCTGACCGCCAGGGCTTTGAGCATTGGAGGCTTTCCCAATGGCGACCAGCCTGTCGCCACACTATCCGGAGGGTGGCGCAAGCGTCTTGCCATCGGTCGGGCGCTGATGATGGAGCCGGATGTGCTGCTGCTGGATGAACCGACGAACCATCTGGACATGGAGGGCATTCTCTGGCTTGAACGGCTGTTGAAGGCTCAGGCCAAAGCGTATCTCGTGGTCAGCCACGACCGACGGTTTCTAGAGTCGGTTGCGTCGCGCATGGTGGAGCTGAATCGCAGTTACCCCAGTGGTGTGTTCGAAGCCAGGGGGCGCTATAGCGATTTTCTGGAACAGCGCGATGCCGCGCTTCAGGCGCAGGCCGACTATCAGGACTCCCTCGCCAATCGAGTCCGCCGCGAAGTGGAGTGGCTCCGACGGGGGGCGAAGGCCCGTACGACCAAGGCCAAGGGGCGGGTGGAGGCAGCCGGACAGCTCATCGAGGAGTTGGCTGCCGTCACGGCCCGAGCGGGACGGGCCACGGCCGGGATCGACCTTGCGTCCTCGGGGCGCAAGTCCAAACAGTTGGTGGTCGCCGAGCAGCTCAGCAAATCGCGGGGCGGTCGGCCGATCCTGAAGGATCTGGATCTCCGGTTGGGGCCCGGTCAGCGGCTTGGCCTGCTGGGACCCAACGGCAGCGGCAAGACCACACTCTTAGGGCTTCTTGCCGGCACGCTGGAACCGGATGGGGGCACGATCGTACGGGCGGAGGGCCTCCGAGTCGTCGCCTTCGAGCAGCACCGTGAGTCGCTGGACCAGACCGCCACACTCCGGCGCGCCCTAGCGCCGGCGGGAGATATTGTCCTGTACCGGGACCAATCGGTGCATCTGGTTTCCTGGGCCAAGCGTTTTCTGTTTCGGCCTGAACAACTTGATATGCCGGTCTCCCGGCTCTCCGGAGGGGAACAGGCGCGGCTGCTCCTGGCGCGGCTCATGCTCCAGCCGGCCGACCTCCTCATTCTTGATGAGCCCACGAACGACCTGGATATTCCCACGCTTGATGTGCTGGAAGACAGCCTGCTCGAATTTCCCGGGGCGCTTGTTCTCGTGACGCACGATCGCTGGCTGCTGGATCGCGTCTCCACCATGATCCTGGCGCTGGACGGCACGGGCCGCGCGGAATGGTTCGCTGACTATGCGCAATGGGAGGCAGCCCAGGGGCGGAACGCCGCCGCCGGCCGTGACACAGCAGAGCCCAAGGCCTTGCCGGTCCCCCGGACGGACATGGGAACGGCGTCATCCAACGCAAGGCGGAAAGGCCTGTCCTATCGTGAGCAGCAGGAGTGGGGGCAGATGGAGAAGAAGATTCTCCAGGCGGAAGACACCCTCGCCACGTGCCGGGCCGCGGTGGAAGATCCCGCCGTCGTCTCCGATGCAGGCGCGCTCCAAACCCGACACAACGCACTGGACGCCGCCCGCGCTGAAGTCGAGCGGCTCTATGGCCGCTGGACGGAGTTGGAAGAAAAGCGTGGCCACTCCGTCGCCACGGTGTCTGGCCCCCTTCCGCCCGGGGCCTGACACCGTCTTCCGCTGGATCAAGCGCGGCGAGCAGCCCGACGAACCCCCGCCGAAGAGCTGACGGCTCCCTCTCACGTCAGAAAACTCTGCAGGTCTCCATCCATGCCATAACGC
>JAUSHW010000098.1 GCA_030648395.1 Nitrospirales bacterium | reverse complement strand
AACATCCTGTCCGATCCGGAAATGCGGGTCGGGTCGGTCGAGGATCTCAATGCGAACGGGTTCAGCACTCTGACGACCCAGGCCCATCAGGATGTGGTCGGGAACGGCCTCTGGGAGCATTCAGGTGCGATCAAGGGTGGCTGTTGCAATGGTCCAACGTGGCGCGTGGTGTACAAGCGTGCACTGACGACCTCGGACCCCAACGACGTGCAGTTTAAGGGTGGCGCGTCGGTTCCTGTGGCCTTTGCCGTGTGGGACGGCCAGAACGTGGAACGTGACGGCATGAAGGGGATTTCCACCTGGTTCAGCCTGCAGCTCCCGTAAGGTAAGCGAACAAGAAAAAGCCCCGGGGTGAGGTTAGTCCCCCGGGGCTTTTTTATGCCCATTTATTGTGAGGTTTGGACCAGGAAATGACCCAGTCAACGCGGCCGCTAAGGAGGCGGATGCAGTTGCATTTCATCGCACGCAGGGTGTATAAAATCTGAAGGGCGCGGGGAGCTTGAGGGTGCCCCCCAAGATGGTTCGCGGCTTGTGATTTGCACTCGATTTGCCGGAGCGAGGCTCCTTTCATGAAAACGGTTTTGCTGTTTCCCCCGACGTGGCATCCTTCCCAGCCGTACCTCAGTCTCCCGTCGTTGACAGGGTTTCTCAAGCAGGAGGGCGTCACCAACGTCGTGCAGCGAGACCTCGGCATTGAGGTCCTCGACGGTTTTCTGAGCCAGCCGTCCGGCCGTGAGACGTATGAGCGGATGCAGGACAAGGTCAGGACTCTGGAGCGGCTTGGCACGCAAGGGGAAACCGGTGCGTCCAGCCAGGAACACCTCGCCCGCATGAAGGAGGCCCTCGACTGGTTTCCGCCGCTCTACGACCGGATCGAAGAGGCCAAGCGCATCCTGCGCTCCGAGGAGTTCTACGATCTTGAGAAGTATCGGGAAAGCCTGTTTCTCATCGATCGCTGGCTCGCCTTCATCTCCACTTTGTATTTTCCGACGCGGATCTCGGTGGTCGACAATCAGTGGCGGTACTCCATCTACTCAACGAAGGAAATCCTGAAGGCGGTGGCGGACGAGCAGGAAAATCCGTACCTGGAAATCTTCCGCGACAAACTGGTTCCGGACATCCTGGGGCAGGCTCCCGACCTCGTCGGCGTCTCCATCACGGCGACGTCGCAGATCCTGCCGGGCCTCACCCTTTGCCGGCTGATCAAGCAGGCCAACCCCGATGTCCATCTGACGATCGGCGGCAGCATCTTCACCCGGCTGGTGGACAATCTGCGGCGGGCGGATGCGATGTTCCAGTTTGCCGATGATTTCGTGGTGTTTGAAGGCGAGACGGCCCTGCTGGAACTGATCCACCAGCTGGAGGGGAAGCGTGATTACAGCAAGGTGCCGAATCTGCTCTACCGGCAGAACGGCAAGATCATCGTGAACCAGCCGTTTTTTTCAGAGAACATCAACGCGCTGGCGGCGCCGAATTTTGACGGGCTCCCCTTCCGCCAGTACCTCGCGCCGCAGTCGGTCCTGCCCATCCAGTTCTCCCGCGGTTGTTACTACAAGGACTGCGCGTTTTGCGCCCTGACGCTGGACCACCAGAACTTCCGGCAACGGTCGCCGGAAAAGGTAGTGGATGATGTCAAGATGCTCATGGAGCGATACCAGACGCCCTTCTTCTTCTTTACCGACGAATGCTTCGCGCTGTCGCCGACCAAGCGCCTGTGTAGCCAGCTCATCGAAGCCGGCGTCAATGCCCAGTGGACCTGCGAGATGCGCTTCGAGAAGAACCTGACGCGGGATCTCCTCAAGTTGATGCGGGACGCGGGGTGCCTGAAGATCGTGTATGGGCTGGAATCCTACAACCAGCGGGTGATGGATTTCATGAAGAAAGGGATCAAGCGCGAGCACGTCAACCGGATTGTGGATGACTGCCTGGATCTCGACATCGCGGTCCACTGCTATGTCCTGGTCGGGTTTCCCACCGAGACGGAAGCCGAGGCGCTGGAGACGTCGAATTTCGTGGTCGGGCATACCCGGCTGAATTCGTCCTACGGCTTTTCCTGCCAGCCGTGCCTGTTTGACCTGGAAAAAGAGGCGCCCATCATGAGCGATCCGGCGAGCTATGGCATCCGGCGCATCATGCGTCCGTCCTCCGAAGACCTCAGCCTCGGCTACTTCTATGAGGTGACGGAAGGGATGACGCCGGAGGAGGCGGAACGGGTCTATCAACAGGTGTATGAGAAGATCAGCGAAGTCGTGTGTGAGTTGCCGTTCAATTATTCGATGGCGGACGGGCTGCTGTTCATTGCCCGCGCGAAGACCCATCCGGTCGCGGCAGGCTGACGATGACCGAGTCCCCCAGGGCTCAGAAAAGTCGAGTCGGCCTGGAAACTGGCAGCCTGCTGTTGGAATACGTCCTGAAAGCGCTGCTGCTCGCCGGGTTGTGTGAGTTGGTCTTCTATCGTCTCATCTCGCGGCTCGGGATGCATCTCTCCAAGGTGGCGCAGGAATATGTGGCCGTCGAATATTTCCTGCGGGGCGCGTCGGCGATCGGGTTCGCGCTCATGAACTTTTCGGCGATCCTCGTTTTTCTGGTGCTGTTCGCGTTTCTTTTTTATAAAGTGAACGGGCTGCTCGCCCGCCCGTGGGACCATGCCGTGGTGGCATTGGGCTCATTGTTGCTCGCGCTGACCGTGGTCTTCCTCCTGTTTCCTCCCGGTATGATGGGGTCGGTCGCCTACAATGTACTGACGCTCGCGTTGATTTGGACGCTCGTGATCCAATATTGCCGCGGCAATCCCGCCGCGACGGCGCGCGCGATGGCGCTCTGCTACGGCGCAGGGGTATCGAGCTGGCTCTATTACCAGATTTCGACCACCACCTACGGGTGGTTGGGAGTGGCGTCGTCCCCGCCACTGGTTCATGAAATCAGCCGCCTTGGCGAAGCCCTGATGGTGGTGGCGACGGCGCTGGTGTTCGCGGTGTACTCGGGGTTCACATTCCGCTCCAAGAACAAGCAGCAGCAGCGGCGGACGATCCAATTCGTCGCGACGTGGGCCGGCCTTTTTCTGGGCCTGCTGCTCATGGACGGCGTCATCGAAATTTTCGACCCGGCGATGGCCCAACACATTCGCCAGGCAAGCCAGGGCATTGGCTGGATCTTCCAGATGGGCATGGGGTACACCTTCTATCTGCCGTTCGCGCTGTATCTGGCCGGCCTGCTGTTCTGGTCGTACGCGGTCATCAAGCAGGTCAGCATGGGCCGCCGCGCCGGCTATGGGCTGGCCCTGATGTTCATTGCGGGCTACGCGCTGCAATTGTCCCATCTGACCCTCTTCGTGGTGGCGGGACTGCTGCTGATCGTGAACGACGGGCGGATCGACGCCCGGGAATCGGTCGGCCGGCTGTTCCCTGTGGAGTCGCCGGATCGCCCCACGGCGGAAGCGTCAGGCGTGTCCTGATGTTGCCGGGGCAGTATTGAGGAGAAGGAACGGACATGGATGCTGGAACTGACAGAGACGTGCCCCAGGAGGGTAAAGCTGCCGAGCAGGTCGTGACCGCGCCGTTGAATCTCGATGATGAGATCGGCGAACTCAAGAAGCTGCTCGCGGACGACCCGGAGGATTTTCAAGCGCAGTGCCGGCTTGGCGAGGTCTATTTCGCCAAAGGCATGCTGGATGAGGCGCTCGACAACGTGTCGAAGGCCATCGAGATGGCGGAATCCATCCGCAAGCAGATGGACAACTCGCTGGCGATGTACTATGCGAACCGTGGCACCATCCAGGCCACCAAGGGCGATATGGACGAAGCCATCACCCAGTTCCGGAAGGCCCTGGAGATACACCCCCAGGACGTGCTGGCGCTGTTCAATCTCGGGCGGGCCCTGTTTGATCGGAACGAGTTCATGGACGCCATGCCGTTGTTTGAGCGGCTTGTCGACGTCACCCCTGATGACCCGCTCGCCTGGTTTCAGTTGGCGAAGGTCTACGAAAAGCTGGATCTGCGGCATATCTCCGACCTCCACACGATTGATAACGCGATCGCCGCGTACCGTCGGGTGCTCGAACTCGATCCGCACAATCTTGAAACGGCTTTTGCGTTGATGGAGGTCTATATGAATCTCCGAAAGCCCGAGGAGGCCATCGGCGTGCTGGAGGCGGCGGTCGAGCATAATCCGGACGAGCCGCTGGCCTACTATAATTTGATCAGCACATATGAGAAGATCAAGCGGTTCACCGAGGCTGACCAGACGCGCGAACGGCTCAAACAGCGGTTTGCCTCGCGACGGCCTGCGGAACCCAAGGACAAGTAGACGGGTCAATCTAACAGGGAGCGCGCAATATGTTTGGAAGCATGGGTATTACCGAACTGGTGCTGATTCTGTTCATCGTGCTGATCATCTTCGGGGCCGGGAAGCTGCCCCAGCTTGGGGAAGGGTTGGGGAAGGCGATCAAGGGTTTCAAGAAGTCGGTCCATGAGGCGGACGCCATTGAGTTGGAGGCCCAGCAGGCCCAGGTCCAACAGCAGCCCGGCGCACAGCCGGCGCCGGATGCGGCGGTGGCTGCGCAGGCCGGCCCGCCGGCGGGGACGCCGGCCCCGCCCCCGGCTGTAGTCCCTGAACCGCCGAAGGTATGAGCGCAAAGATCGAACTGAGGTGAGTGCCATGGAAAGCAGTGTCATTACCGCAGGTATCATCGAAACCTTTGCGGGCAACGGAAAATCCCGTAGCACGGGTGACGGGAAGATCGCCACGAAGGCGGGCATGCCGCTCCCGGTGAGCGTGGCCGTCGATCCTGCAGGGACGTATCTCTACTTTGCCGAGTCCGGGTCCGACCGCGTGCGCCGGGTCGAGCTTGCGACAGGCGTCATCGGCCATGTGGCCGGCATCGGCGAGACCTGCTACAGCGGGGACGGCGGTCCTGCCGCCGAGGCGGGGCTCTACCTGCCGCTGGGCGTGGCGTTTGATTCCCAAGGCGACCTCTATATCTGCGATTCCGGGAGCAGTCGGATCCGCCGGGTTGCGATGAAGACCGGCATTATCGACACGGTCGTGGGCACCGGCGAGTTCGGGTTCAACGGCGACGGGCCGGCGCTTGAGGTCAACCTCACCTATCCGAGCGCGATCGCGTTCGACTCCCGGGACCGGATGTTTATCGTGGACGCGCAGGCCCATCGTATCCGGATGTACGACCCGGAGACCATGCGGATCACATCCCTTGCCGGAACGTGGACGAAGGAGGATGACGATCGGGACAGCCCGCTCATCGCCAAAAACCTGGTGGTTCTTTCAGGTGACGCCATCGGGATCGATTTCAGCGACGACCATGGGTGGCTGCGCCCGGAGTGCTCCCCGGATGGGATGGACATGAGCGTGTATATGGATGATGGGAAGTCCGGGCCTGACGTGCGGTTCCACGATCCGGTCGCCATCACGGTTGACGCGAATGACGATGTCTATGTGGCGGACAAGGGCAGCAATCGGATCAGGAAGATCGACATGAAGACGGGGGTCGTCACCACGGTCGCGGGTTCCTGTTTCTATGGCTACGATGGGGACGACAAGCCGGCCACCCAGGCCATGCTCAACGCTCCGGAAGCGGTCCTTGTTGATCCGTCCGGGCATCTGTACATCGCGGACGCGATGAACCACCGGGTTCGGCGCGTGGAAGCGGGCACAGGGATCATCACGACGGTCGCGGGGATCGGCGAGAGCGGGTACAAGGACTCCGGCGCGATGGGCGGCTGCGGGATGGCCAAGTTCGTCAAGGCTGTGGACAAGGAGATGATTAAGCACGGGGACGGCCGTGTGGCCGTTGAGGCGGTGGTGAACTCTCCGGCCGGCCTGGCGCTGGATGCCACTGGGTTCCTGTATATCTGCGAGCGGGGCGAGAACAAGATACGTCGCTTGAAACTGTAGTTGTCCGTCCTCCCATGCGAGGGAGGCCCCATGGGTGCACAGGGTGGAGGTGAGTATGGGCTGGTTGTCTCCTGCCGCCGTGACGCGTCAGCGCGTGCGGGTTCTGCTCGCGGCAGCCTTCCTTCTTGTGCTCGGGTCATACGGCCTGGGTGTGCAAATCGTCAGCTCGCAGGGCCTGTATATCCGCGCCTCGTACCTTTCCGGCGAGCTCCCCTTCGATCCCAAATCACCGGAATGGGAGAAAGCGACCACGATGGTGCTTTCCCTCAGCGGCCAAGTCGTCACGCGGCCGACCCTTCCTGATCCGACCATCAAGGGCCTGACGGTCCGGTCCCTCCATAATGGGACGGAATTGGTGTTCCTGTTGGAGTGGCAGGATCCGACGAAAAATGATCGCCTGACGCCCGGCACCTTCCGTGACGGGGCGGCGCTGGCGTTCCCGCTGGGCGACGCGCCGGCGTTTTTCTGTATGGGGCAATTGGACCACTACCTCAACATCTGGCATTGGAAGGCCGACTGGCAGACCGATATCGAGCGGCGGAAGGCCAGCGAAGCCGAGCGGAAATCGAAAAGCGCTGAAGGCGAAGTGCGGCGCTTCGAGGTCATTCCGAGGAGAGCTTCGTCGGTCGAGGATCTTCTGGGGGGGGGCTTCAGCACGCTGACGAGCAAGCGCGGGCAGGGGACTGTCCAGGGGAATGCACTCTGGGAGCAGGGGCGCTGGCGGGTGGTCTTCAAGCGGCCGATGGAAACGCGGGACCCTGACAACGACGCGACATTCGGGCCGGGCCGCATGCAGACGATCGCGTTTGCGGTCTGGAACGGCGAGAACAAGGAACGCAATGGCCAGAAGGCCATCGCGCCGTGGCTCCAGTTGATGCTCGATCCGATTCCGCCAGAGGCCAAACAAGGATAGCGTGCGCATGCGTCTTATTGGAATCGCCAGCGCTGTGGTGCTGGTTTTGACGGTTGGGGTCGCATTGGCGGTGGCGGACCCGTCGTCTGACAGGAAAGGCGCCGCCGTGTCCGCGGACAAGTCTTCGGACAAGAGGAGCAAAGACGTCATCGCCATGGCTGAGGAGTTCGGGCTGATTATCGGCCCGGTCACCGAAGACATCCGCAAGGAGTTGAATTTGCGGTCGGCTGAAGGGGTCGCGGTCTTCGATATCATCGGCGACAGCCTCGCGGAAAGAGCCGGTATCAAGGTCGGGGCGGTCATCACCGAAATCAATAAGAAGCCGGTCAAGAACCTGGACGACTTCGGGCGGCTGCTGGCCGAGGTCCTGAAAGAAGGCAACTTCACGGTCGGGACGTGGGAGCCGACCAGTCCTGATAACCAGGGCATCGGGCAGCAGATGAATTTTCATTTCGTGCCGAAGTTGACGGATTAGGATTGGGGTGGATGCATTCAATGGGATGCGGAGAGCGGGCATGAAGCGGGGAGCGCTGGCGGCAGGTCTTGCGGTTTTTTTCCTGGTCGGGTTGGGCGCCGCAGTGTTTCAGGAAGGTGTCGGGCAGGACAGGAAGGCCCAGAAGGAACCGTGGATCGAAGAGATCGAAGGCGTATTTGTCCGCTCGGAGGTTTGCCGCCAGTGCCACGACCGGCATTACGAGGAAATGCTGGGGCTCCGCGAGATGACGATGGATCTCAAGCTGATGGGGCGTGTGGATGCGGCCCTGCTGCACGGGACGGCCCTGCCGTCGCCCATCTTCCGGTCCGTGATGGGGGTCTGGCTGCAGACCAACCCCAGCGCCGCCAAGAAACAGCAGTGCCTGTCCTGCCATGCCCCGGCCGTGACGCTCTTTCCGCAGCACACGGATCGGATCATTGACCAGGTTATGGCCGGCAAGGTGACCGTCGAAGGCATCAGCTGTGCGTCCTGCCATCTGGTCGAAAAGCTGGCGGATGATCCCAAGAAGATCCCGTCCTTCCAGCTGGCGGCCGGCAAAACCATGTACGGGCCGTTCAAAGATCCGGAAGACAACATGGTTCATGCGTCGCTCCAGTCCGCGCTTTACAAGGGCGCCAATTTCTGCGCGTCCTGTCATTTTGAGAAGGTTCGGGATGTGCGGAGCGCGACCATCGACAGCGAGATTCTGGAGGGGGTCGTCTGCCAGTCCTGCCACATGGAGCAGTCAACGGGAAGCTCGACGTCCAAACGGGGAGCCATGACCCGCCCGATCGGCCGGCATTATTTCCGCGGCATCGTGATCCCCGGGTTGATGCTGAAGAACCGGAACCTGCAGGCCGAGTGGATGCCGCGTATCGAGGTGGACGCCCAAAAATCCGGCACGCGCGTGGCAGGCCAGGTGGCCGTCATGAACGGGGCCGTCCCGCATAATTTCCCCGACGGCGATCCCGTGCTCAAGCAGTTTTTCCTCACGGTGTCCGTGAAGGATAAAAAAGGTCGCCTGCTGGGCTCCATGCAGAAGGTCTTCGGGACCCAGTACGAGCAGTTGATGGATCAGCCGCTGGGAGACGTTCTCATCAAGGGGGGTACGACCACACGAGTGCCGTTTGAGTTGGCGCTGAGTGAAGACGGCGAAGGGCTGCAAATCGACGCGGTGCTGACGTACAGCCTGATTCCCAAGCCTGCCCCCGCGCTGCTGGACGGGTACTTGAAGACGCTCCAGACGGACGCGGAACGGGAGCGCATGAGGCGTCTCCTTGCCGATTACGCCGAGCCCCGCGTGCTGACGTTCAGGACGAAAGCCCTCTAAGCCACCCCACCTTCCGTGGCATGACATCGCGAGATTGGGAGCAAGCGACGCTATGGGATGGACAGCTCGGCACGTGAAGGCGCTCATGATCGGTTTCGCCGTCCTGGGCCTGGTTCTCGGCGTGGGATGGTTGCAGGGTACGTATGCCGCCAAGGAGGAAAGCGGGCCGCTGACCCCCGAGAAGGTCTTTCCCGCCTCTTCCAAATGCAAGAAATGCCACATCCGGGCCTTCGAGGACTACGAAGAATCCATTGTGGCCAGGGCTATT
>JAUSHW010000097.1 GCA_030648395.1 Nitrospirales bacterium | reverse complement strand
TTTCGATCGTCAGCGTACCACCCTTCGGCATCGCGTCCCGCGCGTTGACCACGAGATTCAGAACGATCTGCTCGATCTGACTGGGGTCCGCCTGCACCTGTCCCAACGCAGAGCCCGGCACAATCTTGATCTCGATATCTTCCCCGATGAGTCGGCGCAGCATCGGCTCGAGGTCCATCACGACGGCGTTGAGGTTCAGCACCTTGGGGGTCAGTATCTGCCGCCGACTGAAGGCCAGCAACTGCTGGGTCAGCGCGGCGGCCCGGAACGCCGCCTTCCGGATTTCTTCGGCGTTCTTCCGCGCCCGGCTGTCCGGCTGCATCTGGCCCAACAGCAGTTCGCTGTAGCCCATAATCGCGGTCAAGAGGTTATTGAAATCGTGCGCGATGCCGCCCGCCAGCTTGCCGATGGCCTCCATCTTCTGCGACTGCCGGAGTCGTTCCTCGCTCTGGTGCAAGGCCTCCTCGGCTTTCTTGCGCTCGGTGACGTCCCGCATGAAGCCGACGAACCAGTGTTTCCCGTTCATTTGCATATCGTTGAACGCGACTTCGATGGGGACCTCCGTGCCGTCCTTCCGAAGGCCGACCAGCTCCGTTGCGCGCCAGTTCAATTTTTTCACGCCGGTTCGCAGGTACCGCGCGACGCCGTCGCGATGCCCCTCCCTCAGGCGCTCGGGCTGCAGCATCGCGATATTCCGCCCAATTACTTCCTCAGGGGCATAGCCGAAGACATCCCGGACGGCGGGATTGGCGAACCGGATGCGCCGGTCCGTGTCCATGAAGATTACCGCGTCCGTGGAGGTTTCCCACAGCTGACGATATTTTTCCTCGCTCTGGTGCAAGGCGCCTTTCAGGCGGCGCACCATCTTGAGAAAGACATACAGCGCGACGACCAGCAGGCAGACCGTCACCAGCAGTTGCTTCCAGAGCGTGCGATAGGCCTCCCGCCAGGCCCGCTCCAACGAGAGATCCACTCGAATCCATCCCAGCAGCGTGCCGTCGGCACGGAGCGGCTCAAACACCGCCAGTGTGTCCCGACCCTGCGCATCCTTGTGCTCCAGGACAAACTCCTTGTCGCCGGCCACGGCCCGCAGAATGGCGTCGTCGGCCATGATTTCCCCGATCTGCATGGGATTGTCCGAGGCGATCACCATACGATCGCGGTCCACGACCAGCACCGCCAGAATGTCCGGGTCGCGCCCGGCCCGCCTCGTCAACGCCTCCTGCATGACGAAGAGATTGTCCAGCACCGCCGTCGCCCCGATGAGCGACAGCCCGCGCGCCAGCTCCAACCCGTGCCTCTCGGCATCCTCCCGCAGGTTGTGCTGCTGATCCACGATGAGAACCGCGCCGTAGCCCCCCATCAGCAGCACGATCAGCGCGCACAGCCCGAGCGTCAACTGCCCTTCCGGGGTCTGAAAGGAGCCGCGAAGCCGTTGCAGAAGCGTCACGCCGGGCATCCTTCTAGTTGGGGGCTTGCAGTTCCATGTTGGCGATGGCCTGGCCTTGGGCAGGAACCGTCACGGTCCTTTCCTGCATGCCCAGGATTTCGTGCCAGACTCGCAGCCGGTACGTGCCGGGAGGCACCTGCGTTAATTCGAACTTCCCGGCCTGGTCGGTGACCGCAAAATACGGGTGCGCAAAGACATGAATCGTAGCCTGCATAAACCGGTGGGCGTCGCAGCGGACATCCAGGCGGCCCGGATCGGCCAGCGGCTTCCGGATGGTCTTGCCGCCGGGTGGCAGAGCCACATTCAGAAACGTGGCGTCGGATTTGCGGATATGCGTGTTGTGCAGGACCGGATCGGCATTGTTGATTTCCAACTGGCTGCCGGCCGGGACCGCCTTCACACGCGGGGAGAACCGGCACGCGCGATTCTCCAGCGCCAGTCGCCGCTCATCGGGGAGAGGTTTCCCGGCCGTCACCCCCTCCAGGCTCACCACGACAACCGCAACGCCGTTCGAGGAACGATCCACCAGCAACGATTCATTCGTCACCGCCTCCCCGCAAAATGCGCTGTCCCTGAGAACCGTCACCCGTTCGGCCGGCGGCGCCGGTCCGCGCAAGGTGATCTGCCCGCGCACCGTCGTCTTGCCCGCAGACAGGTCCACCTCATACGCTCGCGCGGGCTCCGTCATCACGACCCCCAGGATCATCATCAGGACGGCTTTGTGCACCACTCGCAGTCTTGTCATTTTCCCTCCCGGGCCGACAACGAGAAGATGTAGAGCGCAAGATCCCATGCCTCGTCCGGTATGAGCGAATCCCCATACGAGGGCATTGGAGTGCCGTCCAGGCCGGCCATGACTGAGCGAAAAACGGATTCCGGGGCGCGCCCGCCCTTGAGCTGCGGCCTAGTCAGGTCCGCCGGCCTGATCGGCAGGCCGTCAGTGTCGCTCAAGTCAGCAGCGAGGGGACCGTCTCCGCGCGCGCCGTCCCCATGACAGACCGCGCACTGCATCCGCTCGTACACCGCCCGGCCGCGCGCCACCGACTCCGGGGTCAGCGGACGGGACGCCGGAAAAGCGATCGGCTGGCCGGCTTCCTCCCGGGCAAACCGGGGCGAGAGACTTTTCAGGTAGGCGACCAGCGCCCGCCGGTCCTGCTCGGGCAGCGCGGCGTAACGATCCATGGCCGTTCCGGCGATGCCGATCGTGATGGTGCGGAACAGATCGTCGTCGGTCGGGAGCTGCCCGCTCATGGTGCTGCGGAATTTATAGACGCCGGTCGTGAAGTTTTGAGGGAGCGGACTCAAGGATGCCGCGGCTTCCCCTCGGCCGTCTCCCTGGACGCCGTGACAGGACACGCACTGCTCCCTATACACGGTCCGCCCACGCACGACGACATTCGCCGCGCCGTCCTCGGTCCCATCGGCAATCAGCGGCGCCGTCAGTGCGATTGCCACGCACGCCACCATGAGCAAGCGCCTCACCTTCGTATCCCTCCGAGACGGCTAAGACGTGGCGCCGAGCACCTGACTGACGACCTCGACGAGTTCACGGGCGGAATAGGGTTTCGGCAGATACGCCTTGGCGCCGAGCCTGGGAAGGTCCACCTTGGTCCCTTCGGCCAGGGAGCCGCTGCAGAGGATCACCCGTATGTTCGGGTCGAGTTTGCGCAGATCGGCGAGCAAGTCAAAGCCCGATCGGCCGGGCATTCTCACGTCCGTCACGACGGCCGCGATGCGCTCCCGCTCCCGCTGATAGATCGCCAGGGCGCTGAAGACGTCTGGGGCTTCAAGCACCGCATAACCGGCCTGTTCCAGTGACGCCCGCGCCACGAGCCGGAGAATTTCTTCGTCGTCCACGACCAGGATAACCCCGCCGTTGCCCTTCTGAACCGCGGGAGGCGTGGGGACGGGCTCAGGCGCAGCCTCTGCTTCAACGCGCCTGGGAATCTCGACCACGAACCGGGTTCCCCGGCCGGGCTCGCTCTCCACCGCAATGGTTCCCCCGAGGCGCGTGACGGTCGCCTGAGCGACCGTCAGCCCCAATCCGAGGCCCTTCCCTTCCGGCTTCGTCGTAAAAAACGGCTCGAAGATGCGCGGGGTGGTCTCCGCGTCCATTCCCGCACCGGTATCACTGACGACAAGGCGCACGAACGCGTCGCCGGCCTTCTCGATATTGCCCAGCTCAATCTGCAGACGCCCCCCCTGCGGCATCGCATCGCGGGCGTTCTCGCAAAGATGCAACAGGGCCTGCCGCAGTTCTCCGGGGTGCGCGTTCACCGGCCAGGTCTCGGGGTCCGCCTTGACGACCACCTCGATCCCGGGATCAAGCGTCACACGCATGCGCCTGACCACTTCCTCGATGAGGGACGGGAGCGCCACCAGACGGGCATCGCCCATCGATCGCCGACCGATGGTCATGAGCTGGCGGACGAGGTCGGCGGCCCGCCGTCCCGCCTGGCCGGCCGCGGCCACCATGGGAGCGGCCGGATGGTCTGGCTCCAGCTTGGTGGCCACCATCCAAAGGCCACCCATGATCCCATTCAACATATTACTGAAGTCGTGCGCAAACCCTCCCGCCAGATGACCCACCGCCGCCATCTTCCGGGACTCGCGGAGAGTTGCCTCGGTTTCCCTCAAGTAGGTGACGTCGCGAGTGACCAGCAACAGACCGTCGCGCCCCTCCGACTCAATGCGCAAGGGCGCCGCGTGGACCGCCAGAAGCCGCGCGGCTCCCTTGAGGCCCACCATTTCCACATCAAGAGAGTCCTTCTTGCCCTCGCACACACGCTCGGCGAAGGCCCGAAAGACGTCACGGTGCGCCGGCGCCACGTAGTCGTAAACCGACGTGCCGGCCACGGCCTCCGGGCGTTCCGCTTCGAGCAGGGCAAGGCCGGCCGGATTCACATCGCGCACCGTTCCGTCGCGCGAGAGGACCAGCACCGCATCCGGCTCCGCGTCGAAAAGCACCTGCCACCGAACGTCACTCATGCCACAACCCCTCCGCGAAGCCCGCAGCGCCTACTTCTTCTTCCCTGGCCCACCCCGTTGCTGCTCCGTGAGAATGCAGCCGACCTGAATGGCCAACGCCAGCCGTTCCAGGTCCACCGGCTTGCCCATAACATCGACGGAGCCCAGATCCAACGCCTCCTCCAGGAGCTTGTCGTCCTGGCCGGTGGTCAGCAGGATCACTCCGCCGGCATACTTCCTCTCCCGCAACTTCCGCAAGACCTCGACCCCGTTCATGTCGGGCATGTTCATGTCGAGCACGATCAGCTGCGGGACCTCCTGCTCCACGGCGGCCAGCGCCTGGGGGCCGTCGTTCGCCGCGCGGACTCGATAGCCCCGCAGGGACAGGAATCGCTGCAGCAGCTCGCAGATCGGCGGCTCATCATCCACCACCAGAATGGAGTCCATGGCGGCCGGCGCGGGCGTCGGGACCACGGCCGCCGGCGCCCCCGGAGCGGCCGGCGCTGTCGAAGGAGCGGCGGCCGGCGCCGCGGCGGGCGCTTTCACCGGTTTCGGCAACGCACGCTCCATCGCCGCCACCAGCACGTCGAGAGCCAGGCCCTTGCTCAGAAAATCCATCACGCCGAGCTGGCGGGCCTGCCGCTCCAGCGCGTCCGAGCCCCAGGCCGTCAGGATCATCACCGCGGCCTTGGGGTCGATCGCGCGAATGTTTTTGAGCACCTCGATGCCGTTCATCTCCGGCATGCGGAGATCCAGCAGCGTGAAGCGGGGCTTGTGCTTCTTGAACAGTTCGAGCCCCTCCTTGCCGTTGGAAGCGGTGACGACCTCATGGCCCTGGCGGCCCAGCACCGCTCGCAGCAGATCACAGATCAACTGCTCATCGTCGACGATTAGGATTGTCGCCATGAACCTCTCCTCGCTTAGCTTACGCTATGTGCTGCATTTGTTGTGGCAGGTTGGCTGGGGGAGGAGGGTTCGAACCTCCGTAATCACATCCAAAGTGTGATGTCCTACCACTAGACGATCCCCCAACTGAAATCATTGAGAATAATACAGAAAACCCTGTGCAGGCGCAAATTTCGCAACGGCAGGACCGGCCTACGCGGGAGAAGTCTACTCGGAGCGCGCGCGAGTCAGGCACGTGGCCGCGCAATCTCACGCATCGCGCCGGTTGCCGCCGCCGAAGGCTTCGGTCAAGGGCTTGATCAGGGGCAGCTCCGACACCAACTCGCGGTGGGAAATCGGCTCGACGCTCCGGGCCTCGTGGAACGTCCGCAGCAGGCCCAGCGACACGACAAGCCGGAGCACCCCCGAGATGAAAAACACGAAGGGCAAATTCGACGCCGGCCGGACCTCCAGCCCCGCGAGGGCGATCTCGCCCGGCAGCACCCCCGCCAGGAGGCTTCCGAGCATCGCGCCCGCAAACCAGCCGGCCGCGTTGACGCTGTTCCAGATCGCCACGCCCTTTGCCCGATCCTCCGGCCGGACCGCGTCGAACACATAGTTCTGCAACCCGAGCGCGAGTCCCGCCCAGATGGCGCCTCCAAAAAAATTGACCGCGAGGAGAAAATAGAGATTCGCGCTGAGGACGTAGAGCATCGGGAGGAACGGCACCAGGAGCGCCGTCGCCGCCACAACTTTTTTATTCCCGTACCGGTCTCCAAGCCGCCCCCACGGTTTCAGCGTGACGAACTGCCCGATGACGCCGGTGGCCAGCCACAGCGCGTACTCCAGGTACGAAAAATGGAGGTCCCGAAGCATGTAGACGACGAAATAGGGCCCCGCGATCAGCACGCAGACATGCATCAACCCAGAAAACATCAGGAATCGTTTGAAGTTCGAGCTGTGCTCGCGCCGCAGGAACGCCAGCAGACGGAACTCGTCCTCGCGCGTGACCGGCACGGACGATTCATCAATCCGTGCAAGATAGGCCGCCGAAACTCCGCGCGCGGCCGACGCCGCCAGAAAGATGACCGCGAATCCCATCCACGGCTGCTCCCACGCTTCAGCCGAATGGAGGATCAGCCCCGCCGCGCAGAGGGCCGCAAAGCTGGACACCGTCATCACCCGGGCCCGATGCCCGAAGTACGCCCCGCGCCTGTTGGGATCGACAAGATCCGTGAGCAGGCTGTTCCATGCCGGGATGGCAAAGTGCCCCATGGCGACATAGGCGACCGCGCACGCGATCAGCAGCCACGGTCCCTGCTCGGGAAAGAGGAGAGGCAGCGCCAGGAGCGGCAGCCACACGAACGCCTGGCCGGCGACGCCTGTCAGAATGATGGACTTCCGGTGCCGGACCCAACTCAGCGCCTTGACGGAGAGCAGTTGAGTCCCGGTCCCGATCAATTGCGGCAGGGCCGACAGGAGGCCGATCTGAAAGGCCGAGGCGTGGAGCAGCAGCGCAAAGGCGGAGAGATAATTCTCCCCGCCGCCCAGCATGATCGCCTGAAACGCCCCTTCACGGATGCCGTAGCGCCGGCTCTGCTCGCCGCCGTCAGCCCGATCATTCATGCGCGGTGGGTCTCCAAAAAAAATGGGCAGGAGCACCATCGGCGCCCCTGCCCACCCTTGAATCGTCTAGGTAAATTTCAGCGCAGCCGGCTTACCAGCGCCGACTCGCTCCACCACGATCGCCGCCGGCGCCCCCGCCGCCGTAGCCACCGCCGCCTCCGCCGGTACGCTTCTCCTGGGGCTTGGCCTCATTCACCGTCATCGTCCGGCCGTCCAGCTGCGTGCCGTTCAACGCCGAGATGGCCTTCTGGGCCTCATCCTCGGTGGACATCTCGACGAATCCGAACCCGCGAGACTGGCCGGTGAACTTGTCCGTGATCACTTTGGCCGATGCCACGGAACCCTGCGGTGCAAACAGCTCACTGAGCTGCTGTTCGGTGGTGGAATAGGGCAGGCCGCCCACATACAACTTCGTACCCATCGGGTACCTCCTTTACTGATGCGACGCGGTCTTGGGAGTAAGGAATGAGAGGGGCAAGGAAAGCACCACAGACAAGCCCAAATTCCTACTGCAAGGCACGATCGCGATGGAGTCCTTATCATCTGGCGCCGCACCGCCGGACTCCTTCAACGATGAAACGCAACCCCACGCTAGCACAGGCTTCGAGAGGGACGCAAGTGCCCCAGAGGGAAGTGCCTTTAGCCCTCGCTTCCGCCTGTTGGCAAAGCGGGCGTCTCCTCCTCGGAAGCGACCGGCAGCCCGCGCTGGCTTCTGATCTCTTCTATCTTGTTCAGTGGTTTCTCGAGTTGCCGCTTACGGGTTGTCGTCAGTGCTTCGTACTCTTTCACCACATCACCGATCTTTTTTCCGAGGAGATCGAACTTGGCGGCAAACTCCTCCCACTGCTTCTTGAACGCACCGAGCAACGACAATATCTCGTTGGAGGTCCGCTCCAACGTAAAATTGTCAACGGCCTGACGAATGACCGCCAGCACCGCAAAGAGCGTGATGGGCGAACAGAACACGACCTTGTTCCGGATCCCCTCATCAAGAATCGAGCTGTCCTGCTCGTGGATGAAGGCATAGATCTGTTCATTGGGGATGAACAAGAGGACATAATCCACCGTATTGGATTCGGCATCGATATATTCGCGCGTGGTAATTTCCTTGACTCTGGCTCTTGCGTCTCGAAGAAAGTCGCTCCGGAATTTTGCTTTCTCTCCGTCGGAGCCGGCTTCCAGAAACCGAATGTAGTTGTCCAACGGAAACTTGACGTCCATGTGCAGCATGAGATTCTTCGGCAACAGGAAGGTGAAGTCCGGACGCGATCCCACACCTTCAATCGTTTTCTGCTTCAGGTAATTCACGTTCTCGATGAATCCCGCCAGCCGCAGAACGTCCTCCGCCATCCGTTCTCCCCATTGGCCTCTGGCCTTCGTACTCGAGAGCGCTTCGCGCAAACTGTTGGTCGTTTGCAAGAGCGCTTGCGTCTGCTGACCGGCTGTTTGCAATTGACCGGCCAGTTGCCCGAACTTTTCTGATCGGTCCTTCTCCAGGTCCTTCATGAGCGTGGACACATTTTCCAGCTTGGCAGTCATCTGCTGCAATTGCTGATCGATCAGCGCTTTCTTTTTGTCCAGCTCGTTCGCATCGCCTTCCCTGGCTGAATCCAACTTCGCCTTGGCCAATTTCAAGAATTCGTCGCTGGCGGTTGATAGCGCATCGAGCGAAAGACTTCGGAAGCTCTCCTTTAGCTGAGCTTCACTCTCACGAAAGAGTTCCTGGGCAGTCTTGGCCTGGCCCAGCCTGAAGGCATAGGCCGCCGCCAAACCCAAAAGAAGTCCGCAGGCCAGCGCAAGGATGATCAGCGCCGTTTCATTCATCATGGCAATTCCATCGTGTCCATACTTTATCGTTTCCCAAAGCCGAACACCAGATCACTCCCGCCGGAGCACCGGCAGGGGTTTCTGGCCGAGAATGCGGTACGTGGACAGGAAGCCGACGAGGATCGTTCCCGCCATCGTCGCCGCAATCCCCCAGGCCAGCGCCGCCGGCTGGAAGAGCCACTTCACGTCGAGAATCCAGCGCCCCACGCCCCAGGCCAGCGCCACGGCCAGGCCCGTGCCGATCACGCCCGCGGCGGCTCCCAGCAGCGCGTACTCCACCGCGAAGGTGCCCGCGATAACCCCGCGCGTCGCCCCGACCGCCTTCAGGATCATCGCCTCGTAGATGCGCCGGAACCGCGTGGCGGCGAGCGCGCCGGCCAGCACCACACTCCCCGCGAGCATGCTCAAGCCCGCCATGAAACGAATGACCAGGCTGATGCGGTCCACCACCCGCGCCACGGAATCCAGCACGTCCCGGATATTGATCGCCGACACGTTCGGAAAGGCCGCCACGACAGCGCGCTGCAACGGGATCTCCTCCGTGGGATTCACGCGGGCCGTCGCGACGTAGGTCATCGGCGCGCCTTCGAGCGCGCCCGGCTCAAAGATGAAATAGAAGTTCGTGGACATGTTCCCCCATTCCACCTTTCTGATGCTCGCCACCGTGGCGAAGACCCTGGCGCCCTGGATGTCGAACTCCACCGCCGACCCCAGGTCGAGCCCCAACCGATGCGCCGCTTCTTCTTCGACGGACACCCGCACCTGTCCGGGGGGCCCTGTGCCGTCCCACCACCGGCCCTTGGTCACGACATTCTCCTTGGGAAGCTCCTGCTGGAAGGTCAGCACATACTCGCGGGTGTAGTACCATCCGTGCTCGCGTTCCTCGTGGTTCTCCCGCCGAACCGGCTTCCCATTCAAAGCCCACAGCCTCGAGCGCACCAGCGGCGTGAGTCGCATGTCGGCATGCCCGTGTTCCGCCATCAGGCGCGCGAAGGCCTCCTTCTGGTCCGGCTGGATATCAATGAAGAAGAACGATGGCGCGTCGGCGGGGATATTCTCGCCGATCTCCCACAGGATGTTCCGTTCCACCAGATGGATTGCCAGGATCACCATCACCCCGACCCCCACCGACACCAGGATGGTCTTCGCCTGGCTTCCGGGACGATGGAGATTGGCCAGCCCCTGCCGCCAGACCAGAGGTCTCCATCGCGGGAGCCGCTTCGCAAACCGCACCACGAGCCACGCCGTGCCCTGCAGCAGGCCCAGCGCCGCCACCAGGGCGCCGATGAACAGCCCGGCCGTCCGCCACGATCCCGCCTGCCAGAGTGCCAGCCCGGCCAGCGCCAGCGCCAACAGTGTGCCGGCGATCCAGGCCGCCCGGCCTGGAAAGCCGGTCGGCTCCTCGCTCACCTCGCGGCGAAAGATCAGATTCGGGCGCACGTGCCGCACTTCCAGCAGGGGCCAGAGCGAGAACAGGGCCGTCGTCAAAAGCCCCATCGCCACGCCGCGCACGAACGGCAGCCACGCAAATTGAAACTCCAGCTCGATCGTCAGCCAGGTCTGCATCAGCGGAGGCAGAGCGATCTGCAGCGCCGCCCCAAGGGCCGCGCCGGCCAGGCTGCCCACCAGTCCCAGCAGCAGGGTTTGCGTGAAATAGACCTGCAGAATCGTGCGGGATTCGGCGCCGATCGCCTTCAGCACGGCAATGGCTTCCATCTTCTCTTTCAGGAACGCGCGGACGCTGCCGGCCACGCCGATCCCGCCGACCATCAGGACGATGAGCCCGACCAGCCCGAGATACATCGTGAGCTGGCGGAGGAACCGCCGGAGTATCGGCTGGGACTCCTGATACGTACTCACCCGCACCGTCTTGTCAGGAAAGGTGGACGCCAGCTCGCCCTGCACGGCCCGCGGGCTCAGCGCCTCGGGCAGTTTGAAGAGATGCCGGTGCGTCACCCGGCTGCCCGGCTGGACGAGTTGGGTCGCGTCAAGGCTCTGGCGGGACATCAGCACGCGGGGGCCGAAGCTGAACGCGCCGGCCGCCCTGTCCGGCTCCTTCTTCAAGACGCCGGCGATCCTGAAGTCAGCCTGGCCGATCTTCAGCATGCCGCCGACCTGAAGACCGAGACGGATCAGCAGGGTCTCCTCGGCCAGCACCTGGCTGCCGCCGAACAGCGCCGCCGGCGCCTCCTCCGGATCGGCCCGCAATTTCCCATAGAACGGATAGCCGGGCTCGACCGCTTTGAGTTCGATCAGTTGCGTGCCGGCCGACGCCGCGGCCATCGCCACCAGTTCGCTCACGTGCATGCGGGCGATCCCACGACCGTCGAATCTGGCCAGGATCGTCTCTCCTTCCGGCGTCAGCGGGCGCGCCGTCCGCAGCTCCACATCGGCAGCCAGCAGACCGCGGGCCTCGCGCTGGATCGCCCGATCCATGTTGGCGGCAAAGAGCCCCACGCCCACAAGCGCGGCCACGCCGAGCGCGATGCACACAAAGAAGTAGGTGAAGCGCCGCCAGTCGGCGCGGGTTTCCCGCCACGCCAGGCGCAGGGCCATACGATTCGGGAGCAGGCTCACGGGTGCGCACCGAACGCGGGGCCCCGCAGCTCATCCGAGGCGATCCGGCCATCCAGCAAACGGACGACGCGATCGGCGTAGGCGGCCAGGGCCTGATCGTGGGTGACCAAAACCAGCGTGCTGCCGTGGTCGCGGTTCAACCGGATGAGCAGATCAATGACCTGCTGCCCGGTCGCCGTGTCCAGGTTGCCGGTCGGCTCATCCGCGAGCAGAATGGCGGGCCGGTTCGCAAACGCCCGCGCGACGGCCACCCGCTGCTGCTCGCCGCCGGAGAGCTGGGCCGGATAGTGATGCCCGCGCGCCTCAAGCCCGACGGCCCGCAACAACACGTCCGCCTTGTGGACGGCCTCAGGATCGCCGGCCAGCTCCAGCGGCACCGCCACGTTCTCCCGCGCAGTCAGCGTCGGAATCAAGTGAAAGGACTGAAAGACATAGCCGACCTTCTCGCGCCGCAGACGCGCCAGTTCATCTTCCGACAAGTTCGTGATGTCCCGCCCGTCGAGCGCAATGGTCCCGGCGGTCGGCGCGTCCATGCCGGCGATCAGGCCAAGCAGGGTGGACTTGCCGCTGCCGGACGGCCCGACGATCGCGAGAAATTGCTTGGCGGGGACCTCGAGCGTGATGTCGTCCAGGATGGAGACCTCGCGGCCGCCGCAGGACAGCCGCATGGAGAGGTTGCGGATTGCGATCATGGCCCCTATTATACAGAACATGCTGGTGTTGCCCAGAACCGTCTGCTGCCTCGCGCTGCTGGCCGTCAGCCTGTGGGCGTGCGATCAGCAGATCGGTAAACCCGCGCCCAAAATCCAGGGCACCAGCGTGGACGCGCGGCCGGGCACCAAATCCCCGCCGCCCTCCAATGCCGCACCCCGTCCAGAAGAACGGGTGCTCGTGGCGTTCGGCGACAGCTTGACCGCCGGGCTGGGCGTTTCGCCGGAAGAATCCTATCCGGCCCGCCTGCAGGAGAAACTTCTTCTCTCCGGCTACCGGTATCGCGTGGTCAACGCCGGCGTCAGCGGCGACACCACGGCAGGAGGCGTCAGGCGTGTGGAATGGGTGCTCAAGAGCACGCCCGACATCGTGATCCTGGAACTGGGGGCCAACGATGGGTTGCGTGGACTCAACCTGACTGAGACGCGCGCCAACCTCGAACAGATCATCCGGCGTCTCCTAGCAGGCGGAGCCAGGGTGATCCTGGCCGGCATGAAGCTCCCGCCCAATTACGGCGCCGACTACACCAAAGCATTTCAAACGATGTATGCCGACCTTGCCAGACGCCATGACGTCCAGTTCATCCCGTTTTTCCTTGATGGCGTGGCCGCCCAAATTGACCTCAATCAAGCGGACGGTATTCATCCCACAGGCCAGGGCTACGCCGTGGTCGTCAACGGCCTGTGGCCCATTGTTGAACCCCTGCTGAAAAAATGATCTGCCTCCCTTGACAATCATGATTTCTTTGACTTACTATCCGACCAAGTGAGTCTCCGATTGATATGGTCGGGATTAAAGTGGTCAAATACATCTTTGCGTGAGGCAAAGGCTAGCGACAAGGAGAAAGAATATGGACTGCCCCCGTTGCAAGGGTGTCATGTCCCAGGAGATATTCGAGGACTTGCTGGACGATACAGGCAATATCAACTTTAAAGGCTGGCGTTGCCTGACCTGCGGGGAAATTTTAGACCCCCTGATCGCCCAGAATCGTGGTTCACACCACGCGCCTCTTGTGGGACGTTCGCGAAAGAAATTCGCCGCTCAGTTGAACTAGGCCGCGTGGCAGCACGCACGGCCGTTTTCGCTGAATGGCCGACGAGCGCCCGAATAGAAGGCATCGGGTATTGACATCATTGAGGAGAGCGTTCGATGGCTGAACTGAACATGGTTGGTCAGGGGAACCCGGAGCCGGCCAAAGGCAAGGACAACCTGATCCCGACCGTCAAGCACACCATCGCCGTGAGCAGCGGCAAGGGCGGCGTCGGCAAATCAACGGTGGCGGTCAACCTCGCCGTCGCGCTGACCATGCAGGGAGCCAAGGTCGGCTTGATGGATGCCGACATGTACGGCCCCAATATCCCGATGATGATGGGCGTGGAGCGGCCCCCCGAGCAGAAGGACGGCAAGCTGCTGCCCGCCGAGAGCCACGGCGTCAAGCTGATCTCGATGGGCTTCTTCGTTCCCGAAGACACGCCCCTGACCTGGCGCGGCCCGATGATCCACACCGCTATCCAGCAGTTTCTGCGTGACGTGATCTGGGGAGACCTGGATTACCTGATCGTGGACCTGCCGCCCGGCACGGGAGACGCCCAGCTCAGCATCGCACAACTCGTTCCCTTGACCGGGGCGATCATCGTGACCACGCCCCAGGAAGTCGCGCTGCACGATTCACGCAAGGGGCTTGTCATGTTCCAGAAGGTCAACGTGCCGATCCTGGGCATCGTCGAGAACATGAGCTACTTCGTCTGCAACAAGTGCGGCGAGCGCACCGAAATTTTCTCATACGGCGGCGGAGAACGCGCCGCGTCCAAACTGGGCGTCCCCTTTCTCGGCCGCGTCCCGATCGATCCGGCCATCAGGGCCGGCGGCGACATGGGCATGCCCCTCGTCATGGCCGATCCTGAGTCCCCGCAGGCCAAAGCCTTCATGGAGATCGCCTCCAGGATTGCGGCCCGCATCAGCGCGCTGACCGCCGGGGCGTCGGAGACGGCTCCGATCGAGAGCCTGCTGCAGAAAATCAAGCGGCCGCTTACGAGCGGCGCGTGAGCGCCTGCCGAATCCGGCGAACAAGCCCCGCCCATCCTCCCGCCGACTCAGGGGACCGTTCGGGATCGGCATATTCGACCCACAATTCCTGGCTTCCAAGGTAGGCGCCGCCGAGAAAAATCAGGCGTGTTCTGAGCTGCCTGTAGCCCCGTTCCTGGAGTAATCGCACCACTTCAGCGAGCGCGGCTGCGGCGCTCCCGGCGCCCGCGCCCTCCAGCGCAAGCGTTTCATACCGGAAGATCGCCCGAAAGGCGCCCTCCCTCCGCTCGATCTCCACCGGCCGGCTGAATCCGCGCTCGCGCTCGTCCAGGCCGGCCAGCAAATGCTTTTCACGCGCGTCACCGGCCATCACTCACCCGGACTACCCTCGTCCTTTTCCTTGCGCCAGGGCCTGACGCCTCGTTATACTTTTGTGTCCCATGCCACACGCCTCGCTGCATACGATCGGGTGCCGCCTGAACCAGGCCGAAACGGCCCTCCTCGGAGACCAACTCCGCAGCCGTGGGTACGACCTGGTCGAGCTCGGCCGGCCCGCCGACCTCGTCGTCCTCAACACCTGCTCCGTGACCGACAACGCAGAGGCCGAGTGCCGGCACCTCATCCGCAAGATCCGCCGCGCCTCGCCGGATGCCTTTGTGGCGGTCACCGGCTGCTACGCCCAGACCGGCGCGGACGTCCTGCAACAGATGGAGGGTATCGATCTGATCGTCGGCACGCAATACAAAATGGAGCTGCCCCGGTACCTGACGTCCCTGGAGCGCCGCCCCGCGCCGGAGATCCTGCACACCCGCACGGTCAGCCGCGACGATTTCACGATCGAGGGCGTCGGCGACTACGAGAGCACCCGCGCACATTTGAAGGTGCAGGACGGATGCAATTTCATGTGCTCCTTCTGCATCATCCCCTTCTCGCGCGGGCACGAGCGCAGCCGCCGCCCCGACGATATCATCCGGGAAGCCGAGGGCCTCGTCGCGCGCGGGCACCGGGAACTGGTGGTCACCGGCGTCAACGTCGGCCGGTACGCCTGCGAAGGGCGTTCGATCGACGACGTAATCGGGATGCTGGAAGACGTGCCCGGACTGGATCGCATCCGCATCTCGTCGATCGAGCCGACCACGATCTCCGACCAGCTGCTGGAACGCATGGCCGGCCCCTCCAAGCTGTGCCGGTATCTCCACATACCGCTGCAGAGCGGCGACGACGGTGTCCTGGACGCCATGAATCGGCGCTATACCTCGAAGGCGTATGCCGCCTTCATCGAGAAGGCGGTCCGGACGGTCCCGGACCTCGGGCTCGGCACCGACATCATGGTGGGCTTCCCCGGCGAAACGGATCGCGCGTTCGCCAACACCCGCGGGCTGGCCGCCGATCTTCCGTTTTCGTACTTCCACGTGTTCAGCTATTCACCCCGCCCCGGCACGGCTGCCCTCAAACTGCCCGATGCGATTCCGGCCGGAACCATCACGGCCCGCAGAGAAGAACTCTGCGCGCTCTCCCGCGCCAAGCGCCTGGCGTTCTATCATCGGCGCGTGGGACAGACCGTCTCTGTGCTGTTCGAGACCCGCAACCAGTCCGGCCTCTTCACCGGGCTCACAGACAATTACATCCGGGTCGGCGTACCCGCCGGGTCGGACCTCCACAACCAACTCAGACCGGTCCGGCTGACCGGAGCCATGGACGGCCTCGCCCTGGGCGCGGCCGTAGATGCTTTCCCTTTACACACGATTGGAGCGTAACACGATGGGCGTGCCTCTCAAAATCTTCATCGCCGGCGGAAGCGGATTCATCGGGCGCCACTTGATCAAGGCCTTCAAGGCCCATGGCCATAACGTGTACGGCCTGGCCAGAGATCGAGTGCGCGGCAAACTTCTGGAGGACCTGGGGTGCGAGCCCATCATCGGCAACCTTCTCACTAACGGACCCTGGGAACGCAAAATCGAGAAGTTCGACGTGGCGGTCGGCTGCACGATGCCGGGCAAGCGCGGCCAGCCGCCGGCCATGCGGCAGGTGCCCGAGCTCCTGAAATCCCATACGGACGCGTGCAGCACGCTCATCAATGCCGCGATGGAAGGGCAGGTCAGGGGTGTGGTCATGACCTTCGGAGTCCTCGGCTATGGAGAGCACGGCGAAGAATGGGTGGATGAGGACACCCCGTGGGAGCCGCTCGGCTATGGGCGCTTTATCAGCGCCGCGCGTGATCAGCTCAAGCACCTGGCCGAGTACAAGCGTCTGCCCGCGACATTCCTGTTTCCCGGATGGGTCTATGGAAACGGCGGCTGGTTCAAGGACCAGCTCCTGCCGGGCCTGGAGCAGGGCCAGGCCCGCATCGTCGGCGCCGGGGAGAACTACATCAGTTTCGTGCACGCGGAAGACCTCGCGGAGGCCTACGTGCTGGCGGCCGAGCAACTCGGTTACGCGCCCATGTCGGATGACCGGCCCGTGACGCAGATGCTCAATCTGGTGGACGACCGGCCGGTCACACAGAAGGAGTGGCTGTCGGTTGTCGCGCACGCGCTCGGCAAGCCCCTTCCCGGCTCCGTCTCGAAGGAGGACTGCGCCAAGCAGGCCGGCGAGCTGTGGGCGGAGTCCATCACCTGCTCGGCGCGGGTCAGGAACGACCGCGCCAAAGCGGCGCTGGGGTGGACGCTCACGCATCCCACCATCAAGGAAGGCGTGCCGGCCGCCCTCGATTCGATCAGAAAAGAGCGCTGATGCCGTTGCGCCCACCCGCGGTTTTCATCGAAACGTTCGGCTGTCAGATGAACGAGTACGACACGGAGCTCGTGCGCTCGATCCTCAAGGACAGCGGCTACCGCTTCACCGACTCGGCCGACACCGCGGACGTGGTGCTGCTGAACACCTGCGCGATCCGCGAAAACGCGCACAACAAGGTGTACGGACACCTGGGCGCGCTCAAGGCGCTCAAGGAAGACAAGGGCCTGGTGATCGGCGTGCTGGGCTGCATGGCCCAGAACCTCAAGAAGGATCTCCTGGAGGAAAATTCGCTCATCGACGTCCTGGCCGGCCCGGACAGCTACCGGGCGCTTCCCGAGCTGCTGGAGAAGGCCGCCGCCGGACGGAAGGGCATGGCGGTGGACCTGTCCGAATACGAGACGTACACCGACATCACGCCCGACCGAATCGAGGGCGTCGCGGCCTGGATCGCCGTCATGCGGGGCTGCGATAACTTCTGCACCTTTTGCGTGGTCCCCTATACACGCGGCCGGGAGCGCAGCCGGGAATTAGACGGCGTCGTGCGGGAAGCCGAGGCCCTTGCCGCGAGCGGGTGCAAGCAGGTCACGCTACTGGGGCAGAACGTCAACTCCTACCGTGACGGCACCCATGACTTCGCGGACCTGCTGCTGGCGGTGGCCGAGGTCCGTGGCATCGAGCGCGTGCGGTTCATCTCGCCGCACCCGAAGGACTTTCCGGAGAAACTGCTGGAGGCGGTTGCCGGGCACCCCCGCATCTGCAAGCACATCCACCTGCCCCTGCAGACGGGCAACGACCGCATCCTCCAATTGATGGACCGGACCTATACACGGGCGGAGTACCTGGCACTGGTGGATCAGATTCGGACTCGCTGCCCGGAAATTATTCTCACCACCGACATCATCGCCGGGTTCTGCTCAGAGACCGACAAGGAGTTCGCGGACACTGAAGACCTTCTACGGGAAGTCGAGTACCATTTGGCATACATTTTCCAATACTCGGAGCGCAAGAACACCATCGCGGCCAGGAAGTACGCAGATGATGTGCCCGCCGGCGTGAAGGCCGCGCGTGTGACAAAACTGGTCGAGTTTCAGCGGGGTATCTCCCTGAAGAAAAACCTGGAAATGATCGGAAAGACCGTCGAGGTCCTGGTCGAGGGAGAGGGGAAGCGTTCCCGCGATCAGTGGATGGGCCGCACCGGCGGCAACATCGTGACCGTGTTCCCCAAAACCGACACCAGCCTCAAGCCCGGCAGCCTCACCTCCGTCCGCATCACCGACGCCACCGTCACCACCCTCTACGGCGAAGCAGTCTAACGCCAGATCGAATCTATTGGGGAATTTCGTCTGCCCGCGGATCGGGCAGGAATCCGGCGGCCATGAGTTTGTCCGTCCAGGTCAGCGGTGGAGTACTCCGCAATCCTGCGGTGGCCGTCAGGGCCTGATAGCGAAGGCGCGCATTGCGGTCCATGCCTCGGAAGACACGGTCTCGCAGGAAACAGCGCACAGGATCAGCCGCGTTCCAGAATAACACCTGCTCGTCCGCCAGTTGCTGGAGCATCTCGACCTGCGGGCGGCGGGCCTGCTCATAGACGCTCAGCGCCGCAGCTGACCAATCACCGGTTTCCCGGCAACGCATGATGACCTCCGTCAGCGCCATCGCATCGGCCATCGCTTGCATCCGGCCCTGCGAAACGTGGGGGTTCATCGCATGCGCCGCGTCGCCGATCAGCACCGCCCCCTCCACCACCCAGCGGTCTGAGCGGACGCGCGTGCAGGGCAGAAAGCCGACCTGTTCCCACGCCGTCAGACTCTCCAGAGGCTTGGCCATGGCCACGTCGATTTCCCCGAGCCGCGCCTTCAAGACATCCAACCCTCGCGCCTTGAACGCACCAACAGCATCAGCCTCAACCATGTAGAGCGCGACCACACGGTCACCAGGAGCCGGGAATAACCCGAGCAATTCCCCGCGGCCGACATAGTACCGCGCTTC
>JAUSHW010000104.1 GCA_030648395.1 Nitrospirales bacterium | reverse complement strand
TGACGCAATGATACGTAGAGGCGATTCATGAAGTCCATCAGATCGCTGATCGCATCGTTCTGGCGCAGACCCTTTGCCGTTGAGCGCGACATTCTTCGCCGCCTCGCCTCCCGCTATGGCTTGCGTCCGCCTTCCTGCGATGCCCCCTCGTTTGCCGCTGGAGAGGACGTCAGGGCGCCGGCCGGTATTCTGAATCGCAGCGGGATGATTCGCCTGGCGTATGAATTCTTGAACGGGAACATCATGTCGGGCGACTATTTTGAATTCGGATGTTGGGGCGGCAGGACGTTTCGGCTTGCCTACGAGCACCACAAAATCCATTTTCAGGGCCGCATGCACTTCTGGCTGTTTGACTCATTCCAAGGCCTCCCGAAATTGGATCCGATCGATGAGCACCCCAAGTGGAAGGCCGGTGACCTGTGCACCGCCCTCGACGATTTCATTCGGATTGTTGGGGATGCCGGTATTCCTGCCTGTTCGTACACGGCCATTGCGGGGTACTACGAGCACACCTTGACCGCTGAGTTGTCAGCCAATATCGCGTCAAAGGCAAAAGCGGGGCTGGTGTATATTGATTGTGATCTCTATGCATCGACACGGAAGGTGCTTGAGTTTATGTATCCCATGCTCCAGCCCGGGACGGTCATCTGTTTCGATGATTTCTATTGTTTCAATGGAAGCCCGGAACGGGGCGGGCAGTTGGCGATTCGGGAGTTTCTCGGCGTGCATCGCGATGTACGACTGGTCGACTACCTGAATTTCGGGTGGCACGGAAAGAGCTTCATCGTCCATCTCTCAGGCTCCGATGGCGCCGGCGGCACCTGATGAGATCGGCGTTCCGGTATGATTGGCGGCCGGTCGCGATGCCGTATGATGCCCTGGACTGGAGCGTTCTTGCACATAAACCGTGAGAGGCGCGAGGCAGCCATCGAAACCGGGAGGCGCTGACGTATGAAGATGCGACGGGTTTTGATCACCGGTGGAGCGGGATTCATCGGGTCTCACTTGGCCGATGCGCTGCTGGCGGAAGGATGCCGCGTGCGGGTCCTCGATGCGTTGGTTCCCCAGGTGCACGGCCCCAAACGGGAACGGCCGGCCTACCTCGCGTCAGAAGTTGAGCTCCTTGTCGGTGACGTCGGCGATGCGGCTGCGTGCCGGCGGGCGCTGGAGGGCATCGAAGCCGTCGTTCACTTTGCGGCCGCCGTCGGAGTCGGCCAGTCCATGTATGAGATCGCGCCGTATGTCGCCGCCAACACGCAGGCGACGGCGACGCTCCTGCAGATCCTGAGCGAACGGCGGCATGAAGTGCGGAAGCTTGTGGTGGCCTCCTCCATGTCCATCTATGGCGAGGGGGCTTATCGGTGTCCGCGCTGCGGGCCGTGCGCTCCGCCGCTACGCGAGGCCGCGCAGTTCGAAGCGAAGCGATGGGAATTGGTCTGTCCTTCGTGCGGCGGGGCGGTCGATCCTGTCCCCACGCCTGAGAGCAAGCCGCTGGCGCCGACTTCGATCTACGCGATCACCAAGCGGGACCAGGAGGAAATGTGTCTCTGCATCGGGCGCGCCTACGGGATCCCGACGACGGCGCTGCGCTTCTTCAACGTGTACGGAGAGCGGCAGGCGTTGTCGAATCCCTATACCGGTGTGGCCGCCATCTTCTCCGCCTGCCTGTTGAACGATCAGCCGCCGCTGATCTATGAGGATGGGCGCCAGAGCCGTGATTTCATCCATGTGAGCGACATTGTCCAGGCTGTTCTGTTGGCGCTGGAACGGCCGGAGGCGGATTACCGGGTCTTTAATGTCGGAACTGGTCTCGCCACCACGGTGGCCGAGGTGGCCGTGTTGCTGGCGGACAGTTTAGGCAAACGGATTCCCCCGCGGATTCTGCAGACGTTTCGGGCCGGGGATATTCGCCATTGCGTGGCGGATGTGACGCAGATCACGACAGCGCTCGGGTTCCGTCCCAGGACGCCGTTTCAGGAAGGCATGACCAGGCTCGTTGGCTGGATCAAAGGCCAGCGGCCGCAGGAAGGGACCCGGGAGGCTGACGCGATTCTGCGTGATCGAGGGTTGGTTAAATGAGCCTGGCGGTGCCGCACGTGGCAGTGGTGATCCTCAACTGGAACCAGGAAGCTCTCACGGCGGATTGCCTCGCATCTCTTCGCAAAGTAGAGCATAGCTGCCTGAAGGTGATTCTGGTGGACAACGGTTCGTTGCCGGAGTCCGTGGACCGGCTGGAGCGTGACTTCCCGGAAGTCACGCTCGTCCGTTTGCCAGAAAACAGGGGCTTTGCTGGCGGGAATAATGTGGGTATCGAGCGGGCGCTCAAAGACGGAGTGAGCCACATATTGTTGCTCAACAACGACACACTTGTTCAGCCAACGTTCCTACAGCCGCTCCTCGACGGCCTCGACAATCCGGGGGTTGGGGTTGTCGGCCCCCGAATCTACCATCATCCGGATGTCCAGCGGATATGGTTTGCAGGAGGCATGATCGACTGGAAGACAGGCCGCCAGTGGCATTCAGGTGCTGGCGAGCTTGACCATGGCCAATGGTCCGTTCCTCGGGATGTGGATTATGTGACGGCCTGCTGTTTGCTGGCACCGGCTCGGGTATTCCAGGAGGTCGGTGGACTGGATGAACGATACTTCATCTACTTCGAGGAGACCGACTGGAACCTCCGCGCCCGTGCTCGCGGCTACCGCTGCCGGTACGTGCCGGATTCCCGGATCTATCACAAGGTTTCCCAGGCCATGAAAACGGGCTCGCCTACCTCGGACTATTACTACGCGCGCAATCGCCTTTTGTTTTTTCTGACTCATGCTCCCAGCCGATACCGGTTCTGGTTGATCGCTATTTATACCGCGCGCTCCCTTCGCTTTGCCTTCACACTTCGGGGGCGCGGCTTGATGCAGAATGCCGACGCCGTGGTACGGGGCATCCGTGATTTCTATGGCTCCAGGTTTGGCAAATGTCCGCATCAATTTTTGTCGGAGCGCGCTCTTGGCTGAGAAGTCTTCTGCCGACACCCCATCCATCGCAGTTTCGCAATACGTCCGACGCACGCTCGATTTTCTAGAGGCCTCGCCCTTCATCTGGTTGTTGCTGGCGGGAGGGGCGTTAGCGGCCTATGGGCTCATGTCGGCCGTACCGTATTTGACGGATGCACAAGGCCACCATGTGATCTCCCGCTATGCCTGGAAACATCCGCAGCTTTTTATGGACGTTTGGAACCGACCGCTGTATACCGTTTTGACCGCTTTGCCTGCGTCGTTCGGGTTTCGCATCAATCAACTCGCGCATATCGGAATGGCGATGGCGGGTATCTGGTTGACCATGCGCCTGGCCCAGAGGGTGGGCGTCAAGAGGACCGGGCTCATTGCGCCATTGATGCTTGCGCAGCCCGCATTTCTGTCTGTCTCCTGGGCGCCGATGACGGAGCAGCTGTTTTTGATTGTGTTTCTTGGGGCATGTTTGCTTTTGCTCGACGAGCACCCCCGAATGGCGGGGCTGGTCATCGGCTTGGCTCCACTTGTCAGGCCCGAAGGGTTGCTGCTGGTTGTACTCTGGTCAGTCATGCTGTTCCGGCGAGGGGTCAGTGCCGGCGTGATGCCCTGGTTCGGATCTCTGGCATGGGTGTTGGCAGGTTGGCCGGTCTACGGTGATCCGCTATGGCTGTTCGACGTCAGCCCCTATCGGATCGTTCCGGGGTTTCGAGTCATCCAATGGGACTATCTCCGAAAGTTTTACGACGATTTCAGCGGCCCCGTGGTGTTCATTTTCGCGCAAGTGGGAGCGTGGGCCTGGGTGTGTCGGAGGCCGAGAACGGAGATCCGAAAATTAGCGCCTGGCCTGCTGTCGGCTGCTGCCTTGTTTCTCTTTTTCTTTGCGGCTTTCGACAATTTAATTCCGACTCCATCCGGATTCATAGGATGGAGACTCTTGCTTTCACTGACCCCCTGGCTCGCAATTTTAAGTCTGGCGGGCATCAACCGGTGCCTCGACGGGGGCGTGGAGGCGGCTGCACGAACGCGCTTCTCCACTTTTGTCCTGCTCCAGGCAGGTGTCGCAGCTCTGGTTGCTTTCGTGTATGGCATCAGCGGGAACACCTACGCCCCCATGCTGTGGATTCTGGCTGGTGGAGTGACTACTACTGCCTTCGCCGTCCAGCGTTCCCTCACGGTCCCATACTGGCGTTTTCGCTCCCATGCCGTGGTTGCTCTCCTTGTCGGTGCGGTCGCGTTTGCCCTACTGAAATTTCCTCCCGCGGTGCGCACGCCGGGGGAGTACCTCGTGGAAGAGGCGGCCCGATGGTACCAGGCGCTTCCGGAACCGCGACCGCGTGTTGGGACTGCGCTCTGGGGGTTTTTTCAATTGACGGCGACCGATCCGTGGGACCCTGATACAACGGTTTCTCTTGCGAATCTTGGAGGAATGCGGTCTGGGGATATCCTTATTTGGGACGATTGGGCTGCAGGCCGCTGGCGGCGTATCAGTAAATCCTCTCTATTGGCGCATGATAAATTTAATGTGGTGGCGCATTGGGAGATGCCTGATGCGCTTCCTCTCGAAGTCATCGTCTTTCAGCGACGGTGATTCGTGGGCGCGCGAGGTGTATCCATGCTGACAGAGCATACAAGTCTTTTGGGCGGTTGGGAGATGGCTTGATGAAATTACGAACCGACGCCGCCAGGATTTTCCTGACTGCCGTTCTCATCTATGCAGCGTTCTGGAACCCTTGGTTGCAGTCCTCAATGGGGTGGAACTCCCTGGATACGACCGTGTCCCTTCTGGACGGTGGCCGATGGGACTCGGTGCATTTCGAACTGTACGACAGGATGGATACGATCACTTTCGAGGGACGAGTATTTTCAACCCAGCCTCCCGGGTTGGCTGTGCTGATGATGCCCATGTATCTGGTCTGGCGCACGATGGCGGGACCGGTGGAGACGGTGGAAGAGTTCCGGCAGTTCAATCGGTTCCTTGTGCTTGGATTGGGTGTGCCGGCGGCGGCGCTGTCTGTGGTTCAAGTGTTCTGGCTGGCGGGCTGGCTGGGAGCCGGCCGCCGCGAACAGCTGTGGGCTGCCGGGCTCTTTGCGTTTGGAACGCAGAACTTTCTTTTTGGCACGATGCTGTTCAAGGAGGGGTTGGTGGGGCTTGCGGTGGTGGCGGCTGTCCGGCTATCCATTGAACCAGGCGGTGCCATCCGTCGAACTCTTGCGGGTTCTGTCGCTGGACTTGCAACGGCGTTGGTCTATCAAGCTGGACTGCTGATCCCGCTCCTGGCGGTTTATGTGGCACGGCGAGGCGGGACTCGCCAGGCAGCCGGGTTCCTGCTTGGATGCGCGCCGTTCGTCGTTGCGTTGGGTGTCTATCACACCTGGCTGTTCGAACGGCCCTGGCGCACCGGCTATGCGACTACGATGAATCAGTGGGGTTCGGGTTATCTGCAGTTTAAACCCGTGATCCTCCTCGATCTTCTCGCGGGTCCTGGCGGCGGGCTGTTTCTCTATGCGCCGTTTCTTCTCTTGGCTCTATTCGGCAGCATATTAGCGTGGCGGGATGGCCGACATGCTGAGGTGGCGGTCATTGGCGCATTCGCGGTCGGACTATGGATTGTCGCCGGATCATGGCTGGCGGCCTTTGGGGACCGTGCCCGCTTTGGGGTGGGTCTCGGACCCCGGATGATGTTTCCTGCCGTTCCTCTCCTTGCCGCGCTTGCGGCACCCGCATTGGCGCAGGTCAGCCGCCGGGTAGTCCTTCTGGTGGCGATTCCTTCGGTGATCTGCGGGTACCTCGGCGCACAGGCCGGCTTGATTCCAGGTGCCGACCCTGTTGTGTATGCCCTGAAGACATGGATTTCCGGGACGGGTATGGGTGTCTTGTTTAAGGAGGCGCTTCCGGTGTGGCTTGGTCTTGATACGCTTCATACGGTGCTGAGCCGTCCGGAGGTTGGCGCCAGTGACCTGTTGCGTCTGTTACCGACTGCCGAAGGGGCGCGGCTGGCTGGGAACCAACTCCTGCTGCTCGGCGCGAATCTTCTTGTTCTGGGCGGGGTCGCCTGGTTTCTTCTACGATTGTGGAAAAAAGAGGAGAAGAGGATCGAACAGTGACATGCGGATTCTGATGGTGTGCCCGTCATATCCCCCTCAAGATGTCACCTGCGGTGTCGGAGATTATACGCGCTGTCTTGCCGAGGAACTGGCCGGTCAGGGCGAAGACGTGGTCGTGGTGACGTCGGATCGCTATCGTGGGAGCACCGAGGGCCACGTTCGGATCGTGCCGACGTTCCGGCGCTGGTCCTGGGATGCGGCAATGCGGCTGGCCAAGCTCAGCACGTCCTTCCGGGCCGACATCATCCATTTCCAGTATACCCCTGAGCTCTATGGGCGGGGAATGGGCATGGTCCTGGCGCCGCTCCTTCTTCGCATGCAGGCCAGGCAAACCGCTGTCGTCGTCACATTCCATACCTTGATCGGAGGAGGGTTCCGGTCGAAACTGATGGCGCCCTATCTTCTCGCCACTGCGCACCACAGTATTTCCGCGAATGAAGAAGTGACGGCGTTGATTCACCGCCGGCTGCCGATGCTGAGGCGGCGGGTGAGCGAGATCCCGATCGGCGCCAACATCCCAGTGGTGCTTGTGACACCGGGGGCAAGCAAAGATACTCTGCGCGCGTCTCTGGGGCTTCCTCTAAAGGGGCCGATAATGGTCCATTTCGGACTGATCTATCCCGGGAAAGGGCTGGAAACCCTGTTTGAGGCCCTTTCGTCCATCCGCCGGGTCCATCCTGGCGCTCGACTTGTCGTGGTGGGAGATACACGAACGGAGAATCGCGGCTATCGGGATGCGCTCATGGGACTGGCTGTGCGCCTTGACGTGACTCCGGCCATCATCTGGACCGGGAGCCTGACGGGCGAAGAGGTATCGCGTTTTCTCCAAGCTGCCGATATATTCGTCGTGCCGTATGACGGTGGGGTTTCCATCCGTCGAGGGAGCTTGATGGCAGGGTTGGCGCATGGGCTCCCGGTCGTGAGCACATATCCAGTCGTGCCCTCGGCTTACCTCCGCGATGGAGACAACATCTCCCTGGTCCCTTCCCGCGACCCTCGCGCGCTTGCCGAACGGATCGTATCGCTGTTGACCCAGCCCGACGATGCGATACGCATGGGAAAGGCAGCGGCGGCGCTGGCCGAGCGGTTTACGTGGCCGGCCATTGCCAGGGAAACGCGGGACCTTTACGCCAGGCTGCTGCGACGATGAGAATCCTGGTGCTCACGCCGACTTTTCTTCCGGTTGTCGGAGGCGCCGAACTGGCTCTTTTTGAAATCTATCGGAGGCTGGCCACGCGGCATAACGTCCACCTGCTGACTCCGGTGCTGGCGCCGATCTTGCTGCGCGATCAGGCCAGCGGGGACTATGAGGCGATGGTGTCGTTCCCGGTGGAGCGCTACCAGGATCGGGTTTCCTTCATGCGGGTTCCAGGTCACCGGTGGAGCGGCGGGGCAATCCCTCCCTTTTCACTGTCGGCGGTCTCCGCCGTTCGTGATGCTGTGCGGCGGTTTTCCCCAGACGTGCTGAATGTCCATTATATGATGCCGACCGGGCTGGCCGGGGTGGTGGCTGATCGGTGGTGGGGGGTGCCGACGGTGATCACCCTGAACGGTCGCGATGTTCCGGGTCCTGGTGTCCCGCTTCTGTGGCGGTGGTGGCAGCGCGCGCTGTTGAGTCTTGTCACGGATGTGACCTACGGATCGCAGTATTGTCTGACGGCCTTGTATGGGCACGGTGGCGGGCGGGGTCAAGTGGTTTACAATGGAGTGCCGATTCCTCCGCCGCCGGGAGACGGGAGCGCGCTTCGGCAGTCGCTGGGCGTTCCTGCCGGAGAACCGCTGTTTTTTGCTCTTCAGCGGCTTGCGCGGGAGAAACAGGTAGACGTGGTGCTGAGAGCGATGCGGCGCTACTGTGACAGTGGGCATGCCGGAACTTTGATCATCGGTGGAAAGGGGCCTGAAGAAGCGAAGCTGCGGGCGTTGGCCGCCGAACTTGGGATTGAGAAACAGGTCCGTTTTGTCGGCTACATCCCGTCTGAAAGGCTCGGATCGTACTTTCTGGCGTGCGATGCGTTCGTGTTCCATTCC
The DNA here is from genome assembly GCA_030648395.1 of Nitrospirales bacterium. Lineage (GTDB taxonomy): Bacteria > Nitrospirota > Nitrospiria > Nitrospirales > NS-4 > SCTG01. Next base: position 1,882 of record JAUSHW010000104.1, on the reverse strand, counting down.
ACTTTCGAGACCTTCGGTCTTGTCATTGCGCAAGCCATGAGTTATGGTCGGGCCGTTGTCACGGTGCGCAACACGGCAATCCCTGAAATCCTGGGTGAAGCGGGGCTGCTGGTCGAGACAGGGAATTGGCGCGACTTTGGGGATGCCATGGTCCGGTTGGCGGGAGATGGCGCCTTACGGTGCCGGCTGGGCGAATCCGGACGGCTACGCGCGGCGGCCCTGTTCAACTGGGACCACATTGCCTCCCAGTATGAAGAGGTATTGTGCCGGGCCGCCGCGACCTAGAGGAGTGCCGGCCATCAGAGTCCTCTACCTGCACCACGTCACACAACTCAGCGGGGCTGAAAACAGCCTGCTGCTCCTGCTCCGCCATCTGGATCGCGGGCAGGTGACGCCCTTTTTTGCTCTGCCGTCGGCCGGTCCCTTTTCGGAGGCGCTTGAGCGGGAGGGGATTCCTGTGTTGCGGATTCCGTTTGGTCCGTTGCGGGATTTCATGGGAGTGCTGAAGTCCGTGAGGCGGCTCCTCACGCTGATTCGCGATCACCGGATAGACCTGCTGCACGCCAACGGCCCTCAGACCAACGTCTGCGCGGGCATTGCGGGACGGCTCGCTGGCGTTCCTGCCGTCTGGCATGCCCGCAATCTGCTGTATGGACGGATGTGGGACGTCGATCGTGCGCTGGCCCGGCTGGCCACGCGCATCATTTGCAACTCGGACGCGATCCGTGAGCGGTTTCGCGGCAGTCCAGGATGGGAACGGTCAAGCACCATCCTCAACGCGGTGGACACCGGGGAGTTGAACGATCATGTGTCGCCGGTCCCATTTCGCCGAGAGCTGGGAATTTCTCCACATGAAGCGGCCGTTGGAATCATCGGACGCATTGGTCTTGGAAAGGGGCATGAGTATTTCGTTGAGGCGGCCATCACGCTCCTGAATGGCGGGTGCCCGGCGCAGTTCCTGATTGTGGGGGATGCCCTGTTTCCGGAGGACGCGTGGCGCGTCGACTCGCTCCGGGCAAAGGTGAAGGCGGCAGGCGTGGACCATCGCATCAAATTCCTTGGATACCGCCGGGACATACCCTTCGTCATGCGAGGGTTGGATGTCCTGGTGCTTGCGTCCGAGGCAGAGCCCTGCGGGCGGGTCCTCTTTGAAGCCATGGCCTCCGGGACCGCGGTCGTTGCCACCGACAGCGGAGGCACGCCCGAGATTGTCCGGGATGGGCGTGAGGGAATTCTGGTTCCCCCGCGTGACGCTGGCGCGTTGGCAAGTGCCATCAACAGGCTGGTCACAGACGTCGAACTTCGTACAGCCATGGGCAGGGCTGGTGTTGCGAGGGTTCAGGCACAGTTTACGATTGATCGTCACGTGCAGCGAACAATGGAAGTGTATGCGGAGGCCATGCACAGGCGGTGATGCCGATCGACGTCTCCATCATCATTGTCAGCTGGAACACGAAGGCCTGTCTTGCGCGTTGTTTGGCCACGATCCCCCAGGCCGCGGGCCGGCTTGGCATCGAGGTCATCGTCGTGGATAACGGATCCAGCGATGGATCCCAGGCCATGGTGGCAGCGGATTTCCCGCAGGTCCGGTTGATTCAGAACCAGGACAACGTCGGATTCGGAAGGGCCAACAACATTGGCGCCCGTGCCAGTAGCGGGCGGAATCTGTTGATTCTGGGGAGTGACTGCGAATTGGAGCCCGGCGCCCTTCAAGCCATGGCGATTGAGCTGGACCGTGATGCTTCGATCGGCATGGTCATGTGCACGTTGCTCAACCCTGATGGATCCCTGCAGCCCTCCGTCCATAAGTCCTTCCCATCCCCGTTGAGCCTGGTCGGCGAACTGTTCTTTTTCTCGGCGCTACGGTATGCCGTTTACCGCC
>JAUSHW010000084.1 GCA_030648395.1 Nitrospirales bacterium | reverse complement strand
ACGAGGTATTCTTGAACCAGTTCGTCAAGGCGAGGACTCCCTATCGCCGCCAACGGTTGACCCACGCGAACGCGATCTCCAAGGAACACGGAGAGATGTTCCACCTTACCTTCGATGCGTGGAGACACCTTCGCGACTCGCTTGAGGTCCAAGGCGACCTCCCCGGGCGCCGTCACCACCTCGGGAACCACGCGCGATGTCACGAGCTCAACCCGCAGTCGTTCCCTGATCACCGCAGGAGCTTGCACCAGCATCTTGTCTGCGCCTTTTGCGGATGGTCTCACCGGCTTGGCCGGCGGCCCGCCGCTTTGATCCCCGCACGCCCCAAGCGCCAGAGCCGCAGCAATGACAAGCCACCCGGATTTCACTGAATGTGTCGTGGTCATGGCAACCCTCCTGTCAGCCGATCCAGCGTGGCGAGCGCGGTAGCGAGGGCGACCTGCGCCTGGTAGAACTCGCGGGTTGTTTGAAACGCCACGCGCTGGGCATCCAAGAGTTCCAGCAGACTGATCTCGCCGACCTGATAGCTCTTGCGCGCAATGTCCACGGCCTCCTCGGCCTGGCGCAGCAGACCTTTACGAAACAGCTCGATCTGACCCCGCGCAACGCGATACTGCTCAAACGTCTGTGTCAGAGCCTTTGTCAATTCAAGCCGAACCTGCTGCGCCTCCGCTTCAGCCCGGCGCGCCACCGCCGTGGCTTCAGCGATCTCCCCCTGCCGTTGCGACCAGAGCGGCAACGGGATGGTCAGCCCAGCCCGATAACTCTCCCGATCGATCTCACGGTCAAACCCGCCGAAGAGAGACACATCCGGCACTCGTGAGGCTCGAACTGACTCCAGGAGCGCAGCCCGCCCTGCCCGGACACGATCCCGGCCAAGAATCCTCGGGTGCTGGCGCATGGCGATCTCCAGCAAGCCGTCCAGCAACCAATCCGCTCGCGATTCAGGAAACTCCCCCAGCACCGCGAAGTCCCGTCCCAAGTCCGAGCCGATCGCGCCCGCCAAGGCCGCCCTGGTTTGGGCCACGTAACTCTGCGCCCGCTCCACTTCTTTCGTAGCTCGCTGAAGCTCGACTTCCGCCTTGACCCGCTCGAACTTCGCCGCTTCTCCGACCTCCACCCGCCTACGAGCCGTCACAGCCAGGCGCTCGACCGCCTCCCGCGTTTGCACGGCCAATGCCAGTTCCCGCTGGGCGCCCAGGAGATCGTAAAAGACCGAGGTGACGTCGGACGTGACGCGGAGCACGGTATCCTTGCGCGCGAAGGTCTGCGTTTCGACATCGTACTCCGCCGCCCGAATGCGCGCCGACCGTTTGGGAGCCCACTCGAGTGGCTGGCTCAATCTCACCCCCTCTTCGGTCCCCCGATTCGGCGGGCCTTCCAGCGATCGTGCCGGCCCCGCGCCTACGGAAAGTTCAGGGTTGGGATAGGCCTTGGCGCCCAGCAACCGGCCCTCGCTTGCCCCTATGTCGGCCTCAACCACTGCAAGAGAGGGATTGCGCGCCATCGCCATCGACAGCAGCTGGTTCAAGTCGTATTGGGCACGCGTTGTTGTCGCATCGGCTCCGTGCGCGTACGGGACGCTCCCAAGCAGGAACCCTCCGGCTAAGATCGAGATGATCCGACGCATGGCTTACTCCTTAATATCGGGACCCACCTCCTGGCCAGCGAGGAGGAACATTTCCTCACGCCGAGCGTGGCGGCTTACCCCTTTTAGACCGAATGAAGAAAAACCAGGGTGTGACTAGACTGCGGACAGCGGAGGTGCGCGCGGCGAGAGACTCGCAGACAGGATAACCGACGTTGGAGATTCGGCGGTGTGAGCGGCGGCAAACGCCCTGGGCAGACGGATGAGAGCGCCTTCCGCACCCCTAAGGACAAGGCTGACTAAGGCTGGTTTCCCAGTACCACGATCCGGCGAAGAGGTCAGGAGCGAGAACGCAACCTCCGGATGGTCCAACACATGGGTGGACGGGCCGACAACCGGGCCCTGACCATGGTGGTCCGCAGGAGCAGCCACGGGACCTTCAGAGTCGGACCCATACTCGCACGGCAGATCAGAAGAGATGACCGTGTGGGTGACCCCACCGTGGACGTGATCGGATTCACCGTGGCGATGGTCAGCCTCTGGATGAACATGGACCAGCGGAACGGCCAGCATCCAAACCGTCAACCACGCGAGGATCACCAAGCGTGTCCACAACACATTCGGGGGCATTTGTGGCATGAGTCTATTCACCTCGATCTCGCCAGAACGGTAGCACACGACACTGTTGCGGTCAAAGAAAATGCCTACGTCGATGCTTCAACCTCAGACTTGGCCCAGCAGGGTCTCGGGGAGGCGCTCCTCCTTGCGCGGGAAGCGCTCTTCGAGAATCGTGTAGAGCACGGGTATGAGGAACAGCGTGAGCACGGTGGAGACCGTCAGTCCGCCGATCACGGCACGGGCCAGCGGCGCGTTAGTCTCGCCGCCGGTGCCGAGGCCCAACGCCATGGGAGCCAGCCCGGCCACGGTCGCCAGCGAGGTCATGAGGATCGGCCGCAGCCGCGTCCTCGCCGCCCTGATCACCGCCTCATGCAACTCCACTCCGCGCCGCCGCAGCACGTTCGTATAGTCCACCAGCAGCACGCCGTTCGACACCACGATCCCCAGCATCATGATGATGCCCATGAACGACGTCACCGAGAAGGTGGTGCCGGTTAGAAACAGAATCAGGATGACGCCCGGGAACCCCATCGGAATGGAAAACATGATGATGAAAGGGTCGACGAGGGATTTGAACTGGGCGGCCATCACCATGTACACGAGAATCAACGCCAGGGGCAAAGCCAGAAACACCAGATTCTCGAAGGTTTCCTGTTGTTGCTGGACCTGGCCGGCCAGGCGGACGCTGAACCCTTCCGGGAGCCGCAGGTCGGCGAAGCGCGCCGTCAGTTCCTCCGCGAGGGACCCGAGGTCCCGCCCCACCGGGTTCGCCGTAATGTGCACGACCCGCTGGAAATACTTGCGGTCGATCTTGACCGGACCCGAATTGAGCTTGAGACTCGCGACATTTTTCAGCAGGACCGGGGTCCCGGTCGGCGTCGTGAGGACGATCCGTTCCAGATCGCTCAAGTCCTTGCGGTAGGGCTCGGCCAGCCAGGCGCTGATGTAGTACTCGTTCCCGTTCGACGGATCGGTGTAGATGATCGGATCGGTCTGGCCGTTCCCGTTCAGGGAGAACAGCACGGCGTTGGCAATGTCCGTCTGGCTGATGCCGAGCAGCGCGGCCTTTTCCCGATCCACTGTGATGTTGACTTCCGGATAGTTCTCCTCACGGCTGACCTGGATGTCGGCCAACCCTTGCGTCTGGTGCATGATGGCGTCCACCTCGCGGACGACCTGGCGGGCTTTTTCCATGTCGTACCCGTAGATCTCCACGTCCACCGGCGCCTGCGAGCCGAAGCTGGTGATTCGTTTCACAATCCCGCCGGGGTCGAAGATCGTCAGCACGCCGGGAAACAGCTTGACCACCTTGGGCCGCACGTCGTTCATGATCTGGATCTGATTGCGCTTCCGCTTGTCGGGCGACACCAGATACACCTGCACCAGGGCCGTATGCGGGCCCGTGTTGGGATTGAAGAGCGACGACCGCCCCTGTTGCAGCACCCCGACGCTGGAGACAATCGTCCCCAACTCCTGGGGTGGAATCGTCTCGCGGATGACCCGCTCGATCTCGGCCACCTGCTGCTCGGTCTTCTCCACACGCTGGCCGACCGGCGCCCGCACGATGATCCGGAACTGGCTCTCATCGGTCACGGGAATGAACTCGCTCCCGATCAGCGGCAACAAGGCCAGGGAGCCGACAAACATCACGACGATGGAGCCGATGAGCGTCCGGCGACGGGCCAACGCCAGGGACAGCAGCTCCTGGTAGCGGGCGTCCAATTGCTCGTAGCGGTCCCGGCTCCACTCCATGAACCGCACCAGCCTGGCCGGCAGGGAACGATGGGCCTCCTGCTCCGGCTTCACGAACTTGTAGCAGAGGGCAGGGGTCACGGTCCGGGAGATGAAGAAGGAAGTGAACAGGGCAATCGTGATGGCAAACACCAGCGGGATGAACAGCAGTTTGGCGATGCCGACCAGGAAAAAGATCGGCAGGAACACGATGACGGTCGTGACGGTCGAGGCAAAGATCGGCATCGCCACCTCGCGGGCCGCTTCCAGCACCGCCTCCCACCGCGACTGCCCGGTGTTCAGGTGCCGCTGGATGTTCTCCAGTTCCACAATTGAATCGTCCACGAGCCGGCCGATGCCCAGGGCCAGCCCCCCCATCGTCATGATGTTGAGGGTCTGGCCGGTGAAGTAGAGCATGATGAAGGTGACGAGCACGGACAGCGGAATGGCGACCGAGATGATCAGCGTGCTGGTGACGCTGCGCAGAAACACGAAGATCACGACGGCGGCGAGCACAGAGCCCTCAATCGCCTGCTCGATGAGGTTCTTGATGGACTGGCGAATGTACACCGACTGATCGAAGGAGACGCCCAGCGTGACGCCCGGCGGGATGCCGACCATCTTCGGCAGCGCCTTCCTGAGCGCGTCCACCACTTCGACCGTGTTGGCGGCGGGCTGCTTATTCACGCGCAGGTAGACCGACCGCTGGCCGTCCGTCCGCACAATGTTCGTCTGGATGTCGGAGGAGTCGGTCACGGTGCCCAGGTCCTTCACCCGCACCGGCGTGCCTTCCGCCGTGGCCTTTACGATCACATTGTTGATGGGCTCGACGGTCTTGAACTGCGTGTTCGTGAAGACGTTGTAATCGAGATTGCCGGCCTTGAGATCGCCGGACGGCAGAATCAGATTCGACGCCTTCACCGCCTTGACGACGTCGAGGATCGACAGCCCCCGCGCCTGCAGCATGGCGGGGTCCAGGTTGATGTTGATCTGGCGGATCCGCCCGCCCTCAACCGTGGCCGCGGCGACGTTCGCCAATTGCTCGACCTGGGGGGCGATCGTGTTGTAGGCCAGATCGTAGAGGGCGCGCTCGTCCAGATTGCCCCCCGCGACCGTCACGAGGGCGACCGGGATGTTGGAGATGTCGAACTTGACGATGAACGGCTGGAGGATGCCGGGCGGCAACTGGTTCAGGATCTGGGTGACGCGCTGCATCACCTCCATCTGGCCCACGTTGATGTCGGCACCCCAGTTGAACCAGACCTGCACCGCCCCAATCCCCTGCTTGGAGAACGACTCGACGTGCTCCACATTGGAAGCGGAGCTGACGGCCTTTTCGATGGGGTAGACGACGCTCTGCTCGATGTCGATGGGCGGCGCGCCCTTATAGACAACGCCGACGAAGGCAACCGGCACCTGGATTTGCGGAAACAGATCGATGGGCAGGCGATCGAGGGAGATCGCCCCCAGCACGACCATCGCCAGCGACAGCATGAGAATGCCGATGCGATTGCGGAGCGCGAGAAGGGTCAGCCACATACAATGGAAGCCGCAGGCGCCTGCGAGCGGCAATCCTTCATTTTTGCGGCGCGGGCGGAGCCGCCGTAGCCATTGGCTTGGGATCGACCTTGGCGCCGTCCGTGACCAGATCCTTTCCCGAGACGATGACCGGCTCGGTGCCCGTCAATCCCTTGGTGACTTCCACCATCTGGCGGTCCTGAATGCCCAGCGCGACCGGCACCTTGCGCGCCTTGCCCTCCTGCACGATAAACACATACTGGTCGGACTCCAGGCGCGTGACCGCGTCGATGGGAATCTGCAGCGCGTTCGCATGCGTGCCCGCCACGAGTTCCACCCGGGCAAACATGCCGCCTTTGAGGGCGCGATCCGGGTTCGGAATGTCCACCTCCACCGTCATGGTCCGCGTGTTCCGATCCAGGGCCTGGACGATACGCGTCACTTTACCCGTGAACGCCCGGCCCGGATAGGCATCCGCACGGAGTTCGGCCGGCTGGCCGATCTTCACCAACGGCACGTCTTTCTCGACCACGTCGATCAGCACGCGGACGGTCGTGATGTCCTGCAGGACCAGAATGCCGCGCGAGAAGGTGGACGTGCTGCCGGTCGACCCTGAGACGAAGGCGCCGGCGTCCAGATTGCGAATGGACACGGACCCCGCAAACGGCGCGCGGATATAGGAATACGTGAGGCTCGTTTCGGCCTGCTGGAGCGCCACTTCCATCTGGTGCACCTGCGCCCGCAACGAGTTGACTTGCGCCACCGCCACATCATAGGCGGCCTGGGCGTTGTCCACATCCTGCTGCGAGATGTACTGGTCCTTGATGAGCGACTGCATCCGGTCCAGGTTCAGTTTGGCGTTCTTGATGGTCGCCTCCTGGCTCACGACATTCGCGCGCGCGGCCGCCAGATTGGCCTTGGCGCGATTCACGGCATGCACGTAATCGGTATGATCGACCTCCACGAGTAACTGGTCCGCCCTCACATAATCGCCTTTATCCACATGCATCTTCGCGATGTAGCCGTCCACGCGGGAGAAGATGTTCACCTGCTGGTAGGGCTGGATATCGGCCGTGTAGGTCAGGCGCACGTCGAGATCCTTCCGCAGGGGCGCCATGGTGCCCACGGCAATCACGCGCTCTTTCTTCCCATTGCCCTTGGACCCGCTGGTGGTGACCCGCCAGACCACCACGACCAGCAACCCCACGAGGAGCACGACCACCCACAACAACGGACGGCGGCGGTTCATGATCGGCCTCGTTTGTTCACGAGCATCTCCGCGGCGCGCTCGCCGGTCTCTTTGACATGAATGCCCATCTTGGCATGCGACGGCTCGAAGTCCACCGGCAGCCCGTGCGCACGCAGGCGCTCGGCCACGATCGGGCCGATGGCGGAGACGACGGTCCGGCTCATCGCCTCCCGCAGGCGATCGGCGCCGCCTTCCTGCCCGGCCATTTGCATCACGTGTTCCACCTGCACCGCATTGGTGAACAGCACGACATCCGCCTCACCCTCCATGAGCGTGCGCACGGCCTTCCGGAGCGGGCCGGTATCCTCCGGGAGCATCCATTGATAGACCGGCACGCGCGTGACGATGGCGCCACGGGCCTCCAGCGCCTGAAGCAACTCAAGGTTCGCCACGCCGTATTCCTGAACGGCGACGTGCAACCCCCGCAACGGCCGTCCCAGCTCATCCAGCGCCTTGACGAGATCACGCCAGGTGTTCGGCTCCGGCACGGCGACCGCAGGCTGCAACGCATTCTCGCGGAGCACGGCAAGCGGCTTGGGCCCGCGCACAACCAGCATGGTCTGTCCGAGCGCGGCGAGCGTCTGCGTCCGCGGCCAGCGCGTATCGAGCACCTTCAGCATGACGCGCGCGCCGGAACCGGTGAGCAGGATCACCATCCCGAACGCGCCGGCCAGCAGGCGCTCGCCGAATTCCAGCACGGCGGCGTGCCGCTCCAGTGGGACTTCGCGCATGGACGGCGTGACGATCGGGCGGCCGCCATGGCGCGCGATGAGCGCCGTCATTTCCTCCGCCATCCGGCTCTCAAACGCGATCACGCGAAGGCCTCCGAATCCGGCTTTTGTCTCCATTTGACACCGTTCGCCAATCCGACTACTCTTCGTTTTCAATGCGCCCGTAGCTCAGCTGGATAGAGTGTCGGGCTTCGAACCCGCAGGTCGCAGGTTCAAATCCTGCCGGGCGCACCAAACCGCTCTCCGCACTTCCCCTAAGGCAACCGCACTAAATCTTACTATACGTCATGGTGTAAGTCGAATACGCAGGATGGAAGAGGCGCGCGCCGAAGAGAAGATTTTGGAGCGGGAAAAGGGATTTGAACCCTCGACCCTCGCCTTGGCAAGGCTAGCCGGTCACATTGCTACTTGTTAAGAATGGTGGTGATAGCTTGCCCCATCCCAATTGAAAAACATCGAGTTATGTCATCTTCGACTGTGACGGATGATGATCCTTGTAGATAGGTGATCGGGGCCAAAACCGGGAGCGGAACCGGGAGTAAAACCGGGAGTAGATTTCGGCAGAATGAAAATGTTGATTCGAGTCCTGTTCTCCTCCCCAAAGCTGACAAATCTAGGCACTGGACCCAAACAGTGAGGCTCTCATAAGCCAAGGGATCATTTGATAGGCCAGCCGCCGTGCTCGTCGATTGTCTCGTCAATCTCAGCCATTAAGCGAATGGTTTCGGCCAATGCCGATACGACATGCTGGTAGCAGGTCAGATCATCGTAGGTTAGTTTGCGTCCCTTGCGGCCCTTCAGCCACTTCTGGCAGACCTGATAACCGCCAATGTGGAAGTCCCACACATCAGGCTGGACACCCTCGAAGTACTGTGCCTTGTTAATCCAAATACGCCCCTTCGCTGCCCCTTGTCCCGGCTCGGTATAGCGCACGGTTTCAACCATGTTGTCCCCGGCGACGGGATAGCTGGTGATCTTGGGACCGTGTTTCTCCATCATGTGCAGACCAACCAATTCCGTACCCGTAGAGCAAAGGGCGCGGAAGAGGGCAGGGTTTGATGTCAACGGCAAACGTGGAAAGTCGATCTTCAGAAACTCGGCGTATCGGCTTCGGTAAGTTGGTGAATGGAAGACGGCGTAAGTGTAATAGAAAATTGCCTCAGGCCCGAATGACTGCAAAAGAGGCTTAGTACAATCGGGCATAAACTGCATGTG
>JAUSHW010000083.1 GCA_030648395.1 Nitrospirales bacterium | reverse complement strand
GGCCAGGGACCGGCGGACGTTCCCCGCCTGCTCGGCAACGGTTCCCCACTGCCCCGCTTTGACCAGCGCGTTGCCGCCGAGCGCGACCAGGATTTTTTCAGGCATGTGTTTTGATCTTCCCGACAAAGTCGCGCAGCACTTCGTGCAGGGTCGGCCTTCCGATCTCCTCGATCTCGTACCGCACGCGGCACGTCGGCTGCCGGATGCGCATGACCCGGCGCAGGTCCACCGGCGTCGCGATCAAGACCAGGTCGCACTCCGTCTTGTTGATCGTCTCCTCCAGTTCACGCATCTGCTCATGGCCATACCCCATGGCCGGAAGCGCCGCGCCCATGATGTGGGGATACTCATGGAACGCGTGCCTGATGCTGCCGACGGCATACGGGCGCGGATCGACGAGCTCTCGGGCGCCGAACTTCCGGGCCGCCAGGATGCCCGCGCCGAAACTCATCCCGCCGTGCGTGAGCGTCGGCCCATCCTCAACGACCAGCACGCGCTTGCCCTGGACCAGTCCGGGATCGTCGATCGAGACCGGCATGCCGGCGTCGATGACGATGGCGCGCGGGTTGCACAGACGGATATTGCGGCGGACTTCGAAGACCTGCTCCTCGTCGGCGGTATCAAGCTTGTTGATAAGGAGAACGTCGGCGCGAAGCAGGTTGACCTCGCCCGGAAAGTACGCCCGCTCATGGCCCGCCCGGTGCGGATCGAGCAGGACGATCTCCAGGTCGGGCGCGAAGAACGGCAGGTCGTTGTTCCCTCCGTCCCACAGGATGATGTCGGCTTCGGCTTCGACCAGGCGCAGAATCCGTTCATAGTCCACGCCGGCGTACACCACGTCGCCGTTCGCGATGTGGGGCTCGTACTCCTCCATTTCCTCGATCGTGCAGTCGCCCTTCGTCAGATCCTCAAGCGTAGCGAACCGCTGCACCGCCTGCTTGCAGAGATCGCCGTACGGCATGGGGTGGCGAACAACGCCGACCCGGAGGCCCTCGCCCCGGATGATGGCGGCGACCTTGCGGGCGGCCGGGCTCTTGCCGCATCCCGTCCTGACCGCGCAGACGGAGACGACCGGTTTGCTGGCGCGCAGCATCGTGGTCCGAGGCCCGAGCAGCCGGAAGTCGGCGCCCCTGGCGAGGACCCGCGAGGCCGTGTGCATGACCTGCTCGTGCGACACGTCGCTGTAGGAGAAGATCACCTGATCGATCTGATGGGCTTCGATCAGGGGTTCCAGCTCTTCTTCTGAATGGATGGGAATGCCCTGTGGATACAGGCTTCCGGCCAGACCAGGAGGATATCGCCGCCCGTCGATGTTGGGAATCTGGGCGGCGGTGAAGGCGACGACGTCGTACCGCGGGTTGTCACGGAAGACAACGTTGAAGTTGTGAAAATCCCTCCCCGCCGCCCCCATGATCACAATCTTGACGCGATCCGTCATGCGCAACTCCTCATTGAACACTCTCCCACCGCCGACCTATTGCACCGCGAGGTTTCTGCCGGCGTGATCCAGCACCTGCTGGATATGGACATCCACCTGTCGCAGCACCGACGGCGAGACCGCGTAGCCGTCGCTCTCATAGGTCAGAATGGGCATCCCCTCCTTGATGCTGAGCGGCTTCAGAATGGCCTCCGAGATCCGGTACGGGAGGCAGTTGAACGGCCCGATGAGGATGATGCCGTCGTAGCCCTCGTGGGCCGCTTCAAGCCCCCTGCCCACGGTCGGGAGGAGCTCGCCCCAAATGGCAGGTGAGACATGCTCGGCGGCCTTTTCGAAAATGGCCGCGAAGGCGTTGGGCGGGGCCACCAGCAGGCCGGTCTTGCGCAACAGCCCGCGGTAGCGTTCCTCGAAGTGCTGCTGGGCCTGGAAGCTGATCCACTGCTCCAGGTATTCCTTCCCCTCCGGCTGGAGCACCCTCGTGCAAGCCTTGGCCAGCGCCAGGCCTCCCGGCTTCATACCCCAATTGGCGGCGGTGCCGGCCACAGGATTGTAGGCAAGGTAGAGAAACCACTCGCCGAGGTCGGCCGGCTTGAGGATGATGCCACGCTGGGCGTAGAGGTCGCGCACGCCATCCATGAAAAACGAGCTGAAGCGGGTGAAGAAATCGCCGATCACGACGACGCGCGGGCAGGCCAGCGGATCGCGCGCGCGCGGCAGTTGCGCCAGGCGCTCCACGAACGCGGGCAGGGCATCATGGAACGCGTCGATCGTGGGCGACGCCTCGGCGAGCCGACGCCACGCGTCCCGGAACTGCTCCAGGCTGCCCGGCCCTCCCACGACGCGCAGGACATGGTCGATCTCCACCATGATGTCCGCCATGATGATCGCCGGCAGGAGATGCCGCGCCACGGTCTGCTTGCCGAAACCGAGGTAGTCGTTTTCCGGCTTGGGATCGAACAGGAAGAGATCGGGCATCCGCTGCTCGGCGATGAACCGTTCCAGGTAGCCCCCGTACGCATCGGCGACGCACGGCGCGCCTCCCCGCAGCATCCAGAAGCCCGCGATTTCATCGGGCCGGCGTCGCTCATGGATCTCGAGGAGCTGTCCGATACAGATCGGCAGGGGCAGGCACTCACGGCCCGAGGTGTGCTGAAGGCCCTTGTCGAGCTCGGCCCGGCCGAGCGGCACGACGCTACCGGGGTGCAGGCCGACCCAGCGGCACGCGAGGCCCAGAGCCTCCGAGTGATATTGGGAAAAGTTGGGGAAATACAACTTCACCCGGGGGTCCGTGAGCGGCACGGACTCGCCGTTCGCCCGGATGACGCGGCCGCCCGTGGTGAGCCGGCACGGCGTGAACGGCTGGACGCAGACGGTATACGCCTCCCGGTAATTGTGGATGATGTCCAGGAACGCCTCCAGCCTGGTCTGGACGCCGGCGTCGGCGGTATGGGCGTCGATCTCGAGGATGAGATAGGGCTTCGAGCCCATCTCCGAGGCGAGCATCGAGTGCGTGAACGCGTCGATGGTGCAGCTGAAGTTGCTGACGCTCAGCAGGAACAGGTTGGGATGCTGCCTGGCGATGGCGACGGCATTCAGGATCTGGTTGGCAAAGTGCCAGGAGGTGGGCCCCTCCTCGACCGGCATCAGGCAGTCGGCCGGGATGACCGGAATGCCCATGCTCGAGAGCTTTTTCCCCACCGATTGCGACGCCTCCGGCGCGAAGGCGTTGTAGCTGTGGCCGGCCAGCAGGATCGCCGGCTTGCCGTCCGCGATCGCCTGCTGGAGCGCCCGCTTCCCGAGATCGTTGAGGTCGCGCTCCGCCTCCGTCTGAGCGCGCACGGCCGCCGCCCACGCCCGGCCGGCCGGCTCGCGTTCGACTCCCATCTCGTGAACCGCCATATCGACCATCGCGGAGCAGGCCTCGTAGCCGTTGGTAAAATCCAGCACGGGCGAGAGCATGCGGCTGTCCGGAAACGCCTTGGACAGGAAATAGGGCCCGGCCTGCGTGATCGGGCACAGGTACGAATCCCGGCATTGATTGGGGTGGGGCATGCGCACCACGTGCGGGGTGAAAATCACGCCCACTCCACGTTTGGCGAGGTCCAGGACGGCGCCGTGCGCAATCTGCGCGGGCAGACAGAACCCGGAGTACGACTTCAGATCGCCCCGCGGGTCCACATCGGACAGCACCACCTCCATCCCCACGCCGGAAAAGAACGTGGAGTAGAGGGGGAACAGCGAGTGGGTCGTCAGGGCCCTCGGAATGCCGATGCGCGTTCCCGGGGCCAGCGCCTTGACAGCGTGGAGGCCGAGGGAGGCCTGCCAAAACGACTTCGCCGACTCGTAGGCCGGCCCCACGCCCCAGCGCGCGCGTTCGACGCGTTCGTGCTTCGGCGTGGCGGCGGGCTTTTGCGGGGTGACGTTAAAGAGCCGGTTGGCCCGCTGCTCGACCAGGTCAGGCGCCGCCGTGGAGCGCGCCTTTCGTTTCCACACATTCTCGTACAGGCTACAGCGGCCGCCGAACGGGAACCGCCGTCCAGCCACTTCAAACCGGTCGATGCTGCAGTACATCTTGCAGGCCCCGCACGTGAAGCGGCCGACGAGCTTCATGTCCGGTGCGGCGAGCGCGAGCAGGTCGGTCGTCTTGCCCAACGCCCCCCCGGACCGCCTCAGGGCCAGCAACCCGACCCCGAGCGCGCCGAGCAGCTCCGGGCTGGGCGGGATCACGACCTGCCGGCCGACGCTGTGGGCGAACGCGTAGCCGATCGCACGGTTCAGGGCGACGCCGCCCTGCAGAAACACTTTCTTGCCCACGTACCGCGGCCCCTTGACCCGATTGAGATAATTGTCGGCGATGGCATACACCAGCCCGGCAATGATGTTGTCGCGTTCGCGGCCCTGCTGCTGGGCGAGGCGAATATCGGAATTGATGAAGGCCGCGCAGCTCGCCTTGAAGTGCACCGGGGACGGGGCGGCCAGCGCAATGTCGGCGATGTCGGAGACGGTGATGCCGAGATCGCCCTGGGCGCTCTCCTCGAGAAAGGACCCGGTGCCCGCCGAGCAGGCGTTGTTCATGGCATAGTCGATGGGCACGCCGTTGCGCAGGTAGATGTACTTGGAGTCCTGGCCGCCGATCTCGAAAATCGTGTCCACGTCCGGGTCAAAATGCGTCGCCCCCGCGGCATGGGCCGAGATTTCGTTATAGACATGCTCGGTTCCGATGTACGCGCCGGCGAGTTCCCGGGCCGAGCCGGTCGTGCCGCTCAACCCGACCTGAAGGTTGCCGACCTGATCGATGAGCCCCCGCAGGCACTCGCGGGTCGCCGCCACGGGATTCCCCTTCGTGCGCGTGTAATACGAGGCCACCACGCCGAGCGTGGATGGATCGAGCAGCAGGGCCTTGGTGGTCGTCGAGCCCGCATCCACGCCCAGTACCAGCGGGCCGTCGGGAGCAGCCTGGCAGGGCGGAGCGGTGAGCACTTGCACCAGTTCCCCGTAGAGATTGAGCGGCGGAAGGCTGTCGAGTCCCGGCTGAGACGAAATCTTTGGAGTCTTCTCGGAC
>JAUSHW010000101.1 GCA_030648395.1 Nitrospirales bacterium | reverse complement strand
CCTTTCCGGCGAAGCCAGGGCGAAGTTCCTCCTGCTGCTGGCCGCCCAGCATGCGGATCGGGGACGGATCGAGAGGGCGGTCCAGACCTATCAGCAAGTCGGAGAGAGCAGGGAAGGCCCGGCCTCCGAAGGGTATTACCGAGCCGGCTGGCTGCTCTACAAAAACGGCCGCTCCGAAGAGGCCGCCCGCTCTTTTGATCAGGCCATCCAGGTGCAGCCTGGAGGTCCGTTCAGCGTGCCGGCGTTGTACTGGAAGGCCCGGAGCCTTGAAAAGTCCGGCGACATGCAAAAAGCGGTGACCGTGTTCCGTGCGCTGTGCGGCGATGCGCCGCTCTCCTATTACTGTCAGATTGCGCGTGTACGGCCTGCCGCCGCTTTCGCCAATGGCGTGAGCGGAGCACAGGGTGGCGTCTCGTTCACCGGACTCACTCCGAAGGAGAAGCCGGTCGCGGGCGACGCGCACTATCAGCGCGCTGTGGAACTGCGCATGGTGGGCCTATTGCGCGAGGCTGCCGAGGAAGCGGCGGTACTGACGGGAAAGATCGGTGGTGACCGCGGCGAAATTCTCTGGATGGCCGGCCTGCTGAAGGACTTCGGCGAGTACCATCGCGCCCTGAAGCTGGTGCAGCTCACGTTTCCCGACGTGCTGGAACGCGGCATCAGCGGCGTGCCCTCGTCGTTCTGGGAGCTGGCGTACCCCCAGGGATTGCTGCCCGCGATTCAGGCGTCGACCACCAATGGTGTTGATCCCTACCTCATCGCAGCGGTCATCCGCGAAGAGAGCGTGTACAATCCGGACGCGGTTTCACCGGCCGGCGCGCTCGGGCTGATGCAGGTGATGCCGCAGACCGGCCAGATGATTGCCGGCCGGCTTGGCGGCGAACCCTTCAGCAGGGAACGCCTGTTCGATCCCCGCTATAACATCCGGCTCGGAAGCTGGTATCTCGGCCACCTGGCCGAGAAGTTCGACCACAATCCTGTGTATATGGTCGCCGCCTACAACGCAGGCCCTGAAGCCGTGGCGAAGTGGGTTCAGCAGTTTGGAGGAGTCGAGCCCGATGAGTTTATCGAATCAATTCCCTATACGGAGACCAGGCTTTATGTTAAACGAGTGCTTCGGAGTCACCGGGAGTATCGGCGGGTGAACGGCCGGGAATGCGCGGCGTCTTTTGAGAAGGTCTGCTGATGGCGGGCGGCAACAAAATTGAGGCCCTCGAAGCCAGGGTCAAGGAGATCATCAAGCACTCCGCCGATCTGAAGCGGCGGGCGGCCATGCTGGAGACCCGTCTCCGTGAGGCTGATGCCAGGGTGGCCCGGCAGGCCGCCGAGGCCCGGCGGTGGGAGAAGGAACGCGACTGGCTCCGCGGGCGCCTGAAGAAAATCCTTGGCGAGCTTGAACTGATCGAATCAGGCGGCGACACGAATGAGGGGGGTGCGCGGTGAGTCAGACGTTTGAGGTTGAGATTTACGGGCAGCGGTACGCTGTCCGGGGGGAGGCCGACCAGGCCTACGTGGTCGGGCTGGCCCGCCAGGTCGACGAGCAGATGAGGACGCTGGCGGCGGGCATGAAGGCGGCCACGCCTACGAAGGTCGCGGTTCTGACGGCGCTGAACCTCGCACATGAGCTCCATGAGGCGCGCAAGCTTCAGCAGGAGAACGCGGAGAGTGTGGAAAAGCTTGCCGAAGGGCTCCTCGAATCGATCGAGGAGACGCTCGGAGGCTCCCGGTAGGGTCTTTTGCCTTGAAAGGCTGCAGGCGTTTTGTTACACTGCCGGGTGAACGGGGATGTAGAGAATCCCGTTGGTGAGAGGCCCTGCGCTGGCAGGGTTTGTGGCTACGGTAGAACAGGTTGAAGTTACGCAGAGAGCTGGAAATTTTACCAGAGTGAACGGCGAAGTCGGATTACATGACGATGCGGGCAGGGCTCGAACCTGAAAGATCAAGAACCTGCCGAGGGGTGGCGTTTTCGATTTGGTGATATGAGGGGAAATTGCCGTTGAGAGCGTTTCTTTTGGAACGCAAGCCACCTCCTGAACTGTCTCGCGTCTTGTCGCTCGTCTTCGTGCGGTCAGTCGGCGCTCTTTCGTAAGCGACCTTCCGTCTGCTTTCCCACCAACGCATTCTATCTCCCGCTCCTTGTGTATCTGCGCCGGGCGTGGCCGCGGTGTCCTGAAGGACGGATCCGCTGCCCCTGGCACAAAGGGAGGTGGCACCATTACAATTATAGAAATAGCTATCATCATCGTTGCGGTTGCAGCAGGTGCGGCTATCGGGATCGGCATGCTCTGGCTCATTCAGGGCAAGGTCGTTGCCTCGCGTCTCCGTGAGGCTGAAGAGCGTGCGGCACAGATCGTCAAGGCGGCCGAGAAAGAGGCGGTGACGGGAGCCCGGGAGGCCAAGGTTGAGGCCAAGGGTATGATCGTGCAGGCCAAGGCCGATCTGGATAAGGAGATCCAGGCTCAGCGTGCCGAGATTCTCGGGTTGGAGAAGCGGCAGCTGCAGAAGGAAGAGGCGCTGGACCGAAAAGTTTCCACCTGCGACCGGCGCGAATCCGAGCTCCAGAAGAAGGAGAAAGCGGTCGCGCTTCGCGAGAAGGAGATTGTCGACAAGGCGGCCGAGACGGAGCACCTCGTTCAGGAACGCACGAAGGCGCTCGAGTATGCCGCCGGCATGACGGCCGCCGAAGCCAAAGCGGCCCTGTTGGCGCAGGTTGAGAGCGACGTCAAGTTCGAATCCGCCAAGATGATCAAGCGGATTCAGGATGAAACCAAGGAGATTGCCGACCGGGAAGCGAAGGACATCATCACCCGGTCCATTCAGCGGATCACGCGGGATTACGTGTCGGAAGCCACGATCTCGGTGGTGGCGATTCCCAACGACAGCATGAAGGGGCGGATCATCGGGCGGGAAGGCCGGAACATCCGGGCGCTCGAGGCGGCGACGGGGATCGATCTGGTGGTGGATGAGACACCCGAGGCGGTGCTGATTTCCGGGTTTGATCCGCTGCGCCGTGAAATTGCGAAGGTCTCTCTGGAGCGGCTCATGGCGGACGGGCGGATCCATCCGACCCGGATTGAGGAAGTGGTCGAGAGGGTCAAGAAGGACCTGGACAAGATGATGATCGAGGAGGCCGAGAAGATCCTCTTCGAGCTGGGGATTCCGAACGTCAACATGGAAATCGTGAAGCTGCTGGGCAAGCTGAAGTTCCGGACGAGCTACGGCCAGAACAACCTGTATCATGCGCGGGAGGCGGCCTACATCTGCGGGATCATGGCCGCGGAGCTGGAGTTGGATGTGAAGCTGGCACGGCGCGGGGCCCTGATGCATGACATGGGCAAGGCGCTGAGCCAGGAGGAAGAGGGGCCGCACGCCATCATCGGCGGGGACTTCGCCAAGAAATACGGTGAGGAGCCGCGCATCGTCAACGCCATCGCCGCGCATCATGAACAGGTGGAGCCGATCTGTCCCGAAACGGTGCTGGTGGCCGCGGGCGAGGCGCTGTCGGCGGCCCGGCCGGGCGCCCGCCGGGAGACCGTCGAATCCTATATCAAACGGCTGGAGAAGCTGGAGAAGCTGGCGGTCGATTACAAGGGCGTGGAAAAGGCCTATGCGATCCAGGCCGGGCGGGAGATCCGGGTGATCGTGAAGCAGGAGGCGATTTCGGACGCGGAGTGCGCCGTGCTGTCGCGGGATCTTGCCCGTAAGATCGAGCAGGAGCTCACGTATCCAGGCCAGATCAAGGTCACGGTGATTCGCGAAAGTCGGTATATTGACGTTGCGAAGTAAAACATGAAGATTCTGTTCATCGGCGATATCGTGGGCGAGTCGGGCCGGAAGACCGTGGCCCGGCTTGTACCCAAGCTCGTCCGGGAACGGGGGGTGGACGTCGTCATCGCCAACGCCGAGAACGCCGCGGGTGGATTCGGCATCACGCCGAGTGTGGCGCAGGAGTTGTTTGCGGTCGGCGTGCACGTCATCACCAGCGGGAATCACATCTGGGACAAGAAGGAAATCATCGACTACATCAAAAAGGAGCCGCGCCTGTTGCGGCCGGCCAACTACCCCAAGGGGGTTCCTGGCAACGGCAGCGTGGTGGTGACGATGGCGTCGGGTGAAAAGGTCGGGGTCTTGCAGTTGATGGGGCGGGTGTCCATGCCGACGCTGGATTGTCCGTTCCGGGTGGGGCGGCACGAGGTTGAGGCGCTCCGACGTGAAGCGCAAACCGTGATTGTGGACATGCACGCGGAGGCGACCTCCGAAAAAATGGCAATGGGCTGGTATCTGGATGGGGACGTCAGCGGCGTGTTCGGCACGCACACGCACGTCCAGACGGCCGACGAGCGGATCCTGCCCAAGGGGACGGCCTATCTCACAGAGGTCGGCATGGTCGGTCCGATCGACTCCGTGATCGGCGTCACGAAGGAAATCGCCATTGAGAAGTTTCTGACCCAGATGCCGCGCCGCTTTGAAGTGGCCCCCGGACCCTGCGTGTTTTCGGCCGTGCTGTTCGACGTGGACACGACGGTGGGGAAAGCGGTCTCCATCGAACGACTCCGTATTCAGGATTGACGGGATGCCCGGCGGACCACCTCCGCGAGCGCTCTACACCGTTTCGGCCCTCACCGCTCTTCTTCGCCTGCACATCGAGTCCGCGTTCTCCGAGGTCTGGGTGGAGGGGGAGGTGTCCAACCTCCGCATCCCCACGTCGGGCCATGCCTACTTCACGCTGAAGGACGCCACCAGTCAAATCCGGGCGGTCTTGTTCCGGTCTGCCGGGCGCACCGTGCGGTTTGCCTTGCAGGACGGCATGCACCTCGTCTGCCGCGGGCGGCTGACCGTATACGAACCCCGGGGCGACTATCAGGTGGTTGTCGAGCACGCCGAGCCGAAAGGCGTGGGGGCGCTGCAACTGGCCTTCGAGCAGCTCAAGGAACGGCTGGCGGCCGAAGGCCTGTTTGATCAGGCGAGGAAGCGGCCGCTTCCGTTCCTGCCCTGCCGGATCGGCGTGGTGACTTCGCCGACCGGCGCGGCGATCAGGGATATCGTGCACGTCGCACGCAAACGGTTTCCCGGGATCGAGATCGTGCTGAACCCGGTGGCGGTTCAGGGCGACAGCGCGGCCGGGGAAATTGCCCGCGCCATCGAAGAGCTCAACGAGATCGGTGGCTTCGACGTCCTGATCGTCGGACGGGGCGGAGGATCACTTGAAGACCTCTGGCCGTTCAACGAGGAGATCGTTGCCCGCGCCATCGCGGCCTCGCGCATTCCCGTCGTCTCGGCCGTGGGGCACGAGATCGACTATACGATCGCCGATTTCGTGGCCGACGTGCGGGCGGCCACACCGTCGGCCGCCGCTGAACTGGTGGTTCGTGACCGGCAGAACCTGCTCGGCCAGGCGAAGAGCCTGTGGGATCGGACTGTGCAGGCGATGCGTACCGATCTGCGGGATCGCCGCGCGCGCATTGAAGCCGAGCGACGCGGTCTCCTCGATCCGACCGCGCTGGTGGCGCGGGCCATGCAGCGCTGCGACGACCTCGAGATGCGCCTGCGCCGCGCTCAGGTGAACCGCCTCGGCGGTGTGCGGGCGGCGTGCGAGGCGCTCCGGCAGGAGGTCATGCTGCACAGCCCGGTTCAGCGGATTCAGCGTGGATTGACCATGCTGCCCCACCTTCGAGCGAGGCTCCATCAGCGGATGCAGGTGGCGCTTGAGCTGGGGCGGCGGTCCCTTCAGGAGGCGGTCGGCGCCGTCCATGCGCTGAGCCCGCTGGCGATTCTGGCCAGGGGATACAGCATCACCCGCCGGTGGCCAGATCTGGCGGTGCTGCGCGCCGCGTCGGATGCGGCGCCAGGCGAGACGGTGCACATCCGCCTGGCCTCGGGCGAACTGTTGTGCGAGGTCCAGCGGACCGGCGAGAAACTTTTACCGGATTGATTCAGGAACGTGGCGGCGTATAATGCGGGAGGCGGAGGCATGACGAAGTGGCGACGGTAAAATTTGAAGAAGCGCTGACGCGCCTGGAAACAATCGTGGCCGAACTGGAGCGAGGCGAACTGCCGCTGGATGATTCCATGCGGATCTTTGAGGAGGGCATTAAGCTCTCCAAGGTCTGTCTCAAGATGCTTGATGACGCCGAGCGCAAGGTAGAGATTCTGGTCAAGGACAAGGACGGTCGGAAGCGGACACGTCCATTGGAACTCGAGGGACATGGTGAGACTGGCCAAGGCAACGGCGACGTCAAAGACTGACAGAACTGCGGTGGTGGCCCCGCGCGGGGGCAAGGCGACGGAGCGGTTGGACCTGGCGATGGTTCGCCGCGGGCTTGCGGAGAGCCGGGAGCGGGCTCAGGCCCTGATCCTCGCTGGCGTTGTCAGTGTCGCCGGGTGTGTCGCCGCCCGGGCGTCCCAAACCATTCAGCCGGAAATTTCAATTGAAGTGGCCGGGCCCGATCACCCCTATGTGGGGCGTGGCGGCCTCAAATTGCAGGCGGCCTTGGACGCGTTCGAAATCGATCCGGCTGGCAAGGTCGCGCTAGACGTTGGGGCCTCGACAGGAGGCTTTACGGACTGCCTTCTTCAGCGCGGCGCGGTGCGCGTCTACGCGGTGGACGTCGGCTACGGTCAGCTCGCCTGGCGCCTCCGGCAGGATCCCCGCGTCGTGGTGATCGAACGATGCAATGCGCGGTACCTGGATCGGTCGCATGTTCCCGAGCCGGTTGAGTTGGCCGTCATCGACGTGTCGTTCATTTCCCTCACCATGATACTTCCGGCAGTCCGGGCGTGCCTGGCTCCGGCAGGGCAGGTGGTGGCGCTGCTCAAGCCGCAGTTCGAGGTCGGCAAGGGGAGGGTGGGCCGCGGCGGCATTGTGCGTGACGAGCACCTCCGGCTGGAAACCGTGGAGAAGGTCCGCCGCGCCGTCGAGAGTCAGCGATGGGAGTGGTGCGGGGAAATCCCGTCACCGATCACCGGGCAGAAGGGTAACGTCGAATACTTGATCAGGCTGCGTCCATCATGAAGATTTTGGTGACGGGAGGAGCGGGCTTCATCGGGTCGCACATCGTGGACCGGCTCGTCCAGGAAGGCTACGGGGTTGTGGTCGCCGACAACCTGGCGACGGGCAAGCGACGGAACATCAACCGCGCGGCTAATTTTTATCGTGCCGACATCCGGAGTCGGTGGCTGGAACGGGTTTTTCGCCGGGAGCGCCCCGCCATCGTATGCCACCACGCGGCCCAGATGGACGTGCGGCGCTCCGTGCAAGACCCGATGTTCGACGCTGAGACGAACATCCTGGGCACGCTCAATGTCCTGCGGTACGCCATCAAGTACGGGGTGCGCAAGTTCATCTTTGCATCCTCCGGCGGGGCCGTGTACGGAGAGCCGGAAAAGCTTCCGGTTTCAGAATCCCATCCCACGCGTCCGGGGTCGCCCTACGGCATCAGCAAGGCGGTGGGGGACGAGTACCTGCGCTACTCCTACGACGCCGACGGGATGGAGTACGTGAGCCTCAGGTATGCCAACGTGTTTGGTCCCCGCCAGGATCCGCACGGGGAGGCGGGCGTCGTGGCCATCTTCACTCAGAAAATGCTGCAGGGCGAACAGCCGATCATCAACGGAAACGGCCGGCAGACCCGCGACTTTGTTTACGTGGACGACGTGGTCGAGGCGAACATCGCCGCCCTGGGCAAGGATGCCCACGGGATCTACAACGTGGGGACGGGGCAGGAAACGACCATCAACGAGCTGTTCAGCCTGCTGGCCGGGCTTATTAACCCGTCTGGCCGCGAGGTGCACGGGCCGGTGAAAAAAGGAGAGCAGATGAGGATCGCGCTCGACTCATCCAGAATCCACCGGGAACTGGACTGGGAACCGAAGGTCTCGTTGAAAGACGGCCTGGCGCGGACCGTGGACTACTACCGGCAACTGGAGCGCACGACCTGAGTCCTCAGTAGATGGGGACCGACGGGTCGATGTGTTGGGACCAGGCGAGAATGCCGCCCGTCATGTTTTTCACGTTCGTGAACCCTTGCTGGAGGAGGAACTGGGTGGCATCCATGCTCCGCATCCCCATTTTGCAGTGGATGACGATCTCGGCGTTGGAATCGAGCTTCTTGAACTCGGTCGACAGCGTGCCGAGCGGAATGAGCTGAGCCCCTTCGATTTTGGCGATGTTATATTCCCAGGGCTCCCGGACGTCGATGAGGACAACCTTTTCGCCCTGATCTATTTTCTGCTTCAGTTCCTGGACCGTGATGGTAAAACCCATGGCGCGAACCCTCCCTGTAGGGATGATAGTAAGGCGGCGTTCTCTGTGCTGTCAACCGGCGGAATTGTAAAACGGAGGCGCGGTGGAAGACTCGGTCAACGTGACTGAAGGCGGCGATGCCATTGTGGTGCTGATTACCGCGGCCTCGCGGGAGGAAGCCGATCGGATTGCCCGGCGGCTGGTTGAAGATCGGCTGGCCGCTTGCGTCACCATTGTGCCCCAGGTGCGGTCGATTTTTATGTGGGAGCAGAAACTGTCCCAGGAGGACGAGGTGCTCCTGCTGGTCAAGTCGCGCCGAGCCCGGTTTGCGCTATTGGCCGAAGCCGTCAAGCGGCTCCATAGCTACAGTGTGCCTGAGATCATTGCCCTGCCCGTTGTCATGGGGTCCACCGACTATATCCGGTGGGTGTCCGAGTCAACATCCTAAGGGCGCCTCGCACGCAACACATTAAGATATTTAAATAAAGCGACGATTTCGTTCTAAATCCAAATGGGGCTTATTGACATTTTAGAAGGGGGTATGGTACTCATTGCCCCTGTTTTTATGGCTTGGTTATTTTGGTTGTATGAGTAAATCTGACCCCGAATTCCACATTGTCGTCTTTCCGGGCGCGACCTCGCATCCCCGCCGGTTTAGCATCAGGCGGCGAACTGTCAAAATTCTTCTGATAACCGGCTTGCTCGCGGCTGTTGTCGAGGCGCTGTTCCTGGTCCAGTACGTGACCCGAAGCGGGGAGATCTGGGAGCTGGAGGCCCTGCGGTCCGAGGCGGTCCAGCACCGCCAGCAGGCCAGCGCACTGTCTTCATCGATGGAAGACCTCCGCAAGCAACTGTCGACGATGCGGGAAGTGAACATCCGGATTCGGATGATGCTGGGGCTGGATCCCCCCAAGGTGCCGCCGTCGCCCTTAGGCCTGGGCGGGAAGGAAGAGTCCAACGCAGCGATGCCGTTGGGTGGCATGGGGGGAGAGCGCGAGACCATTGCGAGCGTCTCCGCGCAGTTGCAGCAGAAGTTGGCGTGGATGAAGGACGAGGCCGTCCTACAGGAACAATATCTGCATGAGCTGAAGGGCATCGTCGGCGAGCGGAAGACGCAATGGGGGTCAACGCCGTCGATCTGGCCGGTTCGGGGGTGGGTGTCCTCGGGATTCGGACGGCGGGTGTCCCCGTTTACAGGCAAGGACACTCTGCATGGCGGGGTGGACATCTCGGCGCCGATGCGGACGCCGGTGATCGCGCCCGCCGCCGGGACCGTTGCGTTCGCAGGCAGCGAGGCGGGCCTCGGCAACACCGTGACGCTCTCGCACGGATACGGCATGCGCTCGATCTACGGCCACATGGACAAGCTCAAGGTGAAGACGGGCCAGCCCGTCAGGCGGGGGGACCTGCTCGGATGGGTGGGCAATACGGGCCTCTCAACCGGCCCGCACCTCCATTATGAAATCGAGGTTAGCGGGACCGGCGTTGACCCGCTGAAGTATATTATTGACTAGGCTGGCCGGTTCCCGCCGGCGTCGCTGCTATGGCGGCTTCGAACATCTCCTCGACTGAGCGACTCTTCCACTCCACATAGTAATCGGATATCCCGAAGGCGCGCATCACGGTCGCCGGCGTATCCATCAGCGACACCGGTTGCTTGATTTCATGCCCCACCTTGACGCCCGGTCCCGCCGCAATCCATGGAATCGTCATGTCTTCGGGCATCGTGGTTCCATGGGTGGTGCCGTGGCCCCCGTGGTCGGCCGAGACGATGAAGGTGGTCCGCTCGTAAAGCCCCAGTTCTTTGAACCCCTTGAGGAGCGTGCCGATCGCCCGGTCGATGTCCTCGACCGCCTTGAGATACGGCTTGCTCATCCAGCCGTCGGCATGCCCCGCGTGGTCGGCCTCGGCGAAGTGGATGAGAAACAGGGAGGGCTTGGTGGAGTCGGTTGAGGTTTTATAGGAGTTGATGACGTCGGCGGCGATCTTTTTGGCGGTGCAGCCAGGCTCGCTCACGTTGCAGACGTGGAGGTCCATGCGCCGATCCTGCTTTATCGCGTGGAGGAGTTTCTCCTTCTGAATGAACGCGGCGCCCCATTTGCTGCCGTTGAAGGTGGCGATCTCAAAGACGGTCGGCGCCTTCAGGAAGCCGCGTTGGGGCTCGTAGTCGTTCCAGTCCACCCCGTGGGTCTCGACCGGCAGACCCGTCAGCATGGACGTGAAGGCGGGCAGGGTCCGGCTGGGAGTGACGGTCTGTGCCTTCATGGTGAAGGATCCCCGTTTGATGAGGCCCTCCAGGACCGGTGTCTTGGCCTGTTTCAGGGCGTCGGGCCGCAGCCCGTCCACCATGATGATGACGACGGTGTCGGCGTAGGATGGCTTGTCTGCGGCCGGCGCTTCCGTCACGAAAAAGAGGCCGATGAAAAGCAGGGCGATGATCTTCCCCGGAGCGACGTGAATACGGAATGGCATGCAACCCCCTCATGTCATGTGAATGAAACGTCAAAAGCCCCGGCATTCTACACAATGCATCAAATGGAATGCTACAGTTCTTGACTCTCGGGCGACCCTTTTGTAGAGTGAGCGGGCGAGCGCGTGCTCCCGGCAATGTGGAGGTGGCGGTGTCGGATTCCCAATCCTCGGCAGTGCCCTTTGCGGCTCAAGCCGTGTCGTTCCAAGAGATGCTGGCGACGGGGAAAATCCCCGACGGGCTGCTGTCGAGCCCTTACGTGGCCGAGCAGTTTGTCGAGCGGCTCGTTCATTACGTGCTCAGCATTCCGGCCGGCAGCTACTCGATGGCCAACCTGTCCAAGCTGCTGGAGCAGGTGGACCCCCGCCAGCAAGTGTATTTTTTCAAGAAACTGAAGGAGACGAGCCCCGAGAGCCTCAAGCACTTCGCCCCCCTCTATTACGGCTTCATGTCCGAGTTCAGTGACCTGCTCTTTACCTGACCGCCCGTTTGAAATCCCGTTCGGTTCGGCATACACTTCTTAGCGTATGGATTCGCCTGTAGAGAGTTTCGAGGCGCGGGCCGCGCGCATTCCGGTTCACGGGATCGGCCTGTCCGTGGATGTCTTCAGCCCCGATCTGCTGGAATTACATCAGGCACTCGAATCGGCCGGCTCGCTGCCCGAGTATCTTGAAATTTTCAAATCCCCGACGAGGGAGCTTGCGCGTGTTTGCGCGGCCCTGCCGGGAGTGCCGTTGGCGTATCACGCCGAGGGCCTGTGGCTGATCGATCCCGCCATGCGCTTCGCGACCCCATGGAAGCAGGCAGTTGAAACGATCGCCCGCCATACGGAGGTGATCGGCGCAGGGTGGGCCACCCATGAATGCGCCGGCAAGCAGATCGGGGGCTATTCATTTGGGACGTATCTGCCGCCTCTGTTGACGGATGCCTCGGCGAAGGCAGTGGCGGCCAATACGGCGTGGGCACAGGGATGTCTGGACGAGTGGTTTGCCCAAAAGGATAAGCCAGGCGCCGTTCCGTTGCTGCTGCTTGAGTTGCCCCCGCTGACCTACTTCGGGTTCGGTGATCTGCCGGTCTCGGAGTTCTTTGCGCAGATTGCTGAACGGACGTCCTGCGGGATGGTTCTCGACATCGGCCATCTCTGGACGCACTGGCGGTACCGCGAGCGCCGGCGCTTCCGGAGCCCGGAGGCCTTCGCGGCGGAGTTCCTTGCGACCTTCCCGCTGGACCGGGTGGTGCAGATTCATCTCGCCGGCCTGGGCGTGCACGAAAAAGACGAGTCGTTGAACCGGCTTCCTGACTGGATCGACCGGCACGATGCGCCAGTGCCAGGCGTCCTCTTCGATCTTCTGCGGCAGGTTCTGGGGCATCCGGGGCTGACCGCTCTCAAGGGGATCGCGCTGGAGGTGGACACCAAGGCCGTTCCGGTCATTGTCGAAGAGTTCGGGCAACTGAAAGGCGAACAGGCCTGCCAGAGGGCGTTTTCTCATCGTGTAGGGGAGGGTGTTACTCCCTCCCGATTCGACCGGGCAGGGTATCAATCAGCCCTGCATTTGGCAGGGTTGCCCGCCCCTACAAAAGATAATCAGGGTTTGGCCGAACTCTATGGGGTCTATGCCAGGGTAGCCTCCGGGCAGGAGGTCTTGGGGAGCAGCGGCATCGCTTCTCTCGCTGAAGGCGTGGACCTGGAGGGACTTCACCGGTACGCTACCCGATACTTGCCGCACGAGCTTTTGTGCTGGGGAGGGGATATTGCAGAGTTGTTTCCAGCCATCTGGAAATCGTTGGAGAAGCGTGGCGTCATCACCACGGATTTTATGCGCTTCTGGTTCCGGCAGTCCCGTCCGGTCGCCGACCCCTATGACTTCTTCTATCTCAAGTTGGAACGCTGGGTGGAGTTCGTCGGTGAAGTCGCTCCCGATCTTCTGGAGCAGGCTCAAAGCGAGGCCGGTATCCTGCGCGCGCTTCATGCCGAATTGAACGATGAGGCGATTGTGGTGGAGAGTCCTGCGTGACCAAGGTTCGCGTCAATAAATACTTTACCGAGCAGGGCTTCTGCTCCCGCCGCGCCGCGGACCTCATGATTGAAGAGGGCCGCGTGCGGATCAATGGGCGCGTGGCGGTGCTGGGCGACCAGGTGGCGGACGATGACGTGGTGACCGTGGACGGATGCGCGGTGAAGAGCCGGCCGCATGTCGTATATCTGGCCTATCACAAGCCGGTCGGGGTGACCTGCACGACGGAGTTGCACGTGGAGGGCAATATCCTTCAGGCGGTGGGCTATCCCGAGCGCATTTTTCCTGTTGGCCGCCTGGACAAGGACTCATCCGGCCTGATCCTGCTGACCAATGACGGCGACATCGTCAATCTCATTCTCCGGGCTGAGTTCGGGCATGAGCGGGAGTACATGGTCACGTTGGATCGGCCGTATTCACCGACTTTTTTGCGCTGCGTGGAGCAAGGGGTGCTCGTGCAGGGCACGAAGACCAGGCTCTGCCGGACCGCCAGGGTGGGCGTCCTCACCTTCAGGATCATGCTGACGGAGGGACGCAATCGGCAGATCCGCCGCATGTGCTCGGCGCTCGGGTACCGTGTGGTGCGTTTGGTGCGTGTCCGCATCATGCATATTCGACTGGACGACCTTCCGGTCGGGAAGTGGCGGGAACTCACACCCAAGGAACAGGAAAAGCTGATCGCCGCCGTGGGACTTGCTGAAGACACGGGAGAAGGACGCGCCTCGGCGCGGCCGGGGCGGGCGGGTGTGAAAGTAGCGTCATGATTTCCCCTCGCGTCCTGCTCATCATTCCTCCGCTCACCCAGCTCAACACGCCCTATCCCGCGACTGCCTACCTGACGGGCTTTCTGAAGCCGCGCGGCTATGCGGTTTCCCAGGCAGACGTTGGGATCGAGATGGTGCTTGCACTTTTCTGCCGGAATGGGCTTGAGCGCGTGTTTGACCGGCTCAGCCGGATGCCCGGAGACCTTCCCGGCGAAGCGCGGCAGATGCTGGCGTTGCAGAAGGCCTACTTTGATTCAATCGACGCCGTGATCGGATTTCTCCAGGGGCGAGACCCGGCGCTGGCGCCTCGTATCTGCCAGGGCGGCTTTCTTCCGCAGGGGCCGAGATTTGCGGCCGCCGCCGACCGGACGCAAGCCTTCGGCGCTCTCGGCATGATGGACCGGGCCCGGCACCTGGCCACGCTGTACCTGGAAGATCTGGCCGATCTGGTCCATGAGACCGTGGCGCCGCACTTTGCCATTAATCGCTATGCCGAGCACGTGGGCACGTCGGCCACGTCCTTCGACGTGATGGCGCGCGCCCTTGCCGCATCACCAGGCTTGACGGATGAATTGATGCTGGACGCCTTGTGGCGGCATGTGGACGCGACCGATCCGACCCTCGTCGGTCTGACCGTGCCGTTTCCCGGCAACCTGTACGGAGCCTTCCGGATTGCCCAGGCGCTGAAGGCGCGTCGCCCTTCCGTGCGGATCGTGCTTGGCGGCGGCTATGCCAATACGGAGCTCAGACGGTTGGGCGACCCGCGCGTGTTCGATTACGTGGACTATGTGACGCTGGACGACGGCGAGCGCCCGCTGCTCTGTCTTCTGGAGCACCTTGCGGGGAAGCGTGACGAAGCCGAGTTGCGGCGCACATTCCTTCGCGTGAAAGGAACAGTCGCCTGGCGGGACGGCGCCCGCGATGCCGAGTTCGGGATGGCGGACATTGGCACGCCGACGTATGCGGGTCTGCCGCTCGACCGGTACCTCTCCGTCCTGGATACGCTGAACCCGATGCATCGGCTCTGGTCCGACGGCCATTGGAACAAGCTGACCGTCGCGCATGGCTGTTACTGGAAGCAATGCACGTTTTGCGATGTGGGATTGGACTACATCGGACGCTATGAGGCCGCGCCGGGTGACATCCTGGCCGATCGCATCGAGGCCCTGATTGCCGAGACGGGGCGGCGCGGGTTCCACTTTGTGGATGAGGCGGCGCCGCCGGCCGGCCTCAAGGATCTTGCCGTGACGCTCATGGAGCGTGGGGTGGCGATCTCGTGGTGGGGGAACATTCGCTTCGAAGAAGCCTTCACGCCGGATCTCTGCCGCCTCCTGGCCGCCTCCGGCTGCATTGCCGTCAGCGCGGGGTTGGAGGCGGCCTCCGACCGGCTCCTGGAGGCGATGAAGAAGGGCATCACCGTGGGCCAGACTGCGCGCGTTGCGGCGGCCTTCCGCGAGGCCGGCATCATGGTGCACGCCTATCTCATGTACGGGTT